>JASHRC010000212.1 GCA_030037525.1 Candidatus Acidiferrales bacterium | reverse complement strand
GAGGTGCTGCATGGCTGTCGTCAGCTCGTGCCGTGAGGTGTTGGGTTAAGTCCCGCAACGAGCGCAACCCTTACTTGTAGTTGCCACCCGCAAGGGGGAACTCTACAAGGACTGCTCCGGATAACGGAGAGGAAGGTGGGGATGAGGTCAAGTCAGCATGGCCTTTATGTCCAGGGCCACACACGTGTTACAATGCGTGCTACAAAGCGTCGCAAACCCGCGAGGGGGAGCTAATCGCAAAAAAGCACGCTCAGTTCGGATTGCAGTCTGCAACTCGACTGCATGAAGCTGGAATCGCTAGTAATGGCGCATCAGAACGGCGCCGTGAATACGTTCCCGGGCCTTGTACACACCGCCCGTCACATCACGAAAGTGGGCTGTACTAGAAGTCGTCGCGCCAACCGCAAGGGGGCAGACGCCCAAGGTATGACTCATGATTGGGGTGAAGTCGTAACAAGGTAGCCGTAGGAGAACCTGCGGCTGGATCACCTCCTTTCTAAAGAAGCGGAGTGCACGACCTGTGTCGGTAACAGGTACGGCGCTCAATCGGCCTCTCACGGGGCCGGCTCGGGGTGCCCGGAGGCTTTGCGAAAGCGGCTGAAGGGTGAAAACCTCACGGGTTCTGGCCTGTCTCATCCGAGTTGCCCCGGTTCGCCTGGGCGATCAAAGAGCAATCTAAAGCCCGGCCCGACCCAGAGTCGGCCGGGCTTCTATTTTCTCGCCTGATTTAGAAACCTCTAATCAACGTTATGGCTTTCGGGGATTGGGTGGCAGGACCATCGCGCTCGTGTCGTCATGGGCGAGGCGCAAGTTTGCTGGTGCTCTCCGAGCAGGTGACTGCACGCGCAGGGAGGTCAGAACTTCCAGGCGTCCCGGTCGAGATCGGCCCTTGCGAGGATCGCGCCTAAATCACGACGGTCTCTCGATACTGGCCGAAAACGCGGCGGAGTGCGTCGGAAATTTCGCCGACCGTTGCGTAGGCCTCGACGGCGGCAACGATCGCGGGCAGCAGATTTTCGCTTGTGCGGGCGCGGCGCTCGACGCCCTCAAGGGCGGCGCGCGCTGACTGGCTGTCGCGGCGAGAGCGAAGCGCGCGGAGACGCGCGATCTGGGAGCGCTCGATCTCAGGATCGATGCGCAGGGTGGGAATGGGCTGCTCCTTCTCCGAGCAGAAGCGATTCACCCCAACAACCACCTGCTCGCCGCGCTCGACCGCCTGTTGATATTCGTACGCGGATTTCTGAATCTCCCTTTGGATGTAGCCCGTTTCGATGGCCCGCACGGTGCCGCCCAGCGCATCGATTTCTGCCAGATAAGTCCGTGCGCCCGACTCGATTTCGTCGGTCAGTTTCTCAATGGCATAGGAACCAGCCAGCGGGTCGACGGTGTTGGCGACACCGGTCTCCTGCGCGAGGATCTGCTGCGTGCGCAGGGCGAGAAGCGCCGATTGCTCTGTGGGCAAGGCCAGCGCTTCGTCCAGCGCGTTGGCGTGCAGCGATTGGCAGCCGCCCAAGACCGCGGCAAGGCACTCGAGCGCCACGCGAGTGAGATTGTTTTCAGGCTGCTGCGCGGTCAGGGCCGAGCCGGCGGTTTGGGCGTGGAAACGCAGCATCATCGAATGCGGGTCACGCGCTTTGAAGCGGTCGCGCATCGTGCGCGCCCACAGACGCCGCGCGGCCCGAAATTTGGCGATCTGCATCAAGAATTCGTTGTGTGCGTTGAAAAAGAAAGAAAGCTGCGGAGCGAATTCATCCACCCGCAAGCCAGCCGAGACGGCCGCTTCGACGTAAGCGATCGCATTGGCAACAGTGAAGGCGACCTCCTGAACGTCGGTCGAGCCGGCCTCCCGAATGTGATAGCCGGAAATCGAGATCGCGTTCCAGGCGGGCAGCTCGCTCCGACACCAGGCGAAAATGTCGGTGACAATGCGCATGGCGGGACCGAGCGGATAAATGTAGGTTCCGCGCGCGATGTACTCCTTGAGAATGTCATTTTGCACCGTGCCGGAAAGCCGCGCGAGGTTCGCGCCTTGCTGCTTGGCGACGGCGACGTACAGCGCGAGCAGAATGGCGGCTGTGGAATTGATGGTCATCGACGTGGAGATGCGCTCAAGCGGAATGCCGTCGAACAGTGTCTGCATATCCTCGAGCGAATCGATCGCCACGCCGACTTTGCCGACTTCTCCCTGGGCCAGCGGGTGGTCGGAGTCCATGCCGATTTGCGTGGGCAGGTCGAAGGCGACCGAAAGGCCGGTCTGACCCTTCTCGAGCAGGTAGCGATAACGGCGGTTCGATTCGACGGCGCTGCCGAAGCCGGCGTACTGGCGCATGGTCCAGAGGCGGCCTCGGTACATGGTGGGATAAATGCCGCGGGTGAACGGGAACTGGCCGGGGTAGCCGAGATCGCGCTCAGCGTCCCAATCGCCAAGGTCCTCCGGAGAAAAGACAGGGGGTATGGACAGACCCGAGCTGGCGAAGCGGCGGGCGTCTGTCGAGTCCGGTTTTTTAGAGGACTGAGTCATCAGCGCACCCGGCGCGCACGGCGAAAGGATGCCACCGAGAAAATCGCCATGGTCACGGCATAGGCGATCGCAAAGGCCATCAGCCACAGAGCGGGACGCTGCTTCCACTGCTTCCATGCGGCGAAAGCGGCCCAGGCGGCAAAAACTCCGAATAACGCACCGGTAGCTTCATGGAACAGCTGGCGGGCGAGGCGCCAGAGGGTCCTGAGGGTGACTAGGACGGCGCGCCAGAGCACCGGCAGCATGTTCGAGGGCATCCACAAATTGTATTACAGAGACGAGCTGTTGGCGCGCGGAGCCCGGTTTCGGCCAGAGGGACCAGAGGAGGTAACCTACGGGAATCGCCGAGCACAAGATCGCTTGTTTCGCCCTTGCCACAGCCCTAGAATTGCTGTAGGAATCTTCCAGGAGGTCCGCCGCCCTTGCAACTCGACGATCATATGAAGCAGTTGCTGCGAGAACTGGGACACGCTATCAACGACAGCGTGTCGGATTCCGAGCGCATCGCCGAAGCGATTTCGGGTGTTCGCGCTGCAGGTTTTGACATCGTGCTGAAGCTCGATGCCACGATCGGGCTGGCGCGGCGGCCGGCACACGACGGTAAGATGACCTCGCACGACCGGCGCTTCCTGGAATCGCTGCACATTCGTGTCGATGACGAAGTGTTGGAAGAAGATGAGCCCAAGGTCGAGATCACCCCGCAAGACATCAAGTTTCTGAAGTCGCTGAAGATTTCCTTCGATGAAGAGCTATAGGATAGCGCTGGCAGCCGGGATCGCTGCCGCGGCACTGGGGCTGTCAACCCCCCCGGCCCACGCGCAAGCCGAAGCGGTCGGCACCGCCATCGCTGCGCCGATCGTCGTGCACACAGTCGATGCTCTTAAGCCAAAACCAAAGCTGCCGGGCAGCGAGTGGCTCAAGGCTCGGGTGATTCATGCCGATGCGCAGTCGATCACCGTTCGCGAACAGGACAATGGGATGAGGATCGACACCTTTACATTCACGCCGCCGTTAAAGGACAAGATGCAAGCGAGGGTGGATAAGGGTGGCTATCAGTACGGCGATAAGGTCAAGATCCTGCACCAACACGGGCAAACCGTGGCGCTTAAGGTTTCCGGCAAACCTTCCAAACCCATCTGAGTTGTTCCCGCCTCGTCGCGCTCTTTCGAGCCTCAGAGAAAACCGACCTTCGTCCATCCACCGGGCGCACAGCGCGCCCCCGAAGACGACAAAATTGTGATAGGCTCTGCGGCACGTGCCTCGGTGATTACGCTTCTCGGGGCGAGCGGGGTGTGCCATGGATGCGGGCGCCGTGCGAACTTGCCGCAGGGGGACCTGCGCAAACTCGATTCCAGCCGCGCTGGCCAGCGAGCAACTTTGCCTCGACCATTTTCTCGATGAGGCGTTGGTTCGCACCACCGACACGCTCACTCGCTGCCGCGACCAGAGGCCACTGACTCGAGCCGAACTGGAATGGCTGCTGAACGATGCGCTGCTCATTGTGAAAAACTTGGAGGAGGGAGCTGGCAAGCCTGTTCCCGAGCAGCGCGAGCGGATGCTGGATTTATTGTTGATGCTAGCGAACCTGCACGAGTACGTGGCGCATCACTCCATACGTCTGGACCGTCCTGCCTGAGCGATGCGCAGCATGCCAAAGCGTAAACACGCGGTACCATCGCCTTATTGCATTTGGCGCAACGGCCATTCATGCTGAGAAAGTTGTTGCCGGGTACCCAGCATGCCGGACGATCAGAAAAAAGACGCGTTCAAGCCCGCACAGCCTAGCATTCCCGGCGTCCCCTCCGAGCCCCGGAAAAGCAGACCGCCCGATCGACCGCCCGCCGATCCGGCTGCGCCGCGGCACGATCGTCGTTCGCAGCAGTCGACCTGGATCGTAGCAGCAGCCGTGGCAGCGCTTTCCGTGGGAGGCGCTCTGTTTGCTTGGCATCGCACTCCTTCCCCTTCCCCTGCGGCCACGGCAGCAACCGAACCACCGGCAGCGGCTGCGGTAAACGCAGCTTCGGCCGGCAAGCCCGCGGAAGATTTGCCGGTTGGCCCCGGCCCCATAGCCACGACCGAGGAGCTGGCGAAACCATGGGCGAGCAAGCGATTCTTGTTTCCCGATTCGATCACGGCCGGTCCGGTGCCTGCCATGGTGGTGCATCTGCCCAACGGGAGCTACTGGGCATTTTCACTGCGGGAGCCATACGGCACCTGCGACCTCGACTATGTGACCGACCTCAAGAAACTGCGCAACGATTACGATTTCCCGGCCGCGCATCCGATGGTCGTCGATACGTGCAACCACACGATCTACGATCTGCTTCGCTACGGCGGACCTTCCGACGGAGGCCTGGTGCGGGGCGATGTTGTGCAAGGAGCGGGAATTCGTCCTCCGATCGCCATCGAGGTGCGGGTCAGCGGCAGACAGCTTGTGGCTGTGCGGACCGAATAAGCCAGCCAGAGCCGGCTTTCCGACTTTTCGCTTTGGCATCACCTGAGTAGAAACGCCGCCCTGCGGCTTCCCCGGGGGAGGCCGCAGGGCGGCGAAGGGTGCCTCGAACAAGTTATCTAGGCTGCTAGTCGGTAACCTCCTCGACGCTGCGTGCGACCATGACCGGCATGTTGGTCGTGGAGTCCACCAGGATGAAGCCCACGACGCGAAGCGGAATCGGCTGGGACCCGCTCAAGGCGGAAAGTCCGCTGAGGTTGATGAAGTTGGTCGCATTGGTGGTGTACACGGTCAACGGATTCGGCAGCAGCACCCCGGCCGTCCAATTGTCGGTGAACTGAAAGCTGCCGTTGTTTCCGTTCTCGACCACGGTGCTCCCGGGCACCCACGGTCCGGCCTGCCCCTGCCGGCGCAGGACGACGCGGTGGACCGTGAGCGTGGAAACGCCGTTGTTGGTGACAAGCGCTCCGCCCACGCCAACCGACTGCCCCGCTGCCAGCAGCGAATTATTAAACAAGAGCGTGGTGATGGGATTTTTGATGTTCGCGATCTTGTATGTTTCGCTGCCGTTCAAGGAAAGCGTGGTGATCTGCCCGTCCTGGAAGGCATTGATGTCGGGAAGCTCGGCGCGCACGTACAGATCCGCCTGCGTGGCCGGACCCGAGGGCGGGCGAATGCTCGTGAACAATCCGCCCAGGAAGAAGTTGTCATTGGAAACGACTTCCACTTCAGACGCGTCGATGTCCTTACTTACCGGATCGAGCTGGCCTGAGACCTGAACGATTGTGTTTGTAGTGAACGAGCTGATCGGCTCGTTGGGGTCGTCGAAGACCGTGCTGCTGTCGGTCTGGACGGTCCACTGGCGCCCCTTCGGTCCCTGCACGATGAACGAGGAGTCGCCCGTCACGCCGACAACGCCGGCGAGAAAGTCATCGATCGAGACCTCCGAATCTGCGGCGTTGAGCAGTTGCATGTGGAACACGGGATTTACGTTTCCGGTGATCTGGCCATTCGCGTCGGTTTGAAGCGATTGGCGCAAATCAAATTCCATCCGCAATCCAACCAGATCGGCCGCATTCAACACGAAGGGATTGGCGAAATTCACTGTGACGCTTGACTGGGTCAGCGTGCCGTTGATCGTGTTGATCGTCGGCGGATTGTTCGCCGTGTCGATGAAGCCGATGACCGGGCTGGCCAGCGTGACCGTGGCCGATGAATACGTTCCGGTCGGAACGGCGTTCAAATCCAGAAGCTGATGCAGGCCGCTCAGTTGAGCAAAATCGACCACTTGAGGATTGGTGAGCACCGACACGTTGGTGGTGCCGTTGTTCAGGGTGACACCGCTAACCAGGATCTGGCAAGAAATGACGCTCGGCAGCGATGCGTCGGTGCCCACGGTGAACACGTTGGCTTGTTCCGACGCTGCCGGATTTTGGCTACTGGATGGCGAACCACTGCAACTCGCCAGTCCCAGCACACCTAAGATCACAAAGAAGAACACACCCGTAGCTTTAAGATTGCGCATGCCCTTTCTCCTTACTGGTAGGAAGTGACTGCTATAGCACTTCGACTGCTTTCGACTGCTGGGGAATCAAACCCGCCTCGCGGAAAAAAGTTGTGAGGCCTGTAGCGCTCCCAAAGTGGCCTTGGGCGCGCGCGAAGCAACACAACGAAAGTCGAGGACAGCACCTAAGCTGCCCATCCGCATCGTAGTAGACTGCGGCAAGCTCCGGCGCCGGCCCTCCGGCGGCCAGGCGGTAAGTAAAAGCAAGATAATGGGAGATGGCGCAATGGGCGGGAGATCGATCCTCGCGGTCGCAGTGTTGGCAGCCGTGATGGCGGCGGGTTGCGCGAAATCGCCGAACGACGCGGCCATCGTGACCAACATCCAGTCGCAGATGTTTTCAGACCCGCAACTGAAGGGCGCGAATGTTCAAGTGAGTTCGGCCCGAGGCCTGGTTACGCTTACGGGCAGTGTCGCTAGCGACGCGGCTCACCTCGACGCTTACAAAATTGCCTCGCAGACCCCCGGGGTTTCTAAGGTAAATGATCAGATCGAGGTCGAAACTGCGCAAGCTACGACCTCGCTCGAGCCGTCCCTAGCTCCGCCAGAGCCCAACGCGAAGGGCATGCACAAAGAGGCGAATGAATCGCGGAAGGCAAGGCCCGCCGAGCCAGAAGCAGATCTGGGGTCACAGGCGTCGGAAAATCCGGCACCGGCCGCCACTCCCGAGCCGGCTTCTGACCTACCGCCTGCTTCCCAGCCTGCCGTGGCTGCCTCGCCTGCGGAGCCTGCGCCACCGCCCCCTCCTCAGCCCAGGGATGTTCAAATTCCCGCAGGAAGCACCCTGACAGTGCGCATGATTGACAGCGTCGACTCCTCTGTGAACAATCCCGGCGAAATCTTTCACGCATCGGTCGAAAGCCCCATTGTGATCGGCGACGACACGGTGGTGCCCAAGGGAGCGGACGTGTACGTCCGATTGGCAGCCGCCAGCTCCGCGGGGCGATTTGCCGGAAAAAGCGAACTGCATTTGGAGTTGGTCAAACTGGAATTCCGCGGCCGATCCTATTCGTTGGTCAGCAGCACGTACTCGCTCAGCGGCTCCTCGCGCGGCCAGGACACAGCGGAAAAAGTGGGAGGAGCGGCGGCCATCGGAGCAATCATCGGCGCGATCGCAGGCGGTGGAAAGGGAGCGGCCATTGGAGCTGGGGTGGGGGGCGCCGGGGGCGGAGCCTATCAAGCCGCGACGCATGGAAAGCAGGTGCGAGTTCCGTCGGAGACGAAGCTTGACTTCCAGCTCAGCCAGCCGGTCACCGTGTCATTGACTCCGAACCAAGCCTCGGCGAACTGATCGCATTCGCCGAGCGGTCCGTTTCCGCAGGCGTGCGCTCGGCGAAGATCGACTTTCTGCCGGCACAGCCCAAAAATCGGCTGGATGCATTTCTCGCCAGATGCTACGCTTACGCCGCGTGGGCCGAGTTTGCGCGTCCCACCGAGAAACCCGCATCGCCGGATGAGCAGCACACCTCCTCGGCGCACTCGGTGAGGAGCTTTGCCGCATGAAGATTCTGGGATTCCTGCTATTGGTGTCGGGTTGGGCAATCGTTCTGACTGCCGTGGCGCTGCTCACCGAGCAGGTGCCGCGGGGGGCGTTCGTGCTCGCGGGTGTCGGCGTGGAGATTATCGGATTCGTGTTGTTCGCTCGCGCGCATCCAGTCCGCAGAGGTAAGTACGAGTAAATGCTCACATTCTCCGCCACGAGCTCAGCCTTCTGCCTGATTTTCATTCTGCTGGTTCCTCTCGCGGGAGCGGGACTGGCGCTCGTCAACTCGGGCCTGGCCCGCTCGCGCAGCGCGGCACAATTGATGATGTCGTCCCTGTGCGTAATTTCGATTGCCGCACTCGCCTATTTCGTTTGTGGATTTGCCTTCCAGGGTTATCCAAACCAGCCTGCACATGTGGTGATGATCGGCGGAAAGCCCTGGAGCTGGCTCGGCGATGGTCATCTGTTTTTGCATCACATCGCGCTCGGGGGCTCACCGGAGTCACTGGCCGCGCTGCTGGGAATCTTTGGCGCGGGCCTTGCCGGATCGATTCCCCTGGGGGCAGGAGCAGAGCGCTGGAGGCTCGGGGCAGCCTGCCTTTCAAGCATCCTGCTAGCCGGGTGGACCTACCCACTGTTCGCTCACTGGGTATGGGGTGGAGGCTGGCTGGCGCAACTTGGCGCGAATTACGGGCTGGGGCAAGGTTTCGTCGATACCAGCGGCGCGAGTACGATTCAAGGCATAGGCGGCGTGACCGCGCTTTCGATCGCCTGGATCCTCGGCGCGCGCCGCGGAAAGTACCAGCACGATGGAATGCCCAGCGCGATTCCAGGACACAATGGCGTCCTGGTTCTGTTCGGCTGCCTGCTGGTACTGGTTGGATGGCTGGGCCTGAACTCGGCCGGAGCGATGGTCTGGAACGGCCTGCCAGCGGCGAGTTCTGTACAGGTTTCGATCAACACCATATTGTCCGCAGCGTCGGCCGCACTGGCAGCCGCGCTCGTTACCAATGCGCGATTCGGCAAGCCTGACGCCTCGCTCACTGCAAATGGATGGATTGGAGGACTCGCGGCGAGCAGCGGAGCGTGTGCGTTTGTCGAGCCGCTCGGGGCTGTGGCGATCGGCGCGATCGCGGGAATTTTAGTAACGTTCGCGGTCGAGTGGTTTGAGGTGTACATGTCGGTTGATGATCCGGGGGGATCGATCTCGGCGCATGCGACGGGCGGATTGTGGGGTGCGCTTTCGGTGGGGTTTTTTGCGCGCCTGCCCGCCGAGGCATCCGGCGCAGCAGGCGAAGCGATCGCCGCTCGTCCGGGCCAATGGCTGGCGCAATTGGTGGGTATCGCCACGCTCATCGGGTTTGTTTTGCCGCTGACGTATGGTCTGAATTGGCTGCTCGACCGCGTGTACCCGCAGCGAGCGAGCGCCGAAGGCGAGCGCCAGGGAATGGACCTCCACGATCTCGGTGCCGGCGCCTATCCGGAGTTCGTCACGCACAGCGAAGAATTTACTGAACGATGAATCTGTTGGGGTCTGTGCGGCCCGAGAAGTGACCGAAGGGAGGACCCAATTATAACAACGTGGTAATCGCAGAACATGAAGACCGAAGGCGCTGGCCGCCGTTTCACGTGCAGCACGGATTTAAGGAACAGGAGAGCATCGTCAGCTTTTTCCGAGGGCTCGGAGTCGTGCCGGGCCAGGTGGCCCGCGGCAGCAGCGTGAATGAGAACGTCCAGTTCGATTACCAGGTGAGCGAGCTCTTCAGCACGTTCACCGGATTTTTCGGCGCGCTGATCATCGCCGATCCGCTGGTTGCCGCGCGGCTCAAAGAGCAAGGCCATGACACGAAGGACAAACTCTTCGACTGGCTGCACAAGAATACGACGCAGACCGTGAAAGACTACAAGAGCCGAAACTTCGCCTATCTGTTCGATTGTCCGCGCGCCCTGCACGGAGACGAGCCGTGGGCTACCTGGTACAAGCTGCCTGACGACGCCGTGATCCCGCATTTCCCGCATGTTTCCGATTTCCGTATCGTGGTGGCGGGCGGCGAAACCAACGCTTATCCGCAGGCCGGAAACCTGAGCTATGGCCTGAGCGTCTCAGTAGACGAACGGACGTGAGGAAGAATTTTTTCCAAGGCTCATAGCTGGGGCATACGAAACCCTTCAGGGGGTGGATGATGAATCGAAGGAACTTGCTGGCGATATTGGGAATGTCGCCGGTGGCGTTGGCCGGTGTTCCCGCGCTGGCAGCAACGAAGTCCGATCAGAAGAAAACGATCGCCAGTTCCGGTGGCCCCAAGCTGGAGGTCCTCAACCCCCGAGGCATGCCGCCCCCGATTACCCTGGTTCCCATGGCGAAGCGCCTCGACACGCTGGATGGCAAGACGCTTTACTTGGTCTCGGACGGTTTTCCGGGCGCGGATGCTTTTTTGAACCAGATCGCCATCTGGTTCAAGAAGAGCATGCCCAGCGTCACCACCGTCTATCGGCTGAAAGCGGGTGGATTCGCTGACGACGATCCGAAATTGATGGCGGAGATCAAGGCCAAGGCCAATGGCGTGATCATGGCCATTGGTCATTGAAGCACCTGCACACCAGCGACCGTCGGTCACTGCATACAGATTGAAAAGATGGGGATTCCCACGGCGCCCATGGTGACGATCGCCTTCAAAGATCTGGCGCTCACCAATGCCGCCAAGCGCGGAATGCCGCACGAACGTATCTGCTTCACCCCTCACCCCGTGTGGGGCAAGACGGACGAGCAGATGTACGCGTATCTTGAGGGCAACGATCCTGTTACCGGCAAACCGCTGATGAAGGAGGTCATCGGCGCGCTCACCGATCCGCTCACGCCGGAGGAGTCGAAATCGGGTACGATCACTCCTCCCACCGGTGCTCCCACCTTCGTTGGCGCCGCGGACGAATTGCAGCAGCGGTTCCTCGATAACGGCATGACCGACTTCATGCCCATCATCCTGCCGACGCGCGAGAAAGTAGACGCGATGCTCAAAGGCACTAGCCACAAACCCGACGAAATCGTAGGCAAGATGACTCCAGCACGCGGCGCGTTTCCCGAGTGGAGCTACACAGTCGAGCAGGTGGCGGTCAATGCCGTAATGGCCGGCGCGATCCCGGACTATTTCCCGACGCTTCTGGCCATCGGTTCGACGGGAATCTCGGCTCTGTTCAGTTCGACCAACTCGCTCGTCTCGGCCGCGATCATCAATGGCCCCATTCGAGACAAGCTGCAGATGAACTACGGCATTGGCGCGATGGGCCCGTTCAACCAGGCCAATGCCGTGATCGGGCGTGCCTGGACGCTGATGTCGAAGAACCTGGATGGCGGTGGCGTCGCCGGCGAGACCTATATGGGTTCGCAGGGCAACGTGATCAACTACAACAACTTGATCATTCCCGAGAATGAAAAGGACAGCCCCTGGATGCCCTTCCACGTCCAGAAGGGCTTTAAGCCCGAGGAGAACGTGATCAGCTTCTTCTTCGGATTCAATATCACGCAGGGCCAGGGAGGCAAGGGCCTGGGCATGAAACCGATCCCGCACTACCAGGAGGCGATGTCCGCCAACGTCGCCCCGTTCGCTTCGATGTTCGGCGCCCTGTTCATCGTGGACCCGCTTGTGGCCAATGGGCTGGGAGATTTAGGCTTCAAGACCAAGGAGGACATCGCCGATTGGCTGCAGAAAAACACGACGGTTACGGTCAAAGACGTCAAGACGATGCTCTTCAGCGGCTTGCCGCGGGGTCCGGAGGCGGCGAATTTGACCGACGACTCAGTCATCCCCAAGTGGCCGAAAGCCGATGCCTATCAATTCGTGGTCTGCGGCGGCCAAACCAATCCGTATCACCAGCTTGCGAACATGAGCTACCGGCTGAGCGTCTCAATCGACAAGTGGGTGTAGCGCGACGGCGAAACTAGGTGAGTCCTGTCAACGCCGCTCGCGCGGCCGGGATGAACACGCAATCGCCATCGCTCTGGAACATCCCCGAGCTGTCACTGCGAGCCGGGAAGTTCCGCTAGGGTAGCGTGAAAGCGATATAGACGTTGCCGGCGGTCACGAAAATGTATTGCTTGCCGTCCACTTCATAACTGATCGGATTTGATCGCGCCGCGTGGCCCATTTGAATGTCCCAAAGCAGTTTGCCGGTCTCGGCGTCGAGTGCGAAGAAGTTGCCTTCATCGCTGCCGCTAAACACCAGGCCGCCCGCCGTGGAAAGCACAGGCACCCAGGCGGGCGCAAGCAACGGGAACTCCCACTTGCGCTTGCCGGTTGTGGCTTCAAGCGCCCGAATCGCGCCGTAGGATTGCTCCCCTACGAGCGCACGAATTCCTCCCCCGCCAACGATTCCTTTCGGCGGTCCAGGTTCGATCTTGCCAGTGCCCTTGATGTAGTACGCGCCCGTTTCATGCGCACTCACGTAGAACAGGCCCGTCTCGGGACTATAGGAAGGACTGGTCCAGTCGACGCCGCCCGTAATGCTGGGATAGACCAGAGTCCCAGCGCCGAGAGTCGGCTGTTGGTCGGGTGCGAGGATCGGGCGGCCGTTGGCATCAAGTCCCTTGGCCCAGGTTTCCTTCACGAACGGAACACCGGTGATGAATTTTCCCGTGACCCGATCGATCACGTAATAAAAACCATTCCGATTGGCAAAGCCCACCAGCCGTCGCGGCTTGCCGTCGATTGTGGCGTTGAAAAGGACCGCGGGTTCGTCCGAGTCCCAATCGTGATTCTCGTGAGGAGAGAACTGAAAATACCATTTCAGTCGTCCGGTGTCGGCATCGATGGCCAGTAGCGAGCAGGTGTAGAGATTGTCTCCCGGGCGGTCGTCGTCATTGAAATCGGGGGCGGGGTTGCCCGTGCCCCAATAAATAAGGTTCAGGTCGGGATCATAGGAGCCATTGTTCCACGTGGTCCCGCCCGCGCTCTGCTCGGCGCCTCCGCCCCAGGTTTCTGCGCCCGGCTCGCCAACCCGCGGAGTGGTCCACAAACGCCAAAGCCGTTTGCCAGTCTCGGCGTCGTAGGCATCGATGAATCCCCGCACGGCCGCTTCACTCCCCCCGATTCCGACCACGATCTTATCCTTGAGCGCCAGCGGCGGCCCGGTCATGGCGTAGCCCATCACATTGTCGGCAACGTGCACATTCCAACGCACCGCTCCGGTCTTTGCGTCAAGCGCAATCAAGTGTGCATCCGCCGTGCCGATGTAAACCCTATTGTCGAGAATGGCCACCCCGCGACTGGTCGCGTAAAGGCCGATCGACACGATGTGTTCGGGAAGCGTCGGGCTGTAGCTCCACAGCCTCAGCCCGGACCGGACATCGAGCGCCGTTACCGTGCTGGGCGGCTCGGTGATGTACATGACTCCATCCACCACGATGGGAGAGCATTCTAGATTTGCGACCGGCTTGGAGGGCTGATACATCCAGGCGATCTTCAGACGCGATACATTTTGTCGGTTGATCTGCTTGAGAGAGGAATACTGTTGCGAGAAATAGCTCCCGCTATAGGTCAGCCAGTTTTGGGGTTCCCCTTGCGCGTGCAAAATGCGCTGGTACGGAACGTTTTGCCCAAGCGAAACAACCGGAGTCGTGAGAAGAACACCGAGCGCAATCCAGAGGGCGGGTCTCATGGGGCTCCCTTTAAGCTAGCGAGGTAAGCGACCAGGTCGTTCATCTCGGTATCGGTGAGTTTGCCTTTCATGCTGGGCATCGTGCTTTTGCCCGGCTCCTTTTGTAATTCGCGCAGCTGGTCCTTGCGGAACGAATGGAGGTTTCCTTCGGCGTCCTCAAAGACGATGTGCAAGGAATCCTCCGCCACGCGCGTGCCTTCCAGCGTGCGGCCGTCTTTGGTGACCACACGCACGAAGAGAAATTCCAGCCTTCCTCCCGATTCAAGAAACACGTGCTCCTGCGGCAAGTCTGTGCCGGGGTAGAGGATCGTGTTGCGCAGATAATTCGGACCGCGTGACTGGCCCACCGTACTGAGTTCAGGCCCGCTATCGCCGCCTGAACCCGCAATCATGTGGCAACGGGCGCAGCCGCTCGACGCGTAAACTTTTTTTCCAGCTTCCGGATCGCCGGTCACTTTGCCCTCATCTTTCCGTGTGAGCGTCAGCAAGTAGCCAACGATCTGCTTGATTTCATGCGCATCCAGCTGGCCGCCAAACGCCGGCATCCCGCCGGGCATTCCGTTCTTGATGATGTTGGCAACTGAGTCCGCGCCGAGCCGGAATGGAATGCCCTGAATGTTCGGGCCCATGGCGCCGCCACCGTCAAGTCCGTGGCAGCTCGAACAGGTCAGTTCGAAGGTCTGCTTTCCTTTTTCCAGTTCTTCGGGGTTCGACTGGGCAGCGTTGCCTTCCTGCCGCCCGGCTGCAAAGGTTGAAACTCCCGCCGCCCCGATTGCGGCCCACACCAGAAGTGCGGCGGACCTCCACACCCGTGTCATTGCCGAATCCTCGGAATCATGCGGCGCCCTCCGCGAACCGGCGCATGATACTACCGGAATGTAAGAAACCGCGAGCAAGAATGCTACGTCAGGATTATTATGTCGGGTCGCGCGGGGACCTTTCTGAACGAACCGCCAGATCGAGGGGGAATCCAAGACATGGGAATTCGAACCGCAAACAAATGGTGGACGTTTGCCTTGCTCGCGGCCCTAGCAGCCGGTGTAGCTGCCTGGGCCGATGACGGCAACCGGATCGATGACAAGGCACTATTGAACGCCACGAAAGATGCCAATGACTGGCTTTCGAACGGCCGCGATTATACCGAGCAGCGCTATAGCCCGCTCGCGCAAATCAACCGATCGAACGTGAACCGCCTCGGTCTTGCCTGGTATTACGACACGGGCTCGGACCGCGGCACGGTTGAAACCACCCCGATTGTCTCGAACGGCGTGATGTATGCAACCCTGCCGTGGAGTGTTGTCGTCGCGTTGGACGCGCGCAGCGGACAAGAAAAGTGGCGCTGGGATCCCCAGATCCCGCGCATGAATTTTCCTGTCGGATCGGTCGGCAATCCCAATAAGGTCCGCATCGGTCCGAGCGTTTGTTGCGGCCCTGCCAACCGCGGCGTCGCCCTCTATGACGGCAAAGTCTACGTCGGCACGCTCGACTCGAGGCTCGTTGCGCTCGACCAGGAAACCGGCAAAGTCGTCTGGGAAGCGCAAACCAGCGACAAGAATGCGGATTACAGCATCACCGGCGCGCCCCGGATCGCCCGGGGTAAGGTCATCATCGGCAACGCGGGCGGCGAGTATGGCGTTCGCGGCTTTGTGACCGCCTACGACGCCGAAACCGGCAAGCAGATTTGGCGCTGGTATACGGTTCCCGGCGACCCGTCGAAGCCGTTTGAGAACAAAGCCATGGAAGCCGCCGCGAAAACGTGGTCGGGCGAGTGGTGGAAACTCGGCGGTGGTGGAAACGTGTGGGACGCCATTGCCTACGATCCCGAACTCAAAATGGTCTACATTGGCGTCGGCCAGGGCGGGCCCTGGGTCCAGGGCTTCCGCGATCCCATGCGCAAGGACAACCTCTACCTCTGCTCGATCGTGGCTCTCAAGGCCGACACGGGCGAATATGTCTGGCACTTCCAGACCACGCCGGCCGACGAGTGGGACTATGACGCAACCACTGGCTTTGTGCTGGCTGATTTGAAGATTAACGGGAAGGTCCGCAGAGTCATCATGCAGGCGCCGAAGAACGGCTACTTCTACGTTCTCGATCGCAAGACTGGGAAATTCATCTCCGGTGCCCCCTTTGTGAAGGTCACCTGGTCTACGGGCCTGGATCCGAAGACCGGACGTCCGCACGAGGCCCCGGGCATGCGTTATGAAAAAGAGCCGATCGAAGCCTCTCCTGGTCCCGCAGGGGGGCACAACTGGCAAGCGATGTCTTACAACCCGAACACGGGCTTCGTCTACATCCCTTCGCTGGATAGCACGTTCAAGTACATCGCTACGAAAGAATTCAAGCCCGAGCTTGGCGTCTATAACTGGGGCATCGTCTTCCAGCGGCCCCCGTCTCCTCCCGGAGGGGCAGCCGAAGATCTGCCGACTCCCCCTGCCAACGAGGCGTTCCTGCAGGCCCGCGATCCGGTCACCCAACGGGAAGTGTGGCGGGTTGCGGGAATGAACGGCGGCGGCACGGTAACGACGGCCGGGGACCTTGTCTTCGGAGCTACTAATGCCGGAGAATTCGTGGCCCTGAGCGCAGACAAGGGTGAAAAGCTCTGGTCAGCAAAGTTGCTGCCCGGACTGGCGAACCCTGCGACTTATATGATCGAGGGAAAGCAATATGTATCAGTTCTCTCTGGCCGCGGCGGCAAGGCTCGCATTTACACGTTCGCGCTCGACGCCAACACCCCGATGCCGGCACGGCCGTCGATGGCTCCGCCGGCTGGCCCGCCTCCCGGTGCCGCGGCTCCGACTACTCAGAATCAGCAGCAGTAGTGCGCAACGCCGGGTGCGGCGACGCTTAAGGAGTGCGAGACGTGCAAGAAAATATTTGGCGCCTGCTTGCGTTGGTGGTCGTCCTCGGAGCTTCGAACGGCTGGGCGCAGCAGCCTGGCAGCGTGGATGACCAAGCTCTGCGGAACTCCGGCAAAACCGGCGATGAGTGGTTGATGAACGCCGGCAACTATGCCGCGACCCGCTATAGTCCGCTCAATCAGATCAACTCCACCAATGTGAACCGGCTCGGTCTGGCTTGGTACTACGACACCAACTCCCTTCCGGGAACGCTCGAGGCGACTCCGGTCGTTTCAAACGGAACTCTGTATGCGACCATGACCTGGGGCGTGGTGTTTGCCGTCGATGCCCGTACCGGGCAAGAGAAGTGGCGCTGGGATCCTCAGGTCGGGCATCAGAATTTCCCGCCAGGCTCGGCTGGAAATCCGCATAGGGTCCGCACCGGGCCGAGCCTCTGCTGCGGTCCGGGAAATCGCGGCGTGGCCGTTTATGACCGCAAAGTGTACGTCGGCACTCTCGATGCAAGGCTAGTCGCTCTCGACGCCCAAACCGGGAAAGTCGTCTGGGAAGTTCCGACCGCTGACAAAGATTCAGACTACAGCATCACCGGCGCGCCGCTTGTGGTCCGGGGCAGGGTGATCATAGGCAATGGCGGTGGAGAATTCGCCATCCGCGGCTACATTTCCGCCTACGATGCGGAAACCGGCAAGTTGATCTGGCGCTTCTACACCGTTCCCGGCGATCCGTCGAAGCCGTTTGAGAACAAAGCAATGGAGGTTGCTGCAAAAACGTGGTCGGGCGACTGGTGGAAGCTGGGGGGAGGAGGCAATCCGTGGAACGCGATTTCCTATGATCCTGAACTCGACCTGCTTTACTTCGGAACCGGTCAGGGCGGCCCCTGGGTCCAGAAATATCGCAGCGCGGTGGGCCAGGATAATCTGTACATCTGCTCGATCATCGCCTTGAAGCCAGAAACCGGCAAATTCGTCTGGTATTTCCAGACCACACCCGGCGATGAGTGGGACTACGACTCGGTGGCGGACCTGGTCGAGGCAGATCTAAAGATCGACGGACGCCTCCGCCACGTCATCATGCAAGCACCGAAGAACGGCTACTTCTACGTTCTCGATCGCAAGACCGGACGGTTTATCTCTGCCGCGCCGCTTCAGAAAATCACCTGGGCCAAAGGCCTTGATCCCAAAACCGGCCGCCCCATTATCAATCCCGAGGCGCACTACGGGACGACTGGCACCATCATCTGGCCCGGTCCAGGCGGCGGGCACGTTTGGCAGGGCATGTCCTACAACCCGCAGACCGAGCTGGTGTACGTTACCCCTGGGTTCGCCAGCAGTTTCAACTACGTTCAGGCCAAGGAATTTAAGCCCGAGGTGGGAGAGTACAACTGGGGAATCGTGTTCAGATCCACCAGGCGCTCGGCCGACACTAACGGAACGCCGCCTCCACCACCTCCTCCGCCCACGCCCTCGGCCGGCGGATTTCTCCTCGCCTGGGATCCTGTGACGGAGACCGAGCGCTGGCGGGTTCCCGCCACCAGCGGCGGTGGCACGATGACGACCGCCGGCAATTTGGTCTTCGCGGCTTCTAGTGACGGACAATTCGAAGCCTTCAGCGCAGACAGAGGCGAGAAGCTCTGGAGTGTGAAGCTCGAGCAGGGATTCGCAAATCCGGTTACCTACATGCTGGACGGAAAGCAATACGTTTCAGTTCTCGCGGGGCGCGCGGGCAAGGGCCGTCTCTACACGTTCGCGCTCGACGGAAATGTTCCCATTCCGCCACCACCTGCTGCGGCCGCGCCTGCGTCGAACGGGCAGCCACCAGCGCCCACGACGACAAATCAGCAGCAGTAAAGCGGGATAGCCTGCCAAGCAGCTACGCGGAGTCTCAACTTACGTGCGTGCCGGTGCGCCCGCTCCCACAGGTTCTTGCGGATGGACAAACGGTTGGGACTCGGGTGCCGCAGCTTCCCAGTCGCAATTTTCCCGAATGCACGCCTGGAAGTTGCCCTGCTTGGTGCGTTTCCGGACGATGAATGGCGCGCCGCATTTCGGGCAGGGCTGGTTGATCGGCTCGTAAGGCGTGGTGAAATCGCAATCCGGATAGCGGCTGCAGCCATAGAAAATTCGCCCGCGCCCCCGTCCCTTCGCCGTCCCGCGCCGAACGAACTCCCCCTGGTTGCATTTCGGGCATTTGATTCCCAGGGTTACCGGCCGCGTGTACTTGCACTTCGGATAGGTCTCGCAGCCGATGAACTCGCCGTAGCGGCCGTGCCGCTTGAGCAATTGTGCGCCGCACTCGGGGCATTTTTCATCGAGGCGCACATCGGGTTCGAGTACTCTGCGCGTGCCGCTCGCCAGTCGCCGCGTGGTTCTGCAATTCGGATATCCCGTGCAAGCGAGGAAGGTCCCGAAGCGCCCCCGCTTGACGGCCATTTCTTTGCCGCACTCGTCGCAATACTGCGTGCCGACATCGCCTTCGTCCTCACCCACCGTTTCGGGCAAATCGCGCGTGTAATCGCATTCGGGATAGCGCGAGCAGCCGAGGAAAAAGCCATGCCGGCTGATGCGTTCGAGCAGTTCGCCCTGGCTGCACTTTTCGCACTTTTCCCCGGTGGGAATGCCGGCCTTGTACGATTCCATGGCGTCTGCAGCCGTTTCGAGGTCCACTTCAAAACGGTCCCAAAATTCCTTCACCGAAGCGCGCCACTTGAGCTTTCCTTCTTCGATCTCATCCAGTTCGTCTTCGAGTCGCGCGGTGAAGCCGACGTCAAAGATGTCCTCGAATGCCCGCACCAGCAGGTCGCTTACTTTTTCGCCCAGCAGGGTCGGCGTAAATCGCCCCTGGTCCTTTTTCACGTACTCGCGTTCGACGATTGTGGAAATGATCGCGGCGTATGTCGAAGGTCGCCCGATGCCCTTATCTTCGAGTTCTCTTACCAGAGTCGCTTCCGTGTAGCGCGGTGGCGGCTCGGTGAAGTGCTGTTCGGGACGAATCGTTTCCAAACGCAGCCGCTCGCCTTCGGAAACTTGCGGCAGCCGGTTGCCCGCCACATCACCCTCGTCCTCCTTTTCCTCTTCCTCTTTTACGACCTGGTAGGCGGCCAGATAGCCATCAAACTTCATCACCGATCCAGTGGCGCGGAAGGTATATCCGCTCGCGTCCACATCGACGGTCGTCTGATCGAATACCGCAGGCGCCATTTGGGAGGCCACAAACCGCTGCCAGATCATCTGGTAGAGCTTGAACATATCGTCCGCCAGATACTTCCGCACGCTCTCCGGCGTGCGGCTGACGTCGGTTGGACGAATCGCCTCGTGTGCTTCCTGTGCATCCTTCTTTGACTTGAAGAAGTTCGGCTTTTCCGGCAAATAGCTCTGCCCGTAACTGGAGCCAATGTGCTCGCGCACCTGCGCAATGGCTTCATTTGAAACGCGCACCGAATCGGTGCGCATATAGGTGATGAGCGCCACCGAACCTTCCTCGCCCAGTTCGACTCCCTCGTAGAGACGCTGCGCCAGCATCATGGTCCGCTTGGCCGTGTAGCGCAGCCGGTTGTAGCCGGCCTGTTGCAGCTTCGAGGTCGTGAACGGCGGCGGCGCAAACCGGCGCTTTTCCTTCTGCGCGACACTGGCCACCTGCCAGTTCGAGTGTTCCAGGATCGCCAGGATGCGCTGCGCCTCCGCTTCGTTCGGAACTTCGAGATCGGCGCCGTTGTACTTGATGAGCTTGGCTTCAAAGGAAGGAGGCTCGTTGGCACCCAGCAGGGCATGAATCGTCCAGTATTCCTTCGGCAGGAATGCGCGGATTTCGCGCTCGCGCTCGACAATCAGCCTCAGCGCGACCGTCTGCACGCGGCCAGCCGAGAGGCCTCGCCGCACTTTCTCCCACAGGAGCGGAGAAATCTTGTAGCCGACCAACCGGTCGAGCACTCGCCGCGCTTGCTGAGCATCCACCAGGTTCTCGTCCACCTGGGTGGGATTGTCAAAGGCTGCCTTGACGGCCTTCTGGGTGATCTCGTTGAACGTCACACGGTAGATCTTCGGGGGTTTGCCGGCTACCTTTGGCGCGCTGCCTTCGGCTCTCTCTGCTTCCCCGTTCTTCCCGTTTCCGTTGGCGTGCTCTGCCGCAGCAGCGGCTACCACCTTCATGTACCTTCTCGGATTGCTGAGAATCTCCTGGAGGTGCGCGCAGATCGCCTCGCCCTCTCGGTCCGGGTCGCCTGCCAGATACACCGCTTCGGCCTTTCGAGCGGCCTTCTGCAGGTCGCCGATGACTTTGGCTTTCCCAGGGATCACTACGTAGGTGGGTTCGAAGATGTTTTCAGGCGTGACCACCACTGGCTTGGGAGCCTTCTTTTCTCCCTTCGTCTTTCGCTTGCGCCTTTTCCGTCCGTTCGGCTCGGAAGGCAAAAGTATCCCGATCTCCTTCTTGGGCAAATCCATCACGTGCCCATAGGAAGCCTTCACTGTATAGTTCCGGCCCAAGTACCTATTGATGGTCTTGGCTTTGGCCGGAGACTCGACAATTACAAGTGACCTTGCCATTTCTTCTATGCGTTCCCCGTGAAACGACTTTCGCCGTGGTTTTAGACAACGCCTTCCCAGCCGGCTGGGATTACCATCCTAACCTGCTGTCCGGGCTTTAATTACAACAGGACTGTCAGGAATTGCTTTCCCGGTAACTGGCGTAACACGCCTTGGAGCTCCAAGTCAAATAGCGCCGCCAGCAGTTCGGGAGCTGCGAGGGGCAAACTGATCTGGAGGCTCGGCCTCTCCCCTACCAGAGCGCACTTGATGTGCGAGGCGCTTCCGGTCCTTACTACACCTGCGTGAAGGTTCGCCAGCTAAGAACGCCCGGTAATTTGATTCTCATAGGGCCTCCGATGTCGCGCCCCAAACAAGGAAATCCATAACTCCTGTACACACAGAGCCGTACACGGCAGGGGAGGAGAGAATGCTGCCCGAGTTAATGTAAGTTATTGTTGACATTGAGTCAAATATTATTTACAGTAAGTAAAGTAATCTAGACATAGGCCCAGGGAACTTCCTCATGTCTTTCCGTGAAAAGAGCGCGTGGATATCGCTGCTGTCGACGTCGGTTATCTATGCTGTTTATTTCCGGTCCGTCTTCCGCTCCGGGCGAGGAGCCGCCGGCTTTCAGTTTGGCGGGCTGCTGGAAACGATCATTGCGCTCGTGGTTGTGCAAACGGTGTTGAGTATCGTGGTCGCTGTCTTGGCGCCAAACGAAGCAAAGGCACCGCGCGACGAGCGCGAAAGGCTGATCGATCTCCGAGCCACGCGGTTTGCCTATGGTGCTCTTGCCGGGGGTGTTGCCTGCGCGTGTTTCTTCGGCGCGTTCCATTCGCCAATCAACTTTCATACGAACGCTTTGCTATTCATGCTTGTGGCAGCCGAGATCTTGCGGTCAGGTTCCCAGATCGTTCAACACCGGCGCGGTGCCTGATCATGGGCAAGATCCGCAACGAGATCAGACGATTGCGCTTCGAACATGGCGAGATGACGCAACAGGAGCTCGCGGAACGGATCGACCTCACCCGCCAAACCGTGAACGCAATCGAATTGGGGAAATATTCGCCGTCACTAGAAGCCGCCTTCCGCATCGCTGCTGTGTTCGGCGAACCCCTGGAAGGTGTCTTCCACTATTCGGAGAACGAATAGGGCAGAAGCCCAGTCCGCGATTGAAACGGCACGCCGATTCGCGCCGCCGAGTGAGTCAGATTATCGCCTATAAATGAGCTGATAGCGGTGAAAGAGCGAGGTCTTCCTGCAGTTGGCGCATTCTATCCGCAGGCCGCCCGGCGGGAACTCAGGCTTGGCTTCGGTGCCGAGAAAGCGATCGAAGGGGCGTCGTTTTGGATCTGTAGGGATCTCCGTATGCGCAAAGTCCTGCTTGCATTCGGGACAAACCAACACCCAACTTGGCATTTTGAAATCCTACTTGGGCTGTTGTCGGCTTTACTTCCCCGCTCGGCGTCAGGCGAATCTTTTGGCCCTTTTGGGCCTCATTTTGACGGTCGGCCCAGTCAACCGGCATGAATTTGGGATGTCCGACTTGGGAACGGCAGCTTAACGCTGCGTTCAAGCCACAGGAATACCGTTTTCACGGTATTGCGATCCAAACTGCCTGTTTTGTGCGCTGCCCTACGATGCCGCTGGCTGAGTCAATTTCGTTTCGTTCGGCGTTAGCTCACTGCGTGGGATTTCGCGGAAAATGAAGATACGGCAGGCGCACGCCGTCAATCACGATCTGGTCAGCGCGTATCGCTGCGGGGGCCTCGAATCCAGCGGCACCGCCGGCCGTCACGTAGTCATCCTGATCGACGCCGTCTCCACTGACACCGA
Source organism: Candidatus Acidiferrales bacterium (assembly GCA_030037525.1). GTDB lineage: Bacteria > Acidobacteriota > Terriglobia > Acidiferrales > UBA7541 > Palsa-295. The sequence continues at coordinate 7,518 of JASHRC010000212.1, read as the reverse complement.
GTCCTCCGACCAGCTGCCCGTTGATGTAGAGCGGCACGGAGCCAGGGAAAAAAACGATGCCGCTCTGATTCGCTTTCGGCCAGGAAGGCCCGGGAACTTGAAAACCCTGCGTGCAAGGATTCGCCACATCCTGGGGATAGATGTTAAAAAACGGGCCTGGAGAAGTGCCGTTGATTCCCGGCGGGAAAAACGGCTGCGCTCCGAACCCGATCGTGCGATTCGTCACGGCCGTACCAAGCGGAACGTCGTTCAGATCGGCAGCTTGGCGCGTCGGTCCGCTGAAGTAGACCACGTTGCGCGCCTTGGTGGCGGCCACATCGATGCTGAAGACCGTTCCGTCGTCCATTCTGTGCAGCGCGATCAGCGTGCCATCCAAGTCGCTTACGGCGATCGTCATCTTCGCCTTCACGCCTGGAGGCAAGCGGATCAGTGCCCGCGTCACATTGGCCGTAGCGACCGCGTTGTCCACAATCTCGGTCACCTGCGCGGCAGTCAGCCCGCCGATTGGACCGTTTGTGGGGGGGATCAAATCTCCGGTCGGATCGGGACCCGGGCTCGCGACCGGAGCAACGGTGTAGAGCGCCGAATCGTAGGTGCCCGCGGTGACTCCTGCGGGCGCGGTCGTCTGATCGACAAACGGCAAGGCAAACCCGTCGATCACCACTTCGCCCGGCGCAGGCAAGGTCGGCAGCACGATGCCGTCGGTGCCGACGTTCATGGCCATAAACGCCGTGTATTCGGCCACGTCATAGGGAACACCCGCCACTCCCACCCCGCCGACGACCACGCCGTTTTTGAAAATCGGCAGACCCCCCGGATCGACCGCGTTCGAGTCGCTATCCATCACGTCGGCTTTCCCGGTGATGATGCCCAGGCCGGGACTGGTTCCGGCAATCGTTGTAGCCGGCGGCACGGTCGCTGCGAGCCCCGCCGCCAGAGGGCAGCCGCGATTGGTATTCTCGATGCCGTAGAGCGCGCCGTTCGCCGCATTCGCTATGCCCGGTGGAAAATGCACGCCGCTGATATAGCGCACCGTGCGGGAAGAGAGCGGAGCCTGGTCGTTGCTGAAAAAAGCGCCGGTGCGCGCGAGCGCAACGGCCAAATCGCCGGTCGGCACCATGGTGCCGAAATTCCCGAGAGCTGTGGTGGGCGCTGAAGGCTCGGTATAAACGGCCAGAATGTTGCCCATGCGGTCTACTACGGCGATCACCATTGTGTCCGATTGCGCGGCGACCGCAGCCGCCTGGACCACGGCGGTGACGTCGGCTTGTGTGAGCACCTCGACTGGTGGAGGAGGAGTAGACGGCGGCGGTGAAGCAGCAGCGCCACCCCCCGAACCCGCGCAACCAACGAGCGCAACGCAGAGCAAAACAGCGATCGCGGGCGATTGCACCCGAGCAATCGTTCGATTGGGGTGGCCGAATGGGCGCATCCAGTCGCTCATTGGTATCACAGTGCGAAAGTCTTCTCAATGCCCCCGAACGTTGTGCTGCTGGCCAATTGCGGGCCGCGCGCAGCGCCCGGCGTTGTCGGGTCAGCTCCGCTCATCATGATTAGCCTTGCCCACTTAAAAAGAACCGTGTTAGTTAAGTCAGGCGAACCCCATAAAAAAGCTTGGCCGAGTGGTCTGGCACCGCCCAGAAGATGCTGAAGACATCGATTCTGCCGATCGTATTTATTGCCCTCTCGCTCGCATGGCCTTGGCCCGCTCAGCCGCTTTCCATCGCCACGACCGGTCCGGTCGTGGCAGGCACCCAGCAGGAACAAATTCCCGGACAAGCCCCCCGACGAACCGGGGCCATCGAAGGGGTGGTTCGTGATGCGAATCGAAAGCCGATCGGCGGCGCGACCGTAGCGCTGCGGACCAGTGCGACAGGGGAAATCCGCAAGGTCACGACCTCAGGGGAAGGTGTCTTCCGGCTGACGGACTTGCCACCGGCGACCTACGACCTTACCGTAACCGCCCAAGGCTACGAGAATCTTTCGCAAACAGGTGTGACGATCACGGCAGGGGACACGCTCGTGCGGGACATTCAGCTGTCGCCGCTTCCCCTCGCCGCGCAGCCGGCTTCCGGGCTGCCGCAGGTTCCGCAAGCGAATCCCTCTACGCCCCCGGCCGGAACCCAACCTGTGTATAACGGCGCCGAGCAGCGCATGGAGCAGCCGGCCGGGCAGCCGCCTGTGTCTCAGCCGCTGCCTCCGGCAGGCGAAGTCTTTCAGGCGGAACCGGACCGCTGGCTGGTAGCCATGCCGGACTGGAACCGCTACGGCAACGGTGGCGAGCATCCCTACGTGAAAGGCCACTGGTGGGATCCATTCGACCGCAACAAGCTAAAGGGCGATACGCCCATTCTCGGTCAGCAAACCTTTTTCGATTTCACGGGCACGAGCGACACATTTCTGGACGGGCGGCGCCTGCCCGAGCCCAGCAATATCAGCACCGCGCGTCCGGGCGAGCCGGGCTTTTTCGGCCGCGGGGGACAGTTCTTCCTCGATCAGGTTTTTCTTTTCTCCTTCGACTTTTTTCACGGGGATACCTCGTTTCGGCCCGTCGACTGGCGCATTCGGGTGACCCCGGCGGTCAGCTTGAACTACCTCGACACCCAGGAAACCGGAATCGTGAACGTCAGTGTGCGCGCCGGCACGACCCGCCTGGATTCCCATCTGGGAGTGCAGGAAGCGTTCGGCGAAGTCAAGCTGCATGATCTTGGCCCGAACTTCGACTTCGTCTCCGTGCGCGCAGGCATTCAGCAGTTCAATGCGGATTTTCGCGGATTCCTGTTCGTGGACGAACAGCCGGGCGTGCGGTTTTTCGGCGACCTCGGCGCGAACCTCTGGCAATACAACCTGGCTTACTTCAATTTCTTGGAGAAAAACACGAACAGCGGTTTGAATTCGTTCGCGCTGAGGAACCAGCAGGTGTTCGTGGCCAACGTCTACCGGCAGGATTTTCTTTTTCAGGGATACACGGCCCAGCTCAACGTCGACTATAACGATGATGCGCCGTCGATCCATTATGACGACAACGGCTTTCTGGTGCGGCCGGCGCCGGTCGGTTCGGTCGTGTCCAACGGACAAATTCAAACGCACAGCGTGCACGCGGCCTACATCGGGTTCAACGGCGACGGCCACATCGGCTGGCTGAATCTGATTAACTCCTTTTATCAGGCCTTGGGTCGCGATAGTTTCAACGCCATCGCCGGGCGACCCGTGCGCATCAACGCCCAAATGGCCGCAACCGAGCTTTCCCTCGATAAAGATTGGGCCCGTTTCAAGGCATCGATTTTCTATGCGTCTGGAGACGCGCATCCGCGCGGGAGCGAAGCGCGTGGCTTCGACGCCATCGAGGACTTCCCGGAGTTTGCGGGCGGGATATTCAGCCTGTGGAACCGCGAGGGCATCCGGCTGACTGGCTCGGACATTCTCTTGACCGCACCCAACAGCCTGCTGCCGAGCTTGCGATCCAGCAAGGACGAGGGGCAGGCCAATTTCGTCAATCCGGGAATCTTGCTCACCAACGCGGGAATGGATTTCGATATCACTCCCAAGCTGCGCGGCTTCGTCAATGTCAACTACATGAAATTCCTGGATACGCAGCCGCTCGAGCTGGTGCTGTTTCAAGCGCCGATTCGCCACACCATCGGCGTCGATTCCAGCGTGGGAGTGAAGTACCGGCCGCCGCTCACTGAAAACATTTCCATCACGGCGGGAGCTGCGACGCTCGTGCCGGGAGCCGGACTGCGCAACATCTATACGGGCAAGATGCTGTTTTCTCTTTTCTCGAACGTGCGGTTTCAATTCTGAAGCAGGCTTTCGCGGAGCGCTTGTGGAAACTCGCGGCAAAAGCTCGCTCGGCACGAGGCGGCCGCTGGCCGCCGGGGCCCTCCTCGGGTCTCTCCTCGCGCTGTTCTCCAGCGAACACCCCTTGCCAGGCCAGTCCTCCAATCCCACGCTGCTCGCCCAGTCTCAGGCCGAGGCCGGCCGGAAGAGCGCGGGCTGCCTCGACTGCCATGATGGAATCGATGAACCGACCATGCATCCCACAGGTACCGTCCGCCTCGGTTGCAGCGATTGCCACGGAGGCGACCCGAGTGCCCGCAGGGCGCCGGGCTCGCCAAAAGGCTCGGCGGAATACGAGCAGATCGAAAGCAAGGCACATATTCACCCCCGCGATCCGGAATTCGCCCGCGGGGCGGGCTCGGTCGAGCGGGCCTACACCCGCTGGCTGCGGGAGAGTTACCAGTACGTGCGCTTCGCCAATCCAGGCGATCTTCGGGTTGCCGCCGAGACCTGCGGCCCATCCGGTTGCCACCAAACCGAAGTGCGCAACGTGAGCACCAGCATGATGACGCATGGTGGCATGCTCTACGGGGCGGCGCTTTACAACAACGGGGCTTTTCCTCTCAAGAACGCGCGCTTTGGCGAAAGTTATTCGGCCGACGGCCTTCCGCAGGACCTCGAAACCATTCCGCCTCCGGGGCCCGAGGAAACGCGCACGAAAGGCGTGGTGGCCGAGCTGACGCCGCTAGAGCGCTGGGAAATCTCGCAACCGGGGAATGTCCTGCGCGTGTTTGAACGCGGAGGCGAAAAGAAGGCTGAAATCGGCAACCCCAAAACCAACGAAGAGCCCGGCCGACCCGATGACAAGCTCGGCGAGCGCGGCTTCGGGACGCTGCTGCGCACCGATCCTGTTTTCCTCGGTTTGCAAAAGACACGATTGCTCGATCCGCTGCTGTCGCTGCCGGGCACCAATGATCACCCGGGTGACTATCGCGGGAGCGGCTGCACGGCTTGCCACGTGATCTACGCGAACGATCGCTCTCCCGAGCATTCCGGCCCATACGCGTCCTTCGGACATTCCGGTGAAAGCTTCTCAGGCGACACGGCCATCGCCAAGAACGAATCCGGCCATCCCATCCGGCACCTGTTCACGCGCTCGATTCCCTCAAGCCAATGCATGGTCTGCCACGTTCATCCCGGAACCAACATGGAGACCACCTATTTCGGCTACACCTGGTGGGACAACGAACTGGACGGCGAGCGGATGTACCCGGCCCACCAACACAATCCGACGGCGGAGGAACGCTACCAAGTCTCGTTGCGGAATCCGGAAGGGGCTGCGCCGCGGGGGCTGTGGGCTGACCCGAAATTTTTGGCCGAAGTAGGCGACGAGAAATTCAACTCCCAGCTCAAGCAAACCCAATTTGCCGACTTCCACAGCCACGGCTGGATTTTCCGCGCCGTCTACAAGCGCGATCGGCAAGGCCATCTGCTGGACGCCGACGGTCATCTGGTTTCCCCGGACGACCCGGATACATTCAGGAAAGCGGTTCATCTGGAAGACATCCATCTGGAAAAGGGAATGCAATGCGTTGATTGCCACTTCGAGCAGGACGTTCACGGCAACGGCAAGCTCTATGCCGAGCCTCGTGCCGCGATCGAACTCGACTGCATCGATTGCCATGGCACAATTGAAAAGCACGCGACCCTGGTCACTTCCGGTGTTGCGGCGCCCGATGGCGGGACCCACCTCGACGCGCTGCGCACGCCCTGGAACGCCCGCCGATTTGAATGGCGTGACGGCAAACTCTACCAACGCTCCATGGTCGAACCGGACCAGGAATGGGAAGTCGTTCAAACACTCGACACGATTACGCCGGGGAATCCTCATTACAGCGAAAAATCGCGCTGGGCCAAGACCGTGCGCAAGAACGGCACCGATTGGGGCGATGTTCCTGCCGACGGCCGCCAGCTCGCACACGCCAACAGCCGCATGACCTGCTATGCCTGCCACACATCCTGGGCGCCCAACTGTTTTGGCTGTCACCTGGCCATGCAGGGCAACCAACGCAAGCCCATGTTACACAATGAAGGCCTGCTCACGCGCAATTGGACCTCCTACAATTTTCAGGTGCTGCGCGACGACGGCTTCATGCTCGCGATCGACGGGACGGTGACAGGCCATCGCGTTGCTCCGGCGCGGTCTTCCTGCGCCGTGGTAGTCAGCTCGCAAAACGCCAATCGCGAATGGCTCTACTATATGCAGCAAACGGTTTCCGCCGAAGGCTTCAGCGGCACCGCTTTCAGCACGTTCGTGCCGCATACGGTGCGCGCCAAGGAGACCAAGCAGTGCGACGATTGCCATGTCTCTGACCAGCGCGACAACAACGCCTGGATGGCCCAAGTCCTGCTCCAAGGCACCAATCTCCTGAACTTCATGGGCCGCTACATCTACGTTGCGGATGGACCCAAAGGCTTCGATGCCGTGGCCATCGCGGAACACGACGAGCCTCCTGCCGTAATCGGCAGCGATTTGCAACGCCTCGCCTATCCGGACGACTATCGCAAGCACATCGCGCGCGGAGGCCAATTGCAGGAAGGCCACCATCACGCAGGCGACGTACTGGATGTGCAGCTGCGCGGCGAATATCTCTATGCCGCGACCGGCAGCGGCGGCTTTCGCGCCTATGACGTCGCCAACATCGACAACAAAGGGTTTTCCGAACGCATGGTCACCGCCCCGGTTTCGCCCGTCGGCCAGCGCCTCTACGTAAAAACGAAATATGCGATGGCCGTCGCTAGCCCTTCGACTCAGGCACTCGATCCGGTCCGCACACGCCGTCCGGAAAACGAAGAGCAGCCGATTCACCCGCTCTACGCTTTCCTCTACGTTGCCGACAAATACGAAGGGCTGGTGGTCATCGGCGATCCGAATCTGAAAAGCAGGACTCCCGGCGTCAGCACCCTGCTCGACGGCGATCCGCGAAATAATTTTCTGAAGCGGGCGCTGGCATTCAATCCCAATGGGGTTTTAGACGGTGCGCGCCGCATCACCATTGTGGGCACCTATGCCTACATGCTGTGCGATCGCGGTCTGGTGGTGGTTGATTTGGCGAGTCCGCTCTCACCGCGCGTGGCCGCCGTGATCGGCGCGCCGGACCTTCGGGATCCACAGGGCATCGCCGTCCAATTTCGCTATGCGTTTGTGGCCGATCGCGATGGGCTGAAAGTATTGGATGTTACGGCCCTGGACCATCCGCGCCTGGTGCCGAGAGCCTTTGTGCCGCTCGCCGATCCGCGCAACGTCTATATTGCGCGCACCTACGCATACGTCGCGGACGGCAGGCAAGGCCTGGCGATTGTGGACGTGGAGCGGCCCGAGCAACCCCAGCTGGATCAGATATTTTCCGCTCAAGGCAAGATGAACGATGTGCGCGACGTGAAGATCGGGATGGTCGACGGCAGCGCCTTTGCATTCCTTGCCGATGGCGCCAACGGAATGCGTGTGCTCGAGATCCTGTCGCCGGAAGATTCCCCGTATGCGTACGGCTTCAGCCCGCGGCCCACTCCGAAGCTGATTGCGACGTATCGCACCGCCGGACCAGCGCTGGCGATTTCCAAGGGCATTGATCGCGACCGCGCCGTCGATGAAAGCGGAAATCAGCTGGCGGTATTCGGTCGGCGTGGGGCGCGGCCGTTCAATCGCGAGGAAGCGGAACAGCTCTACCTGCGCGAGGG
>JASHRC010000211.1 GCA_030037525.1 Candidatus Acidiferrales bacterium | reverse complement strand
GCCCACGACTTTGGGGATCTGCGCCAGCCCGTATTGTTTGTTGCCGGGATCCTCACGTTCGGGCGAAAAAGCGAGATAAAAGTCGGTCTTCACCTCTTTGCCGCTGCCCAGCGGACACCGCAACCCGCTCTGCTCCAGAATCGGTAGTACCAGTTCATCGGTCGTCCCCGGATAGGTGGTGCTTTCCAGCACGATTAGCTGGCCCTTCCGCAAATGGGGCGCGATCGCCTCGGCCGTCTGCCGCACGTAGCTCAAATCCGGCTCGCGTCTCAGGTCGAGCGGCGTCGGCACGCAGATCAGCACCGCATCCAACTCGCCGATTTTGGCGAAATCGGTCGTCGCGCAGAACCGCTTGGCCTTCACATGCTCATAGATTTTTTCCGATGGAATGTGCTGGATATAGGATCTGCCGGCGTTCAGCTTCTCGACCTTGGCTTCATCCAGATCAAACCCGGTCACCCGCTCGCCCACCTCGGCGAACCGCAGCGCGAGCGGCAAACCAACATAGCCGCAGCCGATGATTCCGATCTTTAGGTCCTTACCCGCGAAGAATTCAGGCGTACGTTCCCTAGCCATCGCGCTTTGTCCCCCTTAAGTCGGGCCGGGATGGATACCGCCCGGCTTCGCGCCAATCCGCACCGCTGTCGAGAAACGGAAGGATAACATGCCGTTCGGGCTCGCCTGGGCCCGCTCCCAGCGGCCAGAGGGCTCTCAAGATAACAGCGATTAGGCCTGTGCGTCCGTCCGACCAAATGAGCTTCGCCTTTTCTTCGAGCTCCCTGTGAATTCACTGTGGAAATTTGGAACGCACCACCCGGGAGTCACATTCGCCTTTTGGTCGCGTTGCGTTATCGAGCCAACGAGCCTAAGCTGTTCTAAGTCGCGATGGTCGACATTCACTGCCACATTTTGCCCGCGCTCGATGACGGGCCTGCCTCGCTTGAAACTTCCTGCGCCATGGCCGAAATGGCCATCGCGGACGGTATAACCCACATCATAGCAACGCCGCATGCCAACTCGGGTTACGCTTTCATCCCTGAACTGGTATGCGAGCGCCGCAATGAGCTGCAGGCCCGCTTCGAAGGCCGCTTGATGTTCGCCACCGGCTGCGATTTCCACCTCAGCTTCGAAAACCTGCTCGAGATTCGGCGCGATCGCCAACGCTTTGCCTTGAATCAGAAGAACTATCTGCTGGTCGAGTTTGCCGACTACTCCATCCCTCCCACGCTGGATCAGGCCCTGCACGAGCTTCAACTCGCCGGGCTACACCCGATCGTCACCCATCCCGAACGCAACCCTCTGATTCGCTCGCGGCCTGAACGGCTGTACAAATGGCTGCGGCAAGGATGTTACGTGCAGGTAACGGCGCAATCCCTGGCAGGAAAATTCGGTGAAGCGGCGCGCGCCATGGCCGAGGTTTGGCTCGACGCGGGAGCGGTCCATTTTCTTGCGAGCGACGCGCACAATCTGACTTCACGTCCGCTGCGCCTCAAAGAAACTTTCGACCACGTCGCCCAAACGCGCGGGGAGGGCGTTGCGCGCGCGCTGCTGGTCGATAACCCCCTGGCGGCATTTGAGGGCCGCCCGCTGCCGTGGGTTCCCGAGCTTCCCGCCGAGTCCGACCTGGACCTTGCGGCTGCGCGCAGACGAAAACACTTCTGGCTATTTTGACCGACTCCGCTCAGTCGCTCTCTTCCGACGAGGGCAGCTTCACTTTTCCGGAAAAACTTCGACAGCTGCAAGTCAGGTAGGAGGCGACCAGCGCCATGCCGACGAGCCACCAGACGATTCCCACCCGCAACCCATGCGCGGGAGCCCGGGCGTTTTCCAGGGTGAGAGCGAATGCCGGATTCGGGCTCGCCGGAAGCACGCGCGGATACAGGCTGAAGGCAACACGCGGCGTTTCGAGGGAACCGAGTCAGGCACCGGCTCTCGTTCATTTTCGTCCGGGGACACAGGCGGTCTGCCGGAGCGCGACGAGCGAGCACGCGCGAGTTACCCACGGCCTGGCCAAAAAGGGCGATCTGGTGTTGACAAACGGCAAGCCGGCCGCGATCCTCTTGAGGATTCAGGAAGAAATGAGCGAAGGCACAACGCCCCTGCCTTAGTCGGCGAGCCAGCTGCTCGCCGAGGCGTCGGCCCGTGTTCTAGACGCGGAAATTCGCGCCGTTGGTCCGCCGACGGAGTGCTCCGGTCGCACACCGACGACGGCCCCGAGGAAGGATAGGAAGATGAGGAAAGGCTTTTCCGTTCTTGTGGCCGCGCTCGCATTGGCATCGATCGATTCTGCCCAGACGCCCGCCACCCCTGTCCGCACGCAGACAGGCTTAGTTCAAGGCACGATGGAGAATGGCCTCACGGTTTACAAGGGAATTCCATTCGCCGCGCCGCCCTTGGGAGATTTGCGGTGGCGTTCGCCGCAGCCTCCCGCCCCGTGGACCGACGTGAAAATCACAGACAAATTCGCGCCCGGCTGTATGCAAATTCCGATCATCATGCCTGCCCTGGGGATCGAGGGCTTTCCGGTCAGCGAGGATTGCCTCTACCTCAACGTCTGGACCCCGGCGAAGTCGCCGAAGGAACATCTGGCCGTGATGGTCTGGATTTACGGCGGCGGTTTCACCATCGGCGCTACGTCGATATCCCTCTATGACGGCACAAATCTGGCCAAGAAAGGGGTGGTGGTGGTCAGCGTCGCTTATCGCGTTGGCCCCTTTGGTTTTTTCGCGCACCCGCAGCTCACCGCTGAGCAGGGAGGCCATTCGGGCAATTACGGACTGATGGATCAGATCGCCGGGCTCGAGTGGGTGAAACGCAACATCGCCGCTTTCGGCGGAGATCCTCGTCGCGTCACAATTTTCGGCGAATCTGCGGGCGGGATTTCCGTGAGCATGCTCGCTGCCTCCCCGCTGACGAAGGGTCTGTTCGCCGCCGCTGTCTCCGAGAGCGGAGGAAATTTCGCTCCGGCCCGGGCCGACAACGAAGGCGGGGAAAATATGCTCTCGCTCGCGACTGCCGAGAAAAACGGTGAGGCGTTCCTCTCCAAAATCGGAGCCTCGTCGATCGCCGATGCCCGACGGATGTCCACCGACGCCATCATGAAGGGCGTGACCCCGGGCTCAGGCGGCGCCTGGCCCGATTTCGACGGCCACGTGCTGTTGGGCGATCAATACAATCTCTATGAAAAAGGCCGTTACGACGACACGCCTGTGCTGATCGGCAGCAACGCCGATGAAGGCGCGCTCTTCGCTGCGGCGATAAAGGCCGATGCGTATCGAGCGTCGGTTCACGCCGGCTACGGTGAATACGCGGACAAGATTCTGGCCGCCTATCCGGGAGGCACCGATCCGGAGGCCCTTCGTTCCGCGCGCGACCTGTTCCGTGATACCGCTTTTGCCTGGCCCACTTGGATCTGGGCGCGTCTGCAATCAAGAACCGGAAAAGGGAAAGTTTTCGTCTACTATTTCAGCCACCGGCCGCCCTACCCCGATACGCCGCAATTCAAGGATTGGGGCGCATCTCATGGCAGCGAAATGCAGTACGTGTTTGAAAATTTCGGACGGACGGCGCCGAGCCAGGCCGACAAGGCAATCGCCGACCAGATCTCCTCTTATTGGGTGAACTTCGCGAAAAGCGGAAATCCGAACGGGGCGGGCCTTCCCAACTGGCCTGCCTTCGCCGATACCAATCAGCAAGTGATGAATTTAAACGACCCATCCAAGCCCATCGCCGTGCCCAACGTGGACAAGCTCGAAGTGCTCGACGGCTATTACGCCTGGCGCCGCAGCCAAGCCGAATCGAAAAACTAAAGCGATTCCCCGGTCGCGAATCGAAGAATCTGTCTCCAGGAGCGGCAAGACGGCTGGCAAAGCCGCAGGAGTCTAGCGAAACTGGGCGGTCGCCTGGTCCAACTCGTTCAGCAAATCCCGGTCGAGTTTCACATCCAGCGCCGCCAGTGTCGCATCGAGTTGCTCGGGCTTGCTCGCGCCGATAATCGGACTGGTAATCACGGGATTTGCGAGCACCCAGGCGACCGCCAGGGTGGGGAGCGGAATCCCCGCGCGCGATGCGATTTGTTGTAACCGATCGACTCCGTTGAAGACCTGTTCGTGCCAATACCGGCTTCGGTAGAGTTCGCCAACACGCCCCGTGTAGGCGAAGCGCGTGCCTTCCGGTGCCGGCTTCGAGCGATTGTATTTTCCTGTCAGCAGACCGCCCGCGATCGGATTGAACGGAATCACGCCGATTCCCTCTTCCGAGCACAGCGGCAAAAGCTCGCGCTCGATCTCCCGGTACAGGAGGTTGTACCGCGGCTGCACGGAAACCAACCGCGCCCATCCGCGCACGTCGCTGCGACCCAGCGCCCGCGCCACCTGATAGGCAGCGTAATTCGAGCATCCGATGTAGCGCGCCTTTCCTAGGTGGACCAGGTCGTCGAGCGCGCCCAGGGTTTCGTCCGCCGTCACATTCGGGTCGAATCCATGGAGCTGATACAGATCGATGTAATCGGTGCCCAGCCGCCGGAGCGACCGATCCACCGCGTCGAAGATGTGCCGCCGATTGTTTCCCGAATGAAACGGCTGCGGCCCGGTCTGCCCGAAACACTTCGTGGCGATCACGAAATCGTGCCGTTTGCCGTGAATCCATCGCCCGAGGATTTCTTCGGTGAGCCCCGCTCGCTCCAGCCCTCCCCCCAGCGGATATACATCGGAGGAATCCAGAAACGTGATTCCAGCGTTGGCCGCGCGATCGAGAATCGCGAACGAGGTTGCTTCGTCGCACTGAAAACCAAACGTCATGGTGCCCAGACAAAGCCGCGACACCTTTAATCCCGTGTTGCCGAGCCGTACGTGTTGCAGGTTCATTCTCCTCGGTACCAGAAGGAATACTGTTTGCGTGCCCCTGGCTTTTGTCAAGGCAGCGCGCCCACTCGCCCAACGACACCGGTGCTAGTATGTGTTGCTCGAGCAGCCAAACCCACCCATGAGCATTGTCATCACAGGAGCTTCCGGCAGTTTTGGCCGGGGTGTCGCAGACCTCCTACTCGAGAAAATCTCGCCACCGGAGCTGATTCTGGTCACGCGCAACCCTGCCTCGCTCGCGGAATTCGCCAGGCGCGGCGCGCAAGTCCGCTTCGGCGACTTCGATCAGCCGGAAACTCTGGCGCAAGCGTTTCGAGGTGGCGAAAAAATGCTGCTCATCAGCACGCTGGCCGTAGGGCCGCGCCGTCAACGCCAGCATCGCACCGCGATTGAGGCTGCGACGTCCGCCGGCTTCCGGCACATCGTCTACACGTCGAGCGTTGGGATTCATCCGAAAAGCCCATCCCTGGCAGTCCGAGACCACTACTTCACCGAAGAGCTTCTGCGTCATGCCGGACCGGCCTTCACATTCCTGCGAGACAGCCAGTACGCCGAAGTCATTGTGACCGTGATGGCTCCTATGGCCCTGCGCACCGGCAAATGGATCATGAGCGCCCGGGATGGTTCGATGGCTTTCGTCTCCAAGAAAGATTGCGTGGCCTCCGCCACTGCGGTCCTCGCCTCGTCCGGTCACGAAGGCGCCGTTTATGAGATCACCGGCCCCGAACTCTACACCTTCCGCCAGGCCGCCGCGATCGCCGCGGAGTTGGGCGGCCGCCCAATTGAATATGTCGAAGTAACCGACGATGAGAAGCTCGCCATGTGGGATGCCGCCGGGGTGCCGCGAACCTATGACGAAGGGCTGAAAAACGATGACGGCACCGGCATCTGGGGAAGCGAAGAGATGATTTCCTACGAGCGGGCAATCCGGGAGGGATATTTCTCGATCTGCTCCCGTCACGTGGACCTTCTCACCGGGCGTCCCGCTCGGTCTCTGCGGGATGTCTTCTCTGCCAATCTCGAGGCCTTGAACTGACCGGACCGCGCAGTTGCAGCCACACGATCACATCCGTAAGATGTTGTCAGCGGTTGACGGAGGAGTACGGAGTATGGGCGACGACAAACAGGGTGCGCAGCCGGTCCGCATGGTCCAATGCGTAAAGTTTGGCCGCGAAATGCCAGGTCTCGAGCGCGTCCCATGGAAAGGCGAACTCGGCAAGCGCATTTACGAAAACGTTTCGAAGGAAGCCTGGTCGATGTGGGTCGACCATTCCAAGATGCTGTTGAACGAGTATCGCCTCAACCCTCTCGATCCCAACGCCCAGAAAATCATGGAAGAGCAGATGGAGCAATTCTTCTTCGGCGAAGGCGCAAGACTTCCCGAGGGCTATGTGGCACCAAAACACTAAACCCGCATTCCGCACTGTTTTCGGGAAGCCATCGAGCCATGGCATCCGCTTTCGCGATTTCCCGGTTAGGGCCGCAAGTCCTCAAGACTCGCTTCTCCAAACCACGTCAACCCTCATCTCATTGTGATAGAATCCTGCTCCGCTGAAATCATTCCGTGGTCCTGGAGGGGGGACACGCCATGCGCCTTCGAACTCTGCTCGCAATTCCCGCGCTTGTTTCGTTCTCGGCTGTTGTCGCGGTCGGCGACACAGCACCGAAATCGGCTCACGCGAACATCATCAACGCACAAGGCATGAAGATCGGCACGGCCAGAATCACACCCACCGCAGACGGCGTCAGCATCGCTGTAAATGTGTCCCAGCTTCCTCCCGGCCAACACGGCATTCACATTCACACGGTGGGCAAATGCGAAGGACCGGCGTTCACCTCCGCCGGCGGCCACTTCAATCCCACCATGGCGCATCACGGCATCAACAACCCGCTCAATCCCCACCCCCATCTCGGGGATCTGCCGAATCTCGTGGTGGACAACGACGGCAAGGCCAAGGTGACCTTTGTTGCCAAAGGTGTGACGCTGGGCGAAGGCGAAAACTCGCTCTTCCACGAGGGCGGCACCTCCATCGTGATCCACGCGAAAGCGGACGATTTGATGTCTGATCCCTCCGGAAACTCGGGTGACCGCATCGCCTGCGGCGTGGTCGAAAAGTAGAAAGCCGGAACCCTGCTCGCTGTGCGCGAACGTGCCGGGGGCGCCGCTCCCGGCGGAAGCCGGTTGGCAAGCGCTTCACGCCCGGACAGGAGCCTCCTGCGCCATGCTCGATCCGGACTCCCGCGCTTGACAACGAGTTCACCCCGCCTAACATGGATATGGTGAAAATGTCGCCAAGAGTCGAGATCGGTCGCGGCTCGGCAGGTTGGCCCGGGCGACCAGACGTGCTTGCGCGCTTGAGCCTGCGGTGTGTTCCACCGTCTCCTCTGTGCGGATGTTTTAGGCCAGCCTTCGGCATTTCGAGTCCCAAATTTTTGACGACTTCGATCGACTGCATCGAACTCCCAAAACCGGAGAGCTCGTCCTCCTCTCTCCGCGGTAAAATGGATCGCGAACGATTCGATCCCATTCAGGGAGACGCGGCCAGCCGATGAGCGCGACCTCAAAGAATTCATTCTCCACGCGCAGTACTCTTCGGGTGGGCAGCGAGTCATTCGAAATCCATCGCCTCGACGCGCTCGCCCGCGCCGGCGCGAACAACCTCTCACATCTGCCCTTCTCACTGAAAGTCCTGCTCGAGAATCTCCTGCGCCAGGAAGACGACCGCTTCGTGCATGCGGAGGACATTCGCACTCTGGCAAATTGGGACCCCGCCAAAACCGCCTGTGAAAAAGAAGTCTCCTTCATGCCCGCACGCGTATTGCTTCAGGATTTCACCGGCGTTCCCGCGGTGGTCGATCTTGCCGCCATGCGCGACGCAATCAAGCACCTCGCAGGCGATCCCAAGCGAATCAATCCCCTGCTCCCGGCCGAACTGGTCATCGATCATTCTGTGCAGGTTGATAAATTCGGCTCGCCCGACTCATTCGCCTTCAACGCCGATATGGAGATGAAGCGCAATATCGAGCGCTACGCCTTCCTCCGCTGGGGACAGAAGAGCCTCAGAAATTTCCGGGTCGTTCCGCCGGATACAGGCATTTGCCACCAGGTCAACCTCGAATATCTGGCGCGCGTGGTCTTTCGCCAACAACAAAATGGCACTTGGGTTGCGTTCCCCGACTCGCTTGTCGGCACCGATTCGCACACCACGATGGTCAACGGCCTCGGCGTCTTCGGCTGGGGCGTCGGTGGGATCGAAGCGGAGGCCGCCATGCTCGGCCAGCCGCTGTCGATGCTGATTCCCGATGTCGTCGGTTTCAAACTGCACGGCCGTCTGCCCGAAGGTGCCACCGCCACCGATCTGGTTCTCACCGTGACCGAAATGCTGCGCAAGAAAGGTGTCGTCGGCAAGTTCGTCGAATTCTACGGCACCGGACTTTCCACCCTGACCCTGCCCGATCGCGCCACCATCGCCAACATGGCGCCCGAATACGGCGCAACGATGGGCTTCTTCCCTGTGGATTCAGAAACACTCGCCTATCTGCGATTCACCGCTCGCACGGAAGATCAGGTCAGGCTCGTCGAGGCCTACACCAAGGAACAGGGTCTGTTCCGTACGGACCAGACGCCCGATCCGGTTTTTTCCGACCGCCTGGAACTCGATCTGGCCAAGGTTGTCCCCACCATGGCCGGGCCGAAGCGGCCGCAGGATAGCGTCCCGCTTACGCAGGCGAAGACCGCCTTTGAGAAATCGCTCGCTGGGCCGGTTCGGCATACGACGGTCGAAACCAATGGCGACAGGTTTGATTTGGCCGATGGGTCTATCGTCATCGCCGCCATCACCAGCTGCACCAACACTTCCAATCCATCCCTGATGCTTGGCGCAGGTTTGCTTGCGAAGAAAGCCGTCGAGCGTGGTCTGGCTACCAAGCCCTGGGTCAAAACGAGCTTTGCGCCCGGCTCCAAGGTGGTTACCGACTACATCGAGCGGGCTGGTCTTTGGCCGTATCTGAACCAGCTGCGTTTCCATCTGGTGGGCTACGGCTGCACCACCTGCATCGGCAATAGCGGCCCGCTTTTCGAACCGATCGGCAAGGCCATCAAGGACAACAATCTGGTCGCCGTCTCCGTGCTCAGCGGAAACCGAAATTTCGAAGGCCGCATCAATCCGCTTTGCCGCGCGAACTACTTGGCCTCTCCGCCGCTGGTGGTCGCCTACGCCCTGGTAGGCCGTATGGACTTCGACATCGTCCATGAGCCGCTGGGCAGGGATAAGTCGGGGCAGCCTGTTTACCTCCGCGAAATCTGGCCCACGCCGGCGGAAGTTGAATCCGCCATTCGCACCGCTGTCTCTAAGGATATGTTTTCAAGAGAATACGCCGACGTATTTGCGGGCGACGAGCGCTGGAAGGCGCTGCCGATTCCCGCGGGCGATCTCTACGCCTGGGACGAAAAATCCACCTACATCAAGAATCCGCCTTACTTCGAGCGAATGAAACGGAAGCCCGAGGAGATTTCTGATCTGCGCGGCCTGCGCGTCCTTGCCGTGTTGGGCGACAGCATCACCACCGATCACATTTCACCCGCTGGCTCCATTCAGCCTGACAGCCCCGCCGGAAAATACTTGATCGCCCACGGCGTCCAGCCGAAAGACTTCAATTCCTATGGCGCGCGCCGCGGCAATCACGAGGTGATGATGCGCGGCACGTTTGCCAACATTCGGTTGCGCAATCAACTTGCCCCCGGAACCGAAGGCGGCTGGACGACGCATCAGCCGGGCGGCGAGCGAATGTCCCTCTACGATGCGGCCATGAAATACCAGGACGAACGGGTGCCGCTGCTGGTGATCGCCGGCAAAGAATATGGCTCCGGCTCGTCACGCGACTGGGCTGCGAAGGGAACCATCCTGCTCGGCGTCCGCGTCGTCCTAGCGGAGAGTTTCGAGCGCATTCACCGCAGCAATCTCGTCGGCGTGGGCGTGCTGCCGCTGGAATTCATGCCCGGCGAAAATTTCCATTCGCTGGGTCTCACCGGGCTTGAGATTTTCGACTTTGAGGGCCTTTCGAAAACCTTCGAACCCCGCAAGCATATTCGTGTTACCGCCCGCGCGGGCAGTCACGTGAAACACTTCACGGCCATCGCGCGCGTCGACACTCCGTTTGAAGTCTCCTACTACCAACACGGCGGGATCCTCCATTACGTCCTTCGCCAAATGTTGTAGCGCGAGAAGACAAGCAATCGAACCAAGGCACCCCTGCCAATCGAGCGCGGCGTGTATCCCACGACGGCACGCGCAACCTGGGGAACCTCCGGCGGCTTCACTCCGGGTGAGGGTGAGTGACGAGGACCAAAACGCATCATCTCATCTTCGTGTGAATTGCGGAGCGGTTGCGGACGTACCGCCCAAGATGCTATTTCTTGCCGCCCAAGATGCCCTTCAGGGCTCCTGAGGCGGCTTGCCCGCTGTTTCCAGCCGTACCTAAAACGCCCTTGGCCATACTGCCCGCCATGCCCTTTACATCGGGCAAGAAGACAGGATTCGAAGTAGTGCCTGTGACGGTGAAGGGAATTCCGCCGCTTTGGCCCCCTTTGGCACCGCCAAGCGTCGAAAGGCCGGAGGCGACTGCGCCCACAGGATTGCCTCCGGAAAGTTTCGCAACCATTTTGCAATTCAGCTGGCCGCTGGCGCTGATGTTCGCCGTGCCGGTGACAGTCCCGATCGAGGGAATAATCACGATCAGATTATTCGCCTGGGTTCCACTCGTGTCTTGGTGGAGGTCTGCGCTAAGCCTCTGGATTTCGGTGTCCGACCCCCCGCCTCCGCCGCCGAGGCCGCCAAACGAGGAAAGC
>JASHRC010000210.1 GCA_030037525.1 Candidatus Acidiferrales bacterium | reverse complement strand
CGAGGCCATGTAGCACTCCGGCAGAAAATCACACCGCAGGCAATCGCAAATCTTGCTGGCGTCAATGCGATCGTTCTTCTTCTTCGCTGCCGCAATGGCCCGGAGCATCAGCGGATGGGCTGCCTTCAGCCCCGCGGCATGGGGCTGCAAGTAATCGTAGATCCAGCCCGTGAACACGGTCGCTTCGATCGCCGCGGTCCACGGCTGGGGCAGGGTTTTCATCCAGCGATCAAGATGGATGCGTGTGGCGGGTACCGAGCCTTGTGCGTAAACGCGGCCACTCACGTCCTTTACGCAGTAGCTGATCGCCCTCCTGTGAACATCTCGGCCGATGTAATACATAGTCTGCATGGGGGAGCCTCCTTTGGTGTCTGAATCAGCGGCCTCGCTGAGTTCAGCTTTTGTACACCAAGCGCTCCTCCATCGACCTATACATTCAAACTTATCGTTCATTGAGCAGACCCTGGTCAATGGAATCTGAAGCGATAGATTATGCCCAGTCTCGCCGAGTATGCATGGGTTTGCCGCAAGGGCTGGAGTTTGTCAGAACCAGGTGCGCGATTTATATTGCCGGTACTCGGCGCCAAATCTTGCCTCGAGGACCTTTTCTTCCTGGCGTGCTCGATAGATCTGCAACGGAATGAGAACGACGAAGGCCCAGAGAAAGAGCGGGTGATTGATATAGAGAAAGATCCCTGCGGCCGCCAGACCTCCGAAGAGGTAGATGGGGTTACGAATTCGAGAATAGAGGCCGTGAGTGACGAGGGCTTGAGCCTTCGGGCGGACGGAGAACGAGCCACCTAGCTCAATTCGGGCCAATACCAGAAGCGCCAGCGATGGCAGCCCAATCACCACGCCGGCAATTCGCGTGGGAGTCCACGGCTCGCTGCCGAAGTGGACTCCCAGGAAGATAATCACCAGTAGAGCCAGAACGAGTGTGAGGATATTCGTTCTCATCTTCCCCAGCCTCTCGTCAAAATCGAATCCATATGATGTTACGCGGTCCGGTCCGTAAATGGACAGCGTCTGTTTTGGTCAGTGCCTGGTCAAAGGGTTCTCGGAAGTTTCCGATTTGCGGGGACTTGCCAGGACCCACGACGCGGTCGGAGTGTTGGTTGGGAAACGCTGGAGTGCTGTGGCAGAATTACTCCTCTCGCTTGAGTTTCCGCCACATTACCGAGAGGCGCAACCCAGCCAGGAAAAATCTCGGACTTGCCGCTCTCGTTCTAGCTCTCAGTCTCGTCTTGGCCGCGCTGGGTTTTGTTCTAGAGGATTGGAGCACTCTCGCTCGGGCTCGGAAACTCAGGAATCCGATTCCTCCGACTCCCGAGACGCTCGCCGGGGGAAGTCGAGTCTATAGGAATCACTGCCAAAGCTGCCACGGCCCGCTGGGCGACGGGAAGGGCGAAAAGGCAAGTGCGCTCTCGGTTTCGCCTGGCGATTTCACCGACCGATCGAAGATGGGTCGGTTGACCGACGGGGAGCTTTACTGGCAGACGACCTATGGGCGGCGCCCCATGCCTGCTTTCAGGGATAAATTGAGCGAACCCGAACGCTGGGAAGTTGTGGACTACATCCGCACCTTTGCTCAAAAGCGATGATCATCCTTTCTCGACGCGAATGGCATGGCGCGGAGCGGTGCGCACGATCGCATTGCGAAATTTGCGTTCATCTGGAAACGAGAGATTTCTGGTCATCTCATTGCGGACAAACTTGATGAACGCTTCCATCTGCGTCTGCATCTCGCCCATTTTGTCGCGCATGTTGAGGATGATTTCGATGCCCGCGAGATTCACGCCCAACTCGCGCGTCAGATTCAGAATCACTTCCAACCGCTCGAGGTCTTCGTCGGTGTAGAGCCTCGTGTTTCCCTGCGAACGGGACGGCTTGAGCAGCCCCACGCGTTCGTACAGACGCAGGGTCTGGGGATGCAGCTTGTACAGCTCAGCGACCGCGCTGATCATGTAGCCAGCCTTGGCTTTTTTTCTGGCACGCGGTGGCATCCGAGGTCCTTTTCTCACACCGCGGCACGAGCGAAAATGTCGCGCCGCGGGTCTTCGTGATCGAGCTTGCCGAGTTCTTTCAAGAGATTCCGCACCCGCTCGTCTTCCGGCTTGGGCACAACCACCTGCACTTCGACGATCTGGTCGCCGCGCTTGCCCGCATGACGCGCCGAAGGTGCGCCCTTTTCTCGCAACCGCAGCTTCTTGCCGCTGTTGGTGCCCGGCGGAATGCGGACCTGCGAGCGGCCATCGATCGTGGGCACCTCCACTTTGGCACCCAGAGAAGCCTCGCTCACCGTCACCGGCACGACCGTGTAGAGATCGTCCCCGCGCCGCTCGAAAAATGGATGCGGTTGCACGTTGGTAATAATGTAGAGATCGCCCGGCGGCCCGCCGCTGGTTCCCGCATTGCCGTGCCCGGCCACGCGCACGCGCGAGCCGGTCTGCGCACCCGGCGGGATGCGCACGTCGAGCGTCTCGACGCGCTGCAGCCGGCCCTCCCCGCCGCAATTCCGGCAGACACTCTCGAGCCTGCCGCTTCCGCCGCAGCGCGAGCAGGTAATCTGGAAACGCATCTTGCCGCTGACCTGCGTGACCTGGCCTGAGCCGTGGCAGGTCGGGCACACCTTTTCCTCTCCCGGCGCGAAGCCCTTGCCGTGGCAGACGTTGCACACCTCGAGCCGTGTAAAGCTCAGCTTCTTCACCGTACCGTGCATGGCCTCGGCAAAGGTGATGTCGATCTGATATTCCAGATCACTGCCCGGCTCGCGCTCCGGCCGGTGTGCCGCCGTGGCTCCCCGGAAAAACTGGCTGAACAGATCGCGGAAACTTGTCCCGGCCGTTCCTGGAGCGCCGCCGAAATCGAATCCGCCAAAGTCGAAGTGAATGTTTTCCGGCGACACTCCGCCAGAGCTTCCGCCCGGACCCGCTCCGGCGCCCATGCCGGGCGCATTGAACCCGAACTGGTCGTACATCTGGCGCTTTTTCGGATCGGAAAGGACTTCGTAGGCTTCCTGAATCTGCTTGAATTTTTCTTCAGCGGACTTGTCGCCGGGATTTAGATCGGGGTGATACTTGCGCGCAAGCTTGCGGTACGCAGCGCGAAGTTCCTTCACAGTTGCTTTGCGGGAAACCCCGAGCAGTTCGTAATAATCCGTTTTCGTCGTCGTTGCCATCGGGCCACCGCCCCAATTCCAGGGTCACTCGCCTCACTTCGAGACAGGATGCCCCGTCTCAGAGTCTCGCCCAGCGCGCGTTCCATTCCGCCAGCTCTTGGGCCTCGCGCGCGAGTGCTTCCTTCTTTTCGGGGGACCTCATGGCCATCCCGGCTTCTTTCTGATTGGCGCGTTCCATCCAGCGGTCGATCAAGGCAATTTTTTGCTCGACCGTTGCCGGATCCGCCTTGAAGCGCAGAAACGCGCCGGTAATTTCAATCGATCGGGGAGCAAAATCCGGCGGGACCTCC
>JASHRC010000209.1 GCA_030037525.1 Candidatus Acidiferrales bacterium | reverse complement strand
TTCGTCGGATAGAAAACCGCTTTTTGTTCGGCTGACTGGCGCGTTGACTCTGTATGTTAGATCGACCGCGGGTTCGCTCGCCTGACTGAGGGTATTCCAGCACCGCGTCCTCGTGATAGATGCAGTGTTCCGTTTCAAAATCGTTGGCGTCGGACGCCGCCCAATGCTGATCCAGTGCCGCGCGTATTTGTTCCCCTTGCATGGACTGCTCCGACTGCGGTTGCGCCTTCATGGTCATCCCCCTTGTGGAATGAAACCCGGAACGCCGGTTTTCACCACTTCATTCAGGCTCTGTCTCGCCTAAATCTCACGTACGCACGGTGCATGCCACTTGTGCGGCCCTCAAAAGCAGGTAGCTAACATGCGATGCGACCGGCGTCGGCGCGTGATCAGGGCGGCTCATGGGTGTCGAGTGGCGGCAGGCCGACACCGGAATCTGACTTCGGTTGGGTTCGGTCGCTGAAGCGTTGCCGTCTTTCCCTTCACACTTAAGCGCTACCTGTACTCGCTACGTGTGGCCGTGGAGATGCAATTCCACCTGCGCGGCGGCGATGCATTGCTGGGCACGGACATGGTTAAGAATGAGGAGATTCTGATAGCCGCCTACGACGACAGGGAAGGTGTCACGGCCGAATTCAACTTGAACATCCTCCTGCGCTTCAATCGAGAGCTTTGCGCTGATTTCGATTCCGCCGGCTTCCTCCACCGCGTTCGCTGGAACCGGGCAGCTTCGCGAATCGAGATGCACCTTGAGAGTTTGCGCGAACAATGTGTTCGGATACCAGCAGCGGAGCTCCTTATCGGGTTTGGCCAGGGAGAAACGATTCACACGGAGAACAGCTACAAATTCACGCGGAGAGCGATTAGCGCCCTACTGAATGATGCGGGCTTCGAGATTCAACGTCTGTGGACGGACGCGCTCAACTGGTATGCTCCTACGCTCGCGAGCCCTCGGTAAGTGCCTTCAATCGGGGGAGCACTACTGAGTGGCCTTCGCAAGTTGTAGTTGGCGAAAGGTTGAGAGGCAAGTCGGACGTTGCGAAGAACTGTGACAAGGGCGACAAAGGAAAGGACATACCGGTGCGAGGAGCTGTTCTGCATGGGCCGCGCGACGTGCGGTTCGAAGAGCGCGATGTCCCAACGATCATCAAGCCCACGGATGCCATTATCAGTATCTCGGCCACGTGCGTGTGCGGGTCTGACCTGTCGCTATACCGCGGCATCAATTCGGTTTCTGACCGGTCGCCATTCCGCGGCATCAATCCCGTCTCCCAGCCGGCCCCTATGGGGCACGAGTATTGCGGTATCGTCCAGGAAGTGGGCAGGACGGTCAAGTCGATCAAGGCTGGCCAGTTCGTGATCGGGTCATTTTTCGCGTCCGACAGCACCTGTCCCAACTGCCAGATCGGATACCACTCGTCTTGCCAGAACCGCGAATTCGTCAGCGGTGCACAAGCGCCCGTGCTGCGCGTCCCGCTTGCAGACGGCACCCTAGTGGCCACCCCCGATCTCCCTTCGGAAGACTTGATTCCTAGCCTGCTGACCCTCTCCGATGTCATGGGCACCGGCTGGTTCGCCGCCGATGCGGCCAAGGTGAAACCGGGCTCAACGGTCGCCGTCGTCGGCGACGGCGCCATTGGCCTCCTCGGCGTGCTCTCAGCCAAGCAGTGAGGCGCCGAGCGGATCATCGCCGTGAGCCGCCACCAAGCGCGGCACAAGCTCGCACGCGAGTTCGGGGCGACCGACATCGTGACGGAGCGCGGTGACGAGGGCGTGGCCCGCATCAAGGTTCTTACCAAGGGAATTGGTGCTGACTCGGTGCTGGAATGCGTTGGCACCCAGGAATCAATGATGCAGGCGGTTAATTCGACGCGGCCTGGTGCATACGTTGGCTATGTCGGCCTGCCGCACGGTCTCGAACTGAACGGTGCGCAGCTTTTTTTCTCCCACGTCCATCTGCACGGTGGCCCGGCTCCGGTGCGCCGCTTCCTGCCTGAGCTGATCGACCTAGTGTGGAACCGAAAGATCAACCCCGGCAGGGTCTTCGACCTGACCTTGCCCCTCGATCAGGTGGCGGAGGGCTACCGCGCCATGGACGAGCGCCGCGCCATAAAAACGCTGCTGCAGCCGTAACTCACTTTTGTCTCCTTGTCCGGTGGCGCGGAGCGCTTCGGAGGAGACAACACGGTGAGCACATGGTCAAAAGACGAACCGAGCAAGATCGCTCAGACCGACGATTTGGACATCTCACCGTTCCGTGAGGACGGGGGAACGCACGGCGCTCCGACGTGGATTGGGTCCGTTGTGGTCGATGGCACACTCTGTGTACGCCCGTGCAACGGGCGGAAGTCTCGTTGGTACCAAGCCACTGCTACGCCAAGGAGACACGCTTTGCAGGGAGGGTTTGGATTCGAGCTTCAGGTGCGACCGGCATCGACGATGAAGGTGTCGAGAGTCGACAGACCGTGACGGCCGGTTGCCAGCAGGTTGGTCCAATGGGAATTGCACTGACGGTCCTACCTTCCCCAGTGTCTTCACACTCAACGACTTGCGCATCGATTGTGCGTCGATTCGTCGTGGAAGCCCGTTTGCAAAGCTGTTAATCCTTGGGCCGGAACGACGCACCAGCCGCCGGCGGCGTCAGATCAAGGGCCCAAAGAAGCATTCATCTGACGGTTTCGCGGGCTTCGCGGTACCAAGATGTTTGGGAAGTGGCCGAAGCGTGTCACGTTCCTGCGAAATGGTCGTGTCGCGCGGGAGTATGTCACACCTGTGAGGCTCGGCAAATCTCAGGCTCGGTGAGTTATCAACCCGAGCCGATTGAGCCCGCCGCAGAGGGTAATGTTTTGTTGTGTTGTAGCCGACCTACAGAGGACGTCGCTCTGGATATGTAAATTCGTCAGCCGTGTCTGCTGCGACACTGAACACTGTGTTCCGATGGCTCGGCTCTTTTTAACCAGAAACTCGGTCTGGTCGGTCCAACAGGCACAAGGAGGAAGACGACAATGGCCAAAACTACAGAAATCGCTCCAAACATCTATCGCATCTCGATATACGCCCAACGGGGCAATTTGCAATTCAACCATTTCTTGGTGAAGGACGATGAGCCCCTACTGTTTCACACCGGACTGCGGGGAATGCACGCGGAAATTCGTGAAGCAGTTTCCA
>JASHRC010000208.1 GCA_030037525.1 Candidatus Acidiferrales bacterium | reverse complement strand
GCAATCGTGACGGATGAATTATCCTTGGCGCGCCCAGCGGTTCGCTGCGCGTATCGCGGCTTGGCGACGTTGGCTAGCTTTCCGAGCCTCTCGAGTTCGCAATCGCCGGAATGCTGCTGCCGTGCGCAAGGACTGGGATGATCGGCGAGGAGCATCTCGAGCAGTGTCCGCCGCGTCCGCGCGACTCTCTCAGAAGCCGTGCTCACCACCATGCCCGGTTCTACGGTTCGCACGCAGGACGCCGTGAACATGCGTGCGTTCACATCGACTACGCACAGGCGGCACACGCCGACGGGAGTCTCGTTCTGCTGGTGGCACAAGGTGGGAATCGCGATCCCGTTCATCCGGGCCGCATCGAAGACGCTCGTACCGGCGGGCACCGCCACCGCTCGTCCGTCGATGGTGAGTTCGACCAGCCCGCTCATCTCGACCTCGAAACGCCGTGCGTTTCGCTCGGAGGTGCGAAGCAGACTCCCGCGGGGCAGTGGCGGCCGAAGATGTGCGCCTCAATCTCTGGCCGGAAATGTTTCAGCACCGAGGAGATGGGCGCCGGCACCACCTGCCCCAATCCGCAAATCGAGGTCAGCCGCATGGCATCGCTGAGTTCGTCGACGAGCGCCAAATCCTCCTCCGACCCGTCTCCCCGCGTCCATCCCGTGAGCAAATCCATCATCTTTTGTGAGCCCACTCGGCAGGGCACGCATTTGCCGCACGATTCATTGCGGAAAAACCGCGTCGAATTCAGGGCCATATCCAGCATGCACCGGCCTTCGGCGCAAACCACCAGCGCACCGGAGCCGAGCATGGAGCCTTGATCGGCCAGGGCCTTGAAATCCAGCCGTACGTCTGCCAAAGATGCCGGCAAATATCCCGACGACGGCCCCGATGGCGCGAACGCCTTCAGTTTCTCGCCCCCGCTGATGCCTCCCGCCTGGCCGAAAATCAGTTGAGAGATCGGCGTTCCCATCGGCACTTCGTAAACCCCCGGCCGCGCCACATCTCCGCTCACGCCGATAAACTTCAGCCCGGCGCTGCCACCCACGCCCTGCGCCTTGTGCCAATCCGCTCCACGCACCAGTATCGAAGGCACGTTCGCAAACGTCTCAACATTGTTTATGACCGTCGGCTTGTTCCACAGCCCGTGGGTCACGGGAAACGGCGGCTTGTTTCGCGGTTCCGCGCGCTTGCCTTCGATGGCCTCCAGCAGCGCGCTCTCCTCTCCGCAAATGTACCCGCCGGGGCTGGTGAACAGCTCGAGCTCAAACGCCATTTCGCTGCCCAAAACGCTGGGACCAAGCAGACCCTGGTTTTTGCACCAGCGAATTTCCTCGTCGAGAATTTCTCGCTGCTCGTCGTACTCATGGCGCAGATAGAGCACGCCTCGTCGGGCGCCGGTGATCAGCCCGGCGAGAATCATCCCTTCCAGCACCAAGTGGGGAAGGTGGGTGAGAATGAATCGGTCCTTGAACGTGCCCGGCTCGCTTTCGTCGGCGTTGCAAACGATGTATTTTTCAGGCCCAGGCTCTTTGCGCACCAGTTGCCACTTCGATTCAGTGGGAAAGCCCGCCCCGCCCAGTCCGCGAAGCCCCGATGCTTTGAGCATTTCGAGCGCCCGATCCCACTGGCGCGTCTGGACCCATCGCCCGACCGCGCCATAGCGGTCGCCCGGAGAGGCGTATGGATCAGACGCGCACGCGCGGCCGCGCTGGGTGTGTGGCCGGGCCGGCAATTCGCCTGTCGACGCCGCCTGGCGAGCCATCTCCTCCACCTCGGCCGCGGTCACACGAGTGTAGATCTGATCGTTGATGGCAACGGCGGGTGCCTCATCGCACCGCCCGAGGCAGGAAACGCCGCGCGCCATCACCTCCGACCCTTGGAAGGTTTCCGCCAGACGCGCCGCGAGCGGGCTGGCGCCGCGCAAATGGCACGACATGTCCTGGCAGACGCACAGCTCCGCTTTAGGCGGTGGCGTGAGACGGAAGTGCGGATAGAAGCTGGCGACTCCGTGCAGGCGGTAGAGCGGTACGTCCATCTTTTTCGCGAGGTTCCTCAGCTGCTCGGCAGGCAAGTATCCGAACTGACGCTGAATTCCCCTCAGCTCGTCGAAAATCAACGTCCATCTCCCCGCACCGGGAGGTCGCTCGAAAAATCCTAAGGTGGAAACAAACGCGGTGATGCTGCCGCGCGGTCTCCAGTGATATAGCAAATCCGCGCTGGCAAGTCCACCGGCTCAGATCGTCCGGGCCGTGGTTCGAACAATGCCAGAAGCGCCATCCGGACGTCCCCCTGCGCCGCAAGGGTCGGCCCGGCCTTGCGCTTCTTTGCATTTATGATCCGGAAATGACGCTTTCATTCATGAATTTGCGATAGAGTACTCCTCCAAAGAAATGCACAGACGAGCGGAAACGAGGTCCTGGGGACCGGTCGGCGCCTTTGCGCTTGCCTGCCTGTTATGCGGCTCCTGTGTTTCGGCACAGACGCGCGCAAGCCAAACCGAGGCGGTCGGCAAGTACACCGGCCCCGGCTCCTGCGCCTCCACCAGCTGCCACGGCAGCGTCCTGCCCCGCACGGAAAATGACGTGCTGCAAAACGAGTACAGCACCTGGATCGTTCAGGACAAGCACTCAAAGGCGTACGACGCACTCACGGGCACGCTGGGTCGGCGCATCGCGAGCATCCTTCATTTGGGCCAGGCCGAAACGGCGGCGCGCTGCTTGGCCTGCCATTCGCTTGACCCGCCGCCGGCGGAGCGCTCGCGGAGTTTCGATCTGAGCGAGGGCGTGAGCTGTGAGACCTGCCACGGCCCCGCATCCGGATGGCTCGGTCCGCACACCGAGCGGGGCTTCACGTACGAAAAATCTGTCGCCCTGGGAATGTGCGACCTGCGCGATATAACCAAGCGCACCGAGACATGCCTGGGCTGTCATCTCGGCTCGGAAGAAAAATACGTCGATCACGAGATGATCGCAGCGGGCCATCCGATGTTGCAATTCGAACTGGATTCTTTTTCTGCCGTCATGCCGCGCCACTGGAAAGCGACGGCCACGCCGCTCGACCCCGAGCGCGGCGATCCGCTCTACGACGTGCGCGAGATGACCGCCGGCGAAGCCGTCCATCTGCGCCAATCGCTGCTGTGGCTTGCCACGCGCACTCGCGGCAAAGTCTGGCCCGAGTACTCGGAGCTCGAGTGCGAGGCCTGCCACCACAGCCTCACGCCGCCGGAGCAAAGCTGGCGGCAGGCGCGCGGATATCCGGGAAGGCGTCCGGGCGACCCGCCGTGGAACGCGTCACGCCATACGGTGTTTCGCGAAGTGGCGCACGAGCTAGACGGAGCCGATGCAGAGCAGCTGGATAGCGGTATCGCGCAGCTGGTCGAGCTGATGAGCCGGCTCGATCCGGATCGTGATCAGGTGGCCACGACCGCGACCCGAGCGGCGCAGGCCGCCGACGCACTGGCCGCGAAGATGCGGTCGGCAAACTACGATCGAGCGCTGGCGCTCCACCTGCTGCAAAAAATTTCCGGCGATGCGGATGAGATCTCCTCCGGGGGCGAACAGTCCGCCGCGCAGGCTGCCATGGTGCTCCAGTCGCTGTTTGTGGCCTGCGACCGCAACGAGAACCTAAACAACTCAGCCGAAGTGCGCGCGGCTATCACCAGCCTGTTCGATCAGCTGCAAAATCTGTCCGCGTATGATCCTGCGCGCTTCGCCGCCGAGATGCGGCGTGTGAACGCGCTGGTGCGCTAGGCCCCCAAGGAGAAACAGTGCGGCAATACGATCTGGTGGTAATCGGTTCGGGCCCGGCCGGCGAAAAAGGCGCGGCGCAAGCCGCCTATTTCGGGAAAAAGGTCGCGGTCGTGGAATACGCCACGCAAGTCGGGGGCGCGTCGATCAACACCGGCACGCTGCCCAGCAAGATCTTGCGCGAATCGGCGCTCTACTTTTCCGGCCTGAAGCAGCGGGGACTTTATGGCATCGACTATTCGCTCCGGGAAGGCCTGACCGTCGCCAATTTCATGCACCGCAAGGACGTTCTGGTCGAAAGGGAGCGAGCCAAAGTCCGGGAAAACTTGGCCGCCCACCAGGTGGACCTGATCGCCGGGGCGGCTTCGTTTGAGGATCGAACGACGGTCGCGGTCAGAACCGACAAAGAGGTCCTGCACCTGGGCGGCAAGGCGATCTTGATCGCCACGGGATCCTGTCCGCACCGGCCAGCGGAAATCCCCTTCGATGACCGGGCTGTTTTCGATTCCGACTCGATCCTGCGAATGGATCAGATTCCGCGCAGCCTGGCCGTGGTGGGCGGTGGCGTGATTGGATGCGAATATGCGTCGATTTTCACGGCGCTGGGCGTGGAAGTATCGCTCGTCGACGGGCGCGACCGGGTCTTGCCGTTTTTGGATCGAGAGCTTTCCGAGCGGCTGCGCGAGCGGCTCTCGGGCCTGGGAGTCCGATTCCATTTGGGCGAACGGATGGGGCCCATCACGCGGACCCAGCAGGGGGTACGGATCGAGCTGCCCTCCGGCCAGGTCATCGAAACCGAAGCGGCGCTGTTTGCCGCCGGGCGGCGTGGCGCCGTCGATCGGCTGTGCCTGGAACGGGCCGGGCTCGCTGTCAATCCGCGCGGCTACATCGAAGTCAACAAGTCGTATCAGACGGCGGTACCTTCGATCTACGCAGCCGGCGACGTGATCGGTTTTCCCGCCCTGGCTTCGACTTCGATGGAGCAGGGTCGCGTTGCGGTGTGCCACGCGTTCGGATTCAGCTATAAGCAGCGGCTCGCGTCGATGCTGCCGATGGGCGTGTACACGATCCCGGAGATTTCCGCGGTGGGTGAAACCGAGGAAAGCTGCAAGGAAAAGGGGATCTCCTACGAAGTGGGTCGCGCGCGCTACTCGAACAACGCTCGTGGAATGATCACCGGCGATTCGGCTGGGTTGCTGAAGCTGCTGTTTCGGCGCGAAGACCGGCAGCTGCTCGGCGTCCACATCATCGGCGAAAGCGCCACGGAGTTGGTTCACCTGGGAATGATGGTCCTTGAATCGGGCGGGACCATCGATCTGTTCATCGATTTCGTCTTCAACTATCCGACACTCTCGGAGATGTACAAGTACGCCGCCTACGACGGCCTCGGCAATCTCTCAGGCCACAAACTCCGGCAGGGATAATTTCACCTCCCGGTGACGGGGTTTTTGTAGTGGTACGGCGGGGCGTACACATCCGGGTAGAGCTTGTAAGTCTCCGTGGGCGGCTCGTCGGGGGGCAAGCCGGGGATCGGTCCTGGCGGCGGATCGCCGCCCTGGTCCCAGCCCTTGTAGTAGTCCGCGTAATAGGTGAAGTAGGCGTGCAGCTTTTTGATTTTCCAGATGCCATTTTCCTTCACGTATTCATTTTCGTACACAGCGTCGCCCCATTGGGCGCGCTGGTGGAGAACCCCCACCTGCATGATTGCGCGCCAGCGCCCCTTGGCCGTCCGTCCATCGGCGGCGATATCGATTTTGGGCTGCAGCTGCATGTGATTGAATAGCGTCCCGTACTTCAGCTCGGGCAGCTTGTGAAGATAGGCGCGCACGCGGTCCTGGCCCACGTAGACGCCGCGCAGGCCGATCTCGAGTGTCGAGTCCTTCGCGAACAGGTCGGCCGCTTCGTCCCACTGGCACTTGTCGACATAGTAGCCGTACGCCGTTTGCAAATTCGAGATCGCCACGTAGTCTTCCGCATTTTGGACCTGCTTTTCTAGCGCCGCCACTTCGACCTTCAATGCTTCCACCTCGGCCGCGAGATCTTTCGCGGCTGTGTCGGAGTGATTCATGTCGTTGGCGCCTCGGGCGAACGCAACGCCCGCCGGGCAGCCCAGCAGCACCGCCAGCAAGAGTCGTAAGGCTTCAAATCTCATTGGCTCACACCTCCTTCAACTTTCCGGAAAAAAGTCTCTCCGATCCTTCGCAAGGGCGCTCGAGCGCCGTTTTTGATGGGAACCGTCTCCCCGGAATCGACGCTCTGGCTTCCGCAGAAATCGGACGGGAGGGTATCAGGGGGCACCAGCGCCTGCAAGAAGTATAGGCAGGCCCAAGGAGGGACCCTCGGCAGGGGAAAAGCGCCCGCCGCAGGATGACCATGCTCGCCGCCTGGACGACAGTTCCGTCAGTTTGCCGCGATGGGCGAGGTCTGGCCCCACTTCCCGGTGAAGACAAAGGAAGAAACCGGCTTGCGCTGCCGTGGGCCCATCTCGCTATCGCGTAGCCGGCCTTCTGGCAAGGTCAGCGGATCGCCCGGATAACCGATGGCAAAGCCCGCGACGGCTTCATAATCAGGAGGGATGCCGAAAATTTCCCGCGCCTTGTCCGGAAGGATCCCTGCCATCTGATGAACTTGGATCCCGAGCGCGGTTGCTTGCAGAGCCAGCGTCGCGGCGGCCTGCCCGACATCATGAAACGCGTGGCGATTTCGCGAGCCATCGTGCGTCATTTTGTGTCCGGCGACGCTCAGCGCTACGACCGGGGCATTTTTTGCCCAGTTCTGATTGAATTCGACGAAGCAATCCAACACCCGCCGGAAGTTCTCCGAATCGCCCTTGGTGGCAACGATGAAATACCAAGGCTGGGCGTTGTAAGAAGACGCAGCCCAGCGGGCTGCTTCGAAAAGCGTGCGCAATTTAGCAGGTTCCACGGGTCGCGATTCAAATGCGCGCGGACTCCAGCGGTGGCTGATCAGCTCATGGATCGGAACTGCTGCTGGAGCCGGCCTATGACGGTCCGACATCTTCTTCCTCCTCGGATTGGCGTTGCCAAGACTGGTCTCGGCAATGGGATGCGAGTTGAGCGCCGCGAGATTCAGCTGGACGCTGGACAAAAACGGGAATGCCGTCGCCCTCACGCAGGCTTTGCCGCGCGGGACGAATCGATCGAATACGCGCCGGCTCCATACGTCGCGAGGACCAGGAGGCCACCCATGATCGCCAGGTTTTTTTCGAAATGAATCATGGGGTCGATGCGGTCCATTCCTCCGAAGGCCCAGAAATTGTGAAACAGAAATGTGATAGGAATTAGATAGAGGAACAGGATCCAGGCGGTAAAACGTGTGAACAATCCCAAAAGAATCGCCAGGCCGCCCACCAGTTCGACGACCAGAGCAATGCCTAGTGCCACGGCAGGCATTGGCAGATGCTTGGCTGCAACCATTCCCTCTTCCATCGAGAAGCCCGTGATTTTGCCGATTCCGCCCAAGATGAAAACGATGCTGATCAGGATTCGACCGACGAGCGGCACAACCCCACCCGACGAGTTCGCCATGGATGTCTCCTCCCGCGCTGCCTTTGAAACGGCAGCCGAGGTCCAAACCAGGTGCAAACTACCACAAACCGCGCGAGAGGGGGAGATTCAGGCCAAGTCGAACAGCAGGAGTTCCGATGGCTCGCGCGACTCAACACGAACTTCCCGTTCGTCGGAAATCGCGGCGCCGTCGCCCGCTTCGAGCTCGGTCCCGTTCAGGCGCACCGCGCCCCGCGCGACTTGCAGCCAGCCATGGCGGCCGGCGTCGAGTGAGTGCTCCGCTTTCGCGCCTTTGTCGAGGCGGGCGATCAAAAGATTGGCGTCCTGGCGGATCGGAACCGGCGCCAGCCGACCGGCGACGAGACTGAATTTGCCGCGCAGCTCGGCATCGGAGAACGCGAGTTGCTGGTAGGAAGGATCCAGACCCTGACGCTCGGGCAAAATCCAAATTTGCAGCAGATGCGTCGGGTCCTTGGCCGAGGGATTGAACTCGCTGTGCCTGACGCCGCGCCCGGCGGTCATGTGCTGCAACTCGCCGGGGCGGATCACGCCGGTGGCGCCGGTACTATCGCGATGCTCGAGCGCGCCTCCGAGAACCCAGGTGAGAATCTCCATGTCACGATGAGGGTGCGTCGGAAAGCCGCCGCCGGGCGCGATCGTGTCTTCATTGATTACCCGCAAAGAGCGGAATTGCACGTGCCTGGGATCGTAGTATCGGTCGAAAGAAAAGGTGAAACGCGAGTCCAACCAGGGGAGCTGGCTGTGGCCGCGCTCTTCGGACGGGCGAATTTCGATCATGACGGATCTCCTGCGTTCGAACTCTTTGATGCCGAAGGAACTGGTGAAGATTCCGATCCGTCAGGGCTTCTGCGTGGGTCGCAGAAGCACTTCGCTGATAAAGCTTTCGGGAGTCTCGGTGAGGATCATTTCGACCGCGTGAGCGACGTCTTCCGGCTGCAACATCTTGCGGGGGTCCTTGTCTCCGTGGGGAGAAAATTCGGTGGCCACCGTGCCCGGGCAAATCGCCGTGACGCGAATCCCGAATGGACGGAGGTCTTCGGCCATCGATTGGGTGAGCCCGAGCAGGCCCCATTTCGACGCGCAATAGATCGCTCCGCCGGCAAACGCGCTTTTCCCGGCGAGCGAGGCGATGTTGACGATGTGACCGCCCCGGCGTCGAATCATGCCGGGTGCGACAAGCCTGCTCAGCAGGAACACGGCTTTCAGATTGGTGTCTAAGACAGCATCCCAGTCCGCCTCGGTCGCCTCTTGGACGGGAGCGAAACGTCCGATTCCGGCGTTGTTGACCAGAATGTCGACCGGACCGAGCAATCGCTCGGTCTCGTCGACAAGCAATCCGACGTCGCTCGAACGAGTCACGTCGGCTGGCAGCGCTAATACGGGGAATCCAAGTTCGGCAGCGGCCGCCCGAAGCCGCTCGGGATTGCGCGCGCAAATAGCCACTTTCGAGCCCATGCGGCCAACGGTGTGCGCGATGGCCAAGCCGATTCCGCGGCTCGCCCCAGTGATGAGGGAAACCGTGCCCGCT
This sequence comes from Candidatus Acidiferrales bacterium, assembly GCA_030037525.1. Lineage (GTDB taxonomy): Bacteria > Acidobacteriota > Terriglobia > Acidiferrales > UBA7541 > Palsa-295. Next base: position 49,037 of record JASHRC010000208.1, on the reverse strand, counting down.
AGCGGAGTTTCGGACATGACCGGATGTGAAAACAAGGCGACATGTCAGGTCGGGGCGACATCTTATCATGCAGCTCGAAGTGCTGCTCGCTCCGGCATCTTGCTGGAGACAAGCAGGTTTGGCTTGCGCGGCTACGGGGGTTTCCCTATAATCCCGTCGATTTCTTTCTGTCGCGCAGTCGTCCTGCTGTGGGTGGCCCCGAAGCTGGCCAGGAGTCCAGAAGTAGCTCAGGAGGCAGGCAAGTGATCATACGAAATTATCGGAATCAGGTGGCAACCGTTGCAGCCGCCCTTTGTTTGTTGACCCTGCCCGTCAAAGCAGCGCAGCAGGCCGGCCAACAGGGGCAGCCGAGCTACACGCTTCCTGAGTACAACGCCGAGCAAGCTGCAGCGAGCGAGAAGGACCCCCAAGCGCAGGTCAAGCTGCTCGATGCATTCGTCGCGCAATATCCCAACTCGACGTTGATGCAGTACATTTGCCAGATGTACTTGCAGGCTTACTACAAGCTGAAGAACTACCAGAAAGCCATGGAATACGCGGACAAGCTGGTAGCCCTGGACGATAAGGCTGAGCTTTCCGCCCGCGTCAATGCAATTCAGGCCCATGTTCAGCTTTTCTCGCTGGTGTATCCGCATCCCGACAACGATCAGCTGACCAAGCAACGGGATCTGGCGCTCCAGGGCGTGAAGCTCCTGCCGGATCTCAAGAAGCTGCCGAACTCGCATGTCACCGACGAACAGATCAACCCCCTGATCGCCTATTTCCAGGCGGCTGCCGGCCAAGCGAGCCTTCAATTGAAGGATTATCCGGGGGCCATTGAGGGCTTCAAGGCGGCCCTGGCCATCAACCCCAAAGACCCGGTTTCCTACTATCGGCTGGGGCTGGCCTATGTGAGTGCGAGCCCCCCGCAGTATCTCGACGGTTTCTGGGCGCTGGCCCGAGCCATCGACCTGAAAGTTACCGACGACGCAAAGATCAAGGATTATCTGCGGACCCGAATCCTGCAATACGAACAGCCCGGTTGCGACAGCCAGGTGGATGCGCAGTTGAGCGAACTGCTGCAACTGGCCATGAATTCACCGGACCGGCCCGCGAGCTACACGATTCCGAGCCACGACGATCTGACCAAGATCAGCTCGTCGAGCACGATCATCTCGGTGATCAATGATCTGGGGGCCGGGGGCGACAAAGCCAAAATGACCTGGCTGGCCATTTGCGGGGCCGAGTTTCCCGAAGTGGTCGGCAAGATTGTGGACATTCAGAAATCACCGAACACCATCGAGTTCATGGTCTTCACCAGCGACAACTCCGACCAGATGCAAAATGCCACGACAGCGAACATGGACGTGAAAGTCTGGATCACACCGCCGCCCCCGGCAACAACGACCGGTCCCGGGAACACGCCGGACGTCGCGCAACCGGATGTGGCGCGGTTCCAAAAGGACGATCCGATCCGCTTTGCGGGCGCGCTGGTGGGCTATGATCCCTCGCCTTTCCTTCTGCATTGGGACCAGGTGAAGGTCGATCCGAGCATCATCCCTGCAGAAAAGGGCGGCGGGGCGCGGCATCCGACCACCCGTAAGCCGTCCGAGTAGTCCGAATCGATCGGGAATTTTTGAAATGACCGGCCCGCTGCTTTCGAACGAGCGGCTATCGCCGGCGCGTCGAATCCAGGCGATACCGGGAAATCTTGCGGCTCAGCGTATTGCGGTGAATTCCCAGAATCTTAGCGGCGCGGCATTGATTCCCCTTGGCGTACTCCAGCACGCGTTTGATGAATTTCTTCTCGAACTCCGTGAGAGCCTCTTCGAGAAGGATGCCGCGCTCCACCATCATTCCGACCAGCGATTCCAGTTGCTCTTTCACGTCGAGGCCTCCGCAAACTGCTCGGGTTCAGTCGAGTGCGTGGCCGGTAATGCGCTGATAGGCTTCTCGATATTTTTGCTGCGTGCCGATGACCACTTCGGGCGGAAGCGCCGGAGCCGGTGGTTGCTTGTTCCAACCGATCTGTTCCAGGTAATCGCGAACGTATTGCTTATCGAATGAGGGCTGCGCCTGGCCAGGCAAGTATTTGTCGGCCGGCCAGAATCGCGATGAATCCGGTGTAAGAGCCTCGTCAATCCAGACCAGCTCTCCGTTCAGAAGGCCGAATTCGAATTTGGTATCCGCCACGATGATCCCGCGCGCCGAAGCGTGCTCGGCCGCCAGTCGGTAGAGCTTTAGGCTCACTTCGCGCAAACGCTCGGCGAGCGGCCCTCCGATCCGGGAGACGACTTCATCGAACGCGATGTTCTCGTCGTGGCCACTGGTGGCTTTGGTCGAAGGGGTAAAAACGGGCTCCGGCAGGCGATCAGACTCCAACAGGCCGGCAGGCAAGTGAATTCCGCAAACGCTTCCAGACTTCTGGTATTCCTTCCAGCCGGATCCGGAAAGGTAGCCGCGGACGACGCACTCAATGGGAATCGGTTCGGTCCGGCGAACCAGCATGGCGCGCCCGCGGATCTCGCTGTCGAAGCGTTCCAGAATGGTCGGAAAGTGTTTCGAGGCGATGAGGTGATTCTTGACGATGTCGTTGAGGTAGTTGAACCAGAACACGGAAAGCTGGGTCAGTACACGTCCCTTGTCCGGAATCGGAGTGGGCAGGACCACATCGAAGGCCGACAGCCGGTCCGTGGCCACGATGAGCAGAAGGTCGTCTTGCAATTCGTAGATATCGCGGACCTTTCCGCGTCCGTGGAGCTTCAGTGCCGAGAAATTTGTTTGCGAGACGACGGCCTGCATGGGAAAAGAAGCCACGAGCTCTGCGCCCTCGGATTACGGAGGCGGGTATTCTAGCGCAGGGCGAATCGTTGTCAATCGGGAAAGGACTCTCCCGCGATCGCGCCGGCGAAAAGAGACGGCCGTGGTTTGAGGCCGTCGACGAACCAGGAGTCAGGCAGCATTGCTTGCGCTGGCCGCTGGGGACGGCGCGGCGGCAGCGTCGGCTTCTTCCCACTTGACGGAAACGAGTTTCGAAACGCCGGGTTCTTGCATCGTGATGCCGTAGAGGACCGAGCCTATCTCCATGGTCTTGCGATTGTGGGTGACCACGATGAACTGGGTCTGCCCGCACATGTCGGCGAGCAATTTGTTGAAGCGACCCACATTGGCTTCGTCGAGCGGAGCATCGACTTCATCGAGGATGCAGAACGGGCTCGGCTGATACCGGAATATGGCGATCAACAAGGCCAGTGCCGTTAAGGCCTTCTCGCCGCCGGAGAGCAGAAACACGTTTTGCAGCCGCTTGCCGGGTGGCTGGGCCACGATGTCGATGCCGGATTCACCGGAGCTATCGGGTTCGGTCAGGCGCATTTCGCCGTGCCCGCCTCCAAAAAGAGACCGAAACGCGATGGCGAAGTGCGCGTTGATTGAATGAAAGGCCTCTTCGAATTTCTTCCGTGAAACTTCGTCGAGTTCGTGGATGGTGAGTTGAGTGTTTTCGATCGATTGGACGAGGTCATCTCGCTCGCGCCGCAGGAAGGTCTCGCGTTGCTCACATTCCTGGAATTCCTCGAGCGCCATCATGTTTACCGGGCCCATCGATTCGACGCGGGCTTTCATCTCGTTGTAATTCGCTTCGGCCGAGGCCAACTCGTCGGCAGCGAGAAGCTCGGGATGTTCGGCCAAGAGCTCCTCGGGCTGCGCATTCAATTCCGATACGCAAGTTTGACGGAGGTAAGCGCGGTCGGAGTCGTTGCGCGCTCGTTCGATCTGGCGTTGGCTGCGTTCGGCGCGCAGCTCATCCAAAGACTGGCGGCGGCCTCGCAGCGATTCGTCAATTCGGCCGCCGCGCGAACGCGTCTCGGTCCATTCGGCTTCGAGAGAAGCTTGCTGATCGCCGAGACGATCCTTTTCGCGCCCGAGCTCCTCGACCTGCCGCGCCAGTTGCTCAGAAGAAGAGTCGATTTCGGCTCGTTCTCTGGCCAGCGCTTCGTGCTGTTGGCCAAGCCCGGCGATGCGCTCGCGCGCCTGCCTGAGTTCGGCCGAGAGGCGCTCTTCGGTCGCTTCCGCGCTGGCCAGGCGCTCTGCCATCGTGGCCAGTTCCTCGCGGCGTGCCACAACTTGCTCTTGCAACAGCTGGAAGTCAGAGCGCAGGCCGGCCAAGGTTTCTGCCGCCTGCACGGCTTCTGCCTCTGCTTGAGCGCGCGCGCGCGTTCGCTCGGCGTGCTCGGCCCGGGCTTGGTCGGCGCGAATGCGCGCGGCTTGGGCGTAGGCGTGAAGCCGCGAGATTTCCTGGCGCTCAGTGAAAACATGCTGTTCGATGCGCGCGAATTCGCGGCGGGCCTGTTCGCGCTGGTGGAGGGCCGAAACCAGAGCTTTTTCCGCTTCCACGTGCTCGGCCCTCACGCGGGAGAGGTGAGCTTCGGCTCGAGCGATCTCGGACTGGAGTCGCTCGAGAGCAGACGAGCCCGCCCCCACAACCGCTTCCAGCCGCGCCGTCTCCATTTCCCGCTGGCGCAACTCGCGCTTGAGCGCCAGCGGTCCCGCCTCACTCTGGCGTCCGCCGGAAACCATCCGGCCGTGATAACACGTTCCCTCCGGGGTCAGGAAGTAGCTGTGCGGGTTGTCGAGCGCCATCCGCTCGGCGCCCGCGGGGGTCTCGACCAGGTAGGCCGTGCGCAGCTTTTTCAAAAAATACTTCGTGTTGGGGCCCAGCGGCTCGCGAAATTCCACCAATCGATCAAGCCGTTCAATGAAATCGCCGGGCATCGATGAACCGTAATCGATTTGCGCTGGTTCGAGCGGGAGACTAGGGATCGAATCCACGAAAAAAGTAGCCCGCCCGCCCATTTCATCGCGCAGCAATTGCACGCCGGTGCGCGCCTGATCGAACGATTCGACAACGATATATTCGAGTTCGTCGCGAAGAAACTGCTCGATCGCTCCTTCGTATTGCTCGGGCACTTCCGCATAGTCGGCGAGCAGGCCGACCGCGCGGAAGCCGCTCAAATGGCCTTCACCGCTGGCATTGAACAGTTTCTGCACGGCGTCGGCCGTGTAGGCTCGGTCCCGCAAAATCTGCTCGATGGAGGCGTGGCGCGCGCGTTCGGCAGATAACGCCTGGCCCGCTCGCTCCAGCTGTTGCGCCGTTTCCTGATGTGACTGGCGCAGGCTCGCCAGGTGTGACTGCGCATCGCGCGTGGCGAAGGCCAGTTCTTGGGCGCGCTGCTCGGATTGCTGGAAACCGGTGTCCGCGCTTTGGACGCTCGTCGAAAGATTCACGTATTCCTGCTCAAGCGCGCGCAAAGAGACCGCACGTTCGGCCTCTGACGCCCTGTGCCGCGCCGAGGCCTCTTCCGCCTGCAGGGATTCGGCCTGTGCCTGAGCCACCTGTTCGATCAGGCTCGCAGCGACCCTCTGAAGCTCGGTTACGCGCGCCTCAAGCGATCCTTGATCGGCCGCGCTTAGCGAGACCCGCTCGCTTGCCTCGCGCAGTCCCGATTCGGCCGATCGAGCCACGGCGCGCAGCGCAGCCAGAGACTCCCCCTGCGCCGTTACGCGTGCGGCGAGCTCGGAGGCCTGCCGCTCCGCCTGTTCGATTTCGATGGCGAGATGGGCCGCGCGCGCCTCGAGCCGCGTGGCCTGCTCACGATTGAACGCGATGCGGTTTTCGGCGCGATCTAAATCGAGCGCCGTCAGATTCAGCAGATTCTGGGCTTCGCGCAGTTCGGCGTCGAGCGAGTAGGTGCGCGCGCTCAGGCGCTCCTGCTCGCCTTCCAGTTCTTCGACCGAATGGGACTCGCGCGCTTCGGCTTCGTCCATCTCCCGCAACACGGTTTCCAGGCGGGACGCTTCGGCATCGAGCTGCCCCGCTTTGCTCGAGAGTACGATGCGCAGCAGGCCGCGCATCTGTTCACGCAATTCGGCGTAGCGGCGCGCTTTCGAGGCCTGGCGCTTGAGCGAAGCGAGCTGCTTTTCAACCTCAACCAAAATGTCGTTTACACGCGAGAGATTCGTTTTCGAGGCCTCCAGTTTCGTTTCTGCCAGGCGCCGCTTGGTCTTGTACATCGTGATTCCGGCAGCTTCTTCGATGATCGCGCGGCGATCCATCGGCTTGGAGTTGAGTACTTGGCCGATGCGCCCTTGCTCAATGATGGCGTAGCTGTCCGGGCCCAGGCCGATGCCCATGAAAATCTCCTGCACGTCGCGGAGACGCGCCACGCGGCCGTTGATGAGATATTCGCTTTGGCCGGAGCGATACAGGCGGCGTCCGACAACAACCTCGCCCGGACGCAAATGAACGGCCGGCTTCTCAGCGGCGCGCTGGTTCCAAGGCTTGCGCTGTTCGGGGGGAACTTCCGTGGTCTCATCAGACGCCTGAGCGGTGGCTTCGGCCGACGGTTCCGGGTCGGCATCGATCACCTTGGCGACGGCTTCGGCGAGCTCAGGATCGACCAGTGTCAGCGTCACTTCGGCCAGGCCCATGGGAGGGCGCTTGGCGGTACCGTTAAAGATGCAGTCCGACATCCGCTCGGCGCGCAGCATCTTGTGGCTCTGCTCGCCGAGCACCCAGGATACAGCGTCCACCACGTTGGATTTCCCGCAGCCATTCGGGCCCACGATACACGTGACGCCAGTGCCGCTGAACGTGATCGGCGTCTTCTCGCAGAACGACTTAAAACCAAAAAGCTCGACTTTGCGAAGTTTCAGCACCCGATGCCTCACACCCTCGGCTTCCGACTCGGTGCAAACGTCAGGAGAGGAAGCGCCGCTTGGATTTCTTGTAGGAGGTATTTCGAAACAAAAACGCTCGGAGGGTCGATATCGGTGGCCCCTCCGCCCTTTGGCGCTGCTGGATCGGCGGTTACCGAGCTACAAGCTAGCACGGTACAGGAGGCCTGTAAAGCGGGCTTTTTGAGGTTGGTGCGCAGATTCTTTCGATCGCCGCGATGCCACCCGATCAACCGCCGATCGCTCAGGGGCGCGTAAGGGTGAGGCGGGCAAACGGCTTCGAGACGCCTCCCTCCACGTTGTCCATGCGCCACACCCAGGAGTTCCCTTCCCCGTCATAGAAGAAGGCATTACGGAAAGTGACCGACCCTTTTTCGTCTCTGAAAACAAAAGTGAGCTCGTTCTCCTTGGGATCCGCGATGCCGATCGAGCCCGGCGATATTCCGCCGTAGGTGTCCAGCCAGACTGCCGCGTATTGCTTGGTCGGCTCGTTCCACCCGATGTAAATGGTGGCCTGGTATTGTGGTTTGCCATTCTGGTTCTTCTCGCGTGAGACTTCGTGGATCTCGAGATAATGATGATCGAGAACCCAGCCAGCCTCGACGTCATGCGTGGTCTCCTGGCCGGTGATCTCGCCCCTCAGCACCCATTTCCCTGCTAAGTGGTCGAGCAACGGAGAATGAACCGGTCGCTCCTGCGCTCGGAGGAAAGCTGTCGGACACAGTGCCAAGCAGAACACGACGCGAAACAAACGCATGAAACACCTCCGCTTAGGCCTGGAGATACCAGGGGACATTGATGAGAACAATGCGGTCGCTGCCATGTAGCAACAAAAGCGCCTTCAGAATCTCCGCACGCTGATTGTGCAACGGATAGTGATACCAATGGCGCTCGACAAGCTCAGGAACGATGATGGCGATCTGGCGGTCGGGATATTGCTTTTCGGCCGCCAGCACGTAGTCCAAAATCGGACGGAGTACCAGGCGATAGGGCGAAGGCAGCACCACAAGCTGCGGAGGCGTGCGTCCCGCCTCTCGGACCGGTTCTTCGACGTATTGGCCCCAGTGCTCGCGGAGGGAATTCGTATCTTCTTCGGTTGCAACGTGTAAGGCCCGAATATCGGACGAGAGGGTGAGAGCAAATTGCAGCGCGCGCTGTGCGATTTTTCCCCACTCCTGGATCGGTACGACCACAAGCGGCGAGCCGGTGCCCGAAACACTGAGTGGGGCGGCACTGGAGACCTCGCTTGCGACTCGGTTGTAATGACGGCGCACCCAGAGCATGGTGGAGATGAGCAAGACGATCAGCAGCGCGCTGACCCATGCCCCCGCGGCGAATTTCGCGACCAGAACTACCAGCGTGGTGATGCCCGTGGCCACAGCGCCTAGGCCGTTCACCAGCATGCTACGCACCCAGCCGCGCCCCTTCTCCCGTTTCCAGTGGCTCACCATTCCAGCTTGCGACAGGGTGAACGCCGTGAACGCTCCGATGGCAAATAGCGGAATCAGCCGGTCGGTGACGCCGCCAAACAGGATCAGCAAAATGGCGGAGAGCACGGCCAGCACCAGAATTCCCTGGGTATAAACGAGGCGCCGTCCGCGGAATCCGAACGAGTGCGGCAGAAAGCCGTTTTGAGCCACCGCGCGGCAAAGCCGCGGAAAATCGGCGAAGGCTGTGTTCGCCGACAGCGAGAGAATCAGCAGAACCGAACCAATCGTGAGATAGTAAAACCAACCGCGCCCCACAACGGCGCCCACCAGCATCGAAAGCACGCTCTGGTATCCCGGCTTGCCTGGATCGGTCGCGGCGATGCCATAGGCGCGAACCAGGTAGGCGATGCCAGCCAGCAGCAGAATCAGCAACCCGATGATTACACTCAGCGTGCGCTGTGCCTCCTTCACAGCGGGCTCGCGAAAGGCGCGGACGCCGTTGCTCACCGCTTCGACGCCGGTCATCGCCGTGCAGCCGTTGGAAAAAGCCTGTAGCAGCACCCACACACTCGCTGCGGCCACGGCGGCGCTGGCCCCCGGGGGAGGCGCCACGACCGGCATGGGATGGCCCGCCGCTAGCACGGTCTTGATGGCGCCGCTGAAAATCACCCACAGCAGCGTGCCGAGAAACAAATAGGTGGGCAGCATGAAGAAGACGCCCGCTTCGCGTACGCCGCGCAGGTTCACCAGCGTAATGATCAGAAGAATCCCCAGAGCAATCGCCAGGGTGTGAGGCTCGAGACTGGGGATGGCAGAAACAAGCGCCCCGACACCGGCGGAGATGCCCACGGCGACGACCAGAACGTAGTCGATCATCAGTGCCGCGCCCGCCAGCAGCCCCAGACGGGTCCCCAGATTCTCCGATGCGACCGTATAGGAGCCGCCACCACCGGGATAAGCGGCGATGGTCTGTCGGTAGGAGAAATACACGATGGCCAAAAGCACAATGATGCTGGCGCTGATGGGAACGATAGAGCCGATTCCCGCTACTCCGAGCGGGATCAACAGCGTCAGCGCGGCTTCCGGACCGTACGCCGCCGAGCTGAGCGCGTCCAGGCCAAAGATGGGAATCCCGGCCGAAGTGCCGATTTGCTCGGCGCGCTCATCGGAGGTGGCCAGAGGTCTGCCCAGCAAGATATCGAGAAAAGACATGTCCCCTCCCCAAAAAGCGAACGCCTAGAGTAGTTCGACAGCCAAAGAATTGGAAACCGAAAAGTGGGTGCTACTGTCAAGGGGCTGCGGGTCGATTCAGTTCTGCGGGACCTCTTTTAAGAAGGCTTTCGCCTTGCGGAACCAGGGCCTTTCGATTCGCTCAAGATATCGGGGCAAGGTTCGCTTGCGGTTCAAGATCCTCTGTGCCGACTCCCGCGCTTCCTTTCTGCGACCTTGTGACCTGAGAAACACTGCGTAGTTGTAGTGCGCTTCGGGGGCGTTCGACAGTTCTGTGACTTTGGCAAAGAGCCGATCGGCATGCTCGGACTGCCCTTCAAGAGCATAGGCGTGGGCAAGCAGCCCTGCCGCGCGGTCATGGTCGTATCGAGAGTCCTGCGCAACGGCGTGCTCCAGATCAGCAATGGCGCGAGCGCTCTCCCCCAGGGCCAGCGAACAAAGGCCTCGGCGATAAAAGGCATCGAGCGAATTGGCCCTGCCGGCGATTGCTTGGTCGTAGCACTGGCGGGCTCGGGCATACTGGTTTTGCTCCCGTAACAAGTCCGCGAGTTCCTCGTAGTTCCCCGATGACGGATTGTCGAGAATGATTGTTTCCAGTTGACGAATCCGCGTACGCTCGTGGAAACCCCTGAGGAAACCTCCGAGCATCCGCGCCTCGGGCACAACCTCGGCCACGATGTAGGCTGCCGCCCCGAGGAATCCGCCCACCAGGATGATCCAGAACCAATAGTATTCCGGCCGGCGCCTGACGGCGTGCACCAGGGCCACAATCTGGAGGAGAAATCCCCACGGATAGAAGAGGTAACTGAGTCCTGAGAGCATTTCTAATAAGGTTAGCTGCCGAACCCAGGGGAGTCAAAGGCCGTTGCTCGAATTCCGGTGGGGAGCAGGAATGCGGATTGACTTGCGGTGGTGACGAAGCCTAGCATGGCGCGCTCAGGAGGACGTTTGGACTCGCCCAGCAGTCCTGGATTGCGCCGAATTCTGTCCAGCGCAGTGCTTCTGGCCGCCATCCTGGCGGTCTCAATTTTGACTGAACAGCCGCCTCCGGCCAAAACGTCGAGCGCCCCGCCAGGTGCATTCTCCGCCGTGCGTGCCATCGACACCCTGCGCCGGATTCTTAAGGAGGACATTCCCCATCCCGCCGGCAGCCTGGCGAACGAGGTGGTCCGCCAGCGCATTCTGGACGAGTTGACGCGACTCGGCTATCAGCCCCAAACGCAGACGACGTTTGCTTGTTCGAAGTATGCTTCCTGTGCGACGGTGAATAACGTCGTGGCGCGCCTCGACGGGGATGGAGAAAGCGGCGCTGTACTGCTAGTGGCGCACTACGACTCGGTTCCCGCCGGCCCCGGCGACTCCGACGATGGTGCCGGAGTGGCAACCGTGCTCGAGATCGCCCACGCCCTCAAATCGCTTCCCTCGCGTCGCCATCCTGTGATTTTTCTGCTCGACGAGGGCGAAGAGGATGGCCTTCTGGGGGCCAAAGGATTCGTGGATTCCCATCCTTGGGCGACCGAAGTGCGGGTCGCCGTCAACGTCGATAATCGCGGCACGCATGGCCAGAGTTTCATGTTTGAGACCGGCAGCGCGAACGATTGGGCCATTCGCTTTTACGCGCGGCACGCGCCACACCCAGCAGCGGATTCGATCTCCTATACAGTTTACAAACTGCTACCGAACGACACCGATTTCACCATCTTCAAGGAGGCTGGCTATCAAGGATGGAATTTCGCCTACATCCAGGGTGTAAACCAGTACCACACGCCGCTGGATGACTCGGCCAATCTGAGCGCTCGAAGCGTCCAGGATCACGGCGATCAGATGCTGCCGCTCGTGGCCGATCTGGCGAACGCGGATCTAAAGAATTTACCGGCCCGAGAGGCCGTCTACTTCACGATTTTCCGGCGCTGGATGGTTTACTGGCCGGCGCGACGCTCGGCGCCACTGGCTTGTTTTTCGCTGCTCCTGCTGGTCGCGCAAGTCAGTTGGTTGATTTTTGCTGGGCGGCTATCTCCGCGCGAGCTTCTCTGGGGGATGCTGGCATTCCCGGTGATGATCCTGGTAACGGCGGCCGCGGCGCTGGTGGTAGAGCGAATCGTGCATATCGCCGGGGTGACGCCGGTCCACTGGATCGCATACCCGATCCCGCTCGGAATTTCATTTGTCTTGGTTGCCATGGTGGTAGTGGTGAGCAACGCGATGCTGTTTTCACGGCGCGCCCACTTCTGGGGGCTGTGGTGCGGCATCTGGGCAGGGTGGTCACTGCTGGCGATGGCGATCTCCGTCAAGGCGCCGGGAATCAGCCACACGGTCCTGGTCCCGGCAGGTGTGGCTGCCTGCGCGGGATTGCCCGCAACCGTGCGGCGCACCGAGAACGCCTTGGCTTCGAGCCTCGCCGTGATGCTGCCGCTCGCCGCAGCGGGGATCGTACTGGTGGGACTGCTGACTGAAATGTACGACGCGCTGGGCGTGCCCGCGTTGGTTCCCATCGCGGTGCTGGCGGCTTTGCTGTTTACGCCTGCGGCGCCGTTGTGCGGTGATCTCACCGGGCTGCGCGCTTTGAGACGCTTGGCTGTGCCCTGGATTCCGGTTCTCCTTGCGGCGCTGCTCCTGTTTGCGGCGATGGTGGTACCCGTGTATTCGGCGAAATCCCCCGAACGCGTGAACTTCCGTTACGTCCAGGATGCGGACTCGGGAATGGCCAAGTGGGTGGTCGAAGCAGAATCGGGGCGCTTGCCCGAGCCCATCCGGCTTGCAGCTAATTTTCATCGGGCCGACAAGGGGTATTTTCCCTGGGACACCAACCCCGCCTTTGTTGCCGACGCTCCGCACCGCGATCTCGCCGCACCCACGTTCACCATCCTGGAGTCGGACCAAAATGGCGGCCGACGAACCTATCGCGCCTTGCTGCGTTCTGAGCGCGGAGCACCTTTTGCCGCCGTTCTGTTCCCGCCGGACGCCGATGTTCGTTCCGTCAGCCTGGGCGGCAGTCGCTTGCCACCGCCGAGCGAACGCGCCCGAACCCATCTCCACAATTGGTTCGTGTATTCTTGTCCGGCCCTGCCCGTTGCCGGGGTCGAGCTCAGTTTTTCGGTGCCGCTGGACAAAACCACAGGTGTCATTGCGTTGGATGAGAACTATGACCTCCCGCCGGAAGGCGCGTTCTTGCTACACGCGCGCCCCCTCACAGCGACCCCCTCCCAAAACGGAGACGTCACGATGGTTACCCGACGCATTCAACTTCTGCCGTAATCGACAGGCGAAAGCGCAGGTGGTTCAACTGCGGCAAACCTCGCTATGATGATTTGTGTAGAGGTTGGGACTCGTGAGCGACACCGTCGATACCTCGGTCGTTCGTTGGTGGCAATCGCCCTTTCGCTGGCTGAGCGCGCGGTTTGGGGAACGCGAGCAGCAGCTACTGTTGATTTTAAGCATCATGATCGGCGCTCTGACCGGCTTGGCGGTCGTGGCCCTGCTCCTGCTCACTGAGCGACTAGGCCTCCGGATGTATCCGGTGGGCAGCCCGGTGTGGAGGCGCGTCGCAACTCCGGTGATCGGTTCTCTCAGCATGGGATATGTGTTGTTGCGGTATTTCCCCGATGCGCGGGGCAGCGGTGTCACGCAAACAAAGGTGGCCTTGTTCGTGCGCGACGGTGTCATCACTCTTCGTACGGTTTTCGGCAAATTTCTCTGCACGGCGGTAACTCTGGGCAGCGGAATCCCGCTCGGCCCTGAGGGGCCCTCGGTGCACGTTGGCTCTGGGATTGCATCGGTGCTGGGGCGTCGGCTCGGCCTGCGGACCGAAAGCGTGAAGGCCCTTATTCCTGTCGGAGCGGCGGCTGCGATCGCGGCCGCGTTCAATACGCCCTTGGCGGCCGTGGTCTACGCGCTCGAGGAAATCGTGGGCGATCTCAACGCCCCTGTCTTGGGTTCAATCGTGCTGGCATCGGCCACGGCATGGCTGATGTTGCGCATGATACTCGGCAGCAACCCCCTGTTTAAAGCCCCGCAGTATGAGTTGGTCCACTCCGCGGAATTTGTGATCTATGCCGTGCTGGGGGTGGCCGGTGGCGTGTTCTCGGCCGTGTTCGCCAAGGTCATGATCAGAACACGTGCAGGCTTCCGAAGGTTGCCGGATCGCACCCGGTGGGCGCAACCGGTGAGCGGGGGGTTGCTGGTCGGACTCCTCGGTTGGTGGCTGCCCCAGGTCTTGGGCGTCGGATACTCCTACGTGGGCGATGCACTGAACGGACGAATGGCCCTTCGGATCATGGGACTTCTGGTTTTGCTCAAGTTCGCGAGCATCATCATGAGCTACGCGTCAGGCAACGCCGGTGGCCTGTTCGCCCCGAGTTTGTTTCTGGGGGCGATGCTGGGAGGAGTGATCGGCAGCGCGGCTCACTATCTGTGGCCCACGTATACGGCGGCGCCCGGCGCTTATGCGCTCGTCGGCATGGGAGCTTTGTTTGCCGGCATTATGCGTACTCCCATGACATCCGTATTGATGATTTTTGAGACCACTCGTGATTACGCCGTCATCGTCCCGCTCATGATTTCGAACCTGCTGAGCTTCCTGATCGCCTCTCAACTACAGCCGCTTTCGATTTCTCAGGCGCTGGCGGTACAGGAGGGGATCCACTTGCCCGGCGCGGAAGTACGCAGGCAGTTTGCGAAACGCATTGTGGCTCAGGTCATGAGACCACCGACAGACGTGCTGTCGGGGGAAATGACCGTTCAAGAAGCCGCAGAACGAACGCGCGCCAGCGCCTTTCACGCCTGGCTCGTAATGAACGACGGCGCACTGGAGGGGATCGTGGGGCGGAACACCCTGCGGCAGGCGGTTGCCAGGGGAGAGGGTGCGAAGCCGCTGAAGGAACTGGCCAGTCGCGCACCTTTGCCGCACGTACACGCGGACCATCCCTTGGATCTGGCACTGGAACGCATGGGGAAGGCCAAGGTCGATGTTCTTCCCGTCGTGAGCCGCGCCAACGTTCACGTTCTGCTCGGCACTGTCGCGCTCGCCGACATTCTCAATTCGTTTGGGGTGGGCTCGACCGATGCCGAGAATCCTCTAGGCCTTGAAGGCGAGAAGCCTTCTGAGCAAAGCTAGCGAGGAATCGCGTCTTTGGCCCCGCGGCAAACCTCGGATAAAATGCCCCTTTTGCGAACCATCCCAAAATGCGAGAGATACGCCTCTATAACACGCTGACCAATCGCCTGGAGCCGCTCGATCCCCTGCATCCGGGAGAGGTGCGCATCTACACTTGCGGCCCGACCGTCTATGCGTCTGCACACATCGGGAACTTTCGCACGTTCGTTTTTCAGGACATTCTGCGGCGCTTTCTTAGGTCTCAGGGCTATCGCGTGCTGCAGGTCATGAATGTTACCGACGTGGACGATCGCATCATTCATTCTGCTGCCGCCGCCGGGATCGGGATTCGCGAATATACCGACAAATACATCCGGGCCTTCCTCGAAGACATTGACGCCTTAGGGATTGAAATGCCGGAAGAATTGGTTCGCGCCACCGATCACATCGAAGATATGGTCACGCTGATTGAGAAGCTCCAGCAAAAAGGCTTTACCTACACGACCGACGGCTCGATCTACTTCCGCATCTCAAAATTCCCTGAGTACGGCAAGCTCTCCAAAATCGACCTGAGCGGCATTCAGCCGGGCGCTCGCGTGGATGTGGATCAATATGACAAGGAAAATGCGCGCGATTTCGCCTTGTGGAAGGCGCCCAAACCCGGCGAGCACTTTTGGGAAACGCGCATCGGCCCCGGCAGGCCAGGCTGGCATGTGGAGTGCTCCGCGATGTCGATGAAATATCTCGGCGACACGCTCGATATCCACACCGGAGGAGTCGATCTGGCCTTCCCGCATCACGAAAACGAGATCGCGCAAAGCGAAGCAGCCACCGGAAAGCCGTTTGTTCGCATGTGGCTGCACGCCGAGCATCTGATTATCGAGGGTCAGAAGATGTCCAAGTCGCTCGGCAATTTCTACACGTTGCGCGATCTGTTCGCCAAAGGCCACAAGCCTTCCACGATCCGCTTCCTCTTGCTCTCGGTGCCCTATCGCCGGCAGCTGAATTTCACCGAGGACGGCCTGATGCAGGCGCGCAGTTCCGTCGAGCGTTTGCGCAACTTCGTCACCCGGCTGAAGGCCGAGCAGTTCGCGGCGGGCTCAAATCGGGAGGTCGAAAGGCTCGTCGAAACGGCAGAAAACGAGTTCGAAGCGGGCCTCGCCAATGACATCAATACGGCCGTTGCGCTCGCCTCGGTCTTTGATTTTGTGCGCGACGCCAACACGGCGATGGATCGCGGCACCTTCCTCGAACAGGATGCCCCCCGGGCGGTGGCGGCAATGGAGAAATTCGACGCCGTACTTGCGGTGCTTGCGGACCGTGACGATGAGACGCTCGCAAAATTGGGCTTCTCGCGCCCAAACCAGCGCATGCCCGCCGCCGAGATTGAAGCACTCATCGGAGAACGTATTGCGGCGAAGAAGAGCCGGAACTTCCAGCGAGCCGACGAGATTCGCCAAAAACTCGCAGATTCTGGTATTGTGGTAGAAGATACCAAAGACGGCACGGTCCGCTGGAAGTACAAATGAGCGTTTTCTCCCAACACGGCCACCCCCTTCACACATACCGACCGCCCTGCTTTGAACGACCGAACCTGTTCGGCGTTGATTAATTCCGATTCCTCCACTGGCTGCCGGCACGCGGCCTGAGGAAATCAATTCGCGCGTCCGGGAAAATCCGTTTCCGGGAGGAACACATGCAAGTTGCTGAGAAAGTACGGAAATTGCCCCATCTGGTGACCGCTCTGCCCGGCCCCAAAGCCAGGGAAATTGTCGAGCGGGACCATCAGGTGATTTCGCCTTCCTACACGCGCGACTATCCGCTGGTTGCCAAGTCCGGTCGCGGCGCGATGGTCGAAGACCCCGACGGCAACATTTTTCTCGATTTCGCGGCCGGAATCGCCGTCGTCGCTACCGGGCATTGCCATCCCGACGTGGTCGCCGCAATTCAGAAGCAGTCCGCTCGGCTGATTCACATGTCCAGCACGGATTTCTACTGCGAAGGCATGGTCGAATTTGCGGAAAGGCTGGCCTCCGTTGTGCCCGGCAAAAGCCCCAAGCGCGTCTACTTCGGCAACTCCGGCACCGAGGCCTTGGAAGCGGCGATGAAGCTGGCCCGCTATCACACTCGGCGCGATAAGTTCATCGCCTTCTACGGCTGCTTCCACGGCCGCACCCTAGGCTCGCTCTCGCTCACCGCGAGCAAGGCCGTTCAACGCAAACGTTTTGGCGCCCTGCTCGGGGGCGTCTTCCACACGCCCTACCCCAATCCCTATCGCGGAGCTTACGGAGTTCGCCCGGAACATGCCGCAGCCGACGCCCTCGCGCACATAGAAGGCGAGCTTTTCAGGCGCCTCGTCGACCCCGAAGAGGTCGCCGCAATCTTCATCGAGCCCATTCAAGGGGAAGGCGGCTACGTGGCCGCGCCGCCGGAGTTTCTGCGCGGCCTGGCCGAGCTCTGCCGCAGACACGGCATTCTGCTGGTCGTCGATGAGGTGCAGTCCGGCATGGGGCGCACGGGAAAATGGTGGGCGTCAGATCACGCCGAGATTGAGCCCGACATCCTCTGCACGGCCAAGGGCATCGCCTCCGGCATGCCTTTGGGCGCCGTCATCGCCAAATCGGAGGTGATGGACTGGACTGCCGGCGCGCACGCTTCCACATTCGGCGGCAATCCGGTTTCGATTGCGGCGGCGAGCGCGACCTTCGATTTGCTCGAGAGTGGGCTCATCCAAAATGCGGCACGGCTCGGCGAATTCATCTTCAGCCGGATCGGCGATTGGCCGCAGCGCCACAGGTGCGTCGGCAATGTTCGCGGCAAAGGGCTCATGATCGGAATCGAATTCGTTCGGGACCAAAGGACCAAGGAGAAGGCGCCCGAGCTGCGCAATCAGGTGATCCAGGCCGCGTTTAAACGCGGCCTGCTCGTCCTGGGCGCTGGAGAAAACACGTTGCGTCTGTGCCCTCCGCTCATCATTGACGAAGAGCAGGCCGAGTTCGCACTCCGCACCCTCGATGAGTGCATCTGGGAAGCGGATCGCTCCGTCTAAGGCCGAGATTCCCGCCCCGCTTTCCGGACCTCACGCAGTCCCCATCTCCAGAATTCGGTGCGGCCGCCGCATTGGCAGCCTCGTAGCACTGCTTCGCCCTCGCCACACCTCTTGTGCCGTGCGCCGTAGTAAAATAAGCCAATTCACTCGGCATTTCGAAGCTGAGCGGTGGCATCAGGAAGGAGAGGCATTGCCCGAGCTTCGCAGGGACCCTATCACCGGACGCTGGGTGATCATCTCCACCGACCGCGCCCGGCGCCCGGTGGACTTCATTCGCCAGAGTGTCGAGATCAAGGATCCGAGAAATTGCCCTTTCTGCCCCGGCGCTGAAGGCAAAACTCCGCCCGAGATCCTTGCCTATGGCCGCAAGAACGGCAACCGGGATACGCCCGGTTGGTCGCTGCGTGTCGTTTCCAACAAGTTTCCGGCTCTGGGCATCGAAGGCAGTCTTGATCGCGAGGGCGAGGGGTTATTCGACCGCATGAGCGGCATCGGCGCGCACGAAGTCATCATCGAATCCCCCGATCATCGACTCACCCTGGCCACCATGCCGGAAAGCGCCATCGAGGAAATGCTGTGGGCCTATCGCGATCGTGCCCTCGATCTCAAAAACGACCGCCGCTTCCGCTACATCCTGCTTTTCAAGAACCACGGCGAAGCCGCGGGCGCCACCCAAGAGCACACCCATTCGCAATTGATCGCGCTTCCCATCGTGCCCAAGCGCGTCCGGGAGGAGGTCGACAGCGCCAAGCGCTATTACGGCGAAAAAGAGCGCTGCATCTTTTGCGACATCATCCGCCAGGAGATCGAAACCGAGAAGCGCGTGATCTTGAACGACAGTTACTTTATCGCGCTTGCCCCCTACGCGCCGCGCTTCCCATTCGAAACGTGGATCCTTCCGCGCCAGCACAGCTCTGCGTTCGAAAACATGCCCACGCCGCATTACAGCAGTCTTGCTCGGACCATGCGCGAATTCTTTGCACGGATCGATTCGGCGCTGAACTTCCCCGCCTACAATTACGTCATTCACACGTCGCCGGTCGGCGAGGAGACCAACGATCACTATCATTGGCACCTCGAGGTCATGCCCAAGCTGACCCGTGTCGCCGGATTCGAATGGGGCACCGGCTTTTACATCAATCCGACTCCGCCGGAAGAGTCCGCCCGCTTCCTTCGCGAAGCAACCATCCGATAAGGACGAGCAGCCACCTGGCTTCGGCCACCTCAGCGGCCGGATCGCTCGCTTAGGACTGTCTCAGTTTCTTTCGCGCGGAAACCCATAGCGTGGCGGCCAGCACAGCAAACAGCAGCACGCCAAACCCCTGCGCCTGCTCCAGATGGGGCATGTGCTTGGCGCCCCATCCTGTGAAGAGCATCGCAGGCCAGGGAAGATCGAGCGCCCGCACCAGCCAGTGCGGCACATGCTGGCTCAGCTCGGGGTCCTCGAGCAAATTCAGAATGATCGCCAGCAACCCAAAAACTCCTCCCGCAGCGATCAGCCCGCTCGAATAGAGTGAGCCGGGGCTCACTTCACTTCCGGCGCCGCTCGGCTTCTCCATACCCTGCTCGGCCAGCCAGCGCACAACACCTCCTGCAAACATCGCCATGGTCGTGCCAATGGAGATGTACGTGCCGACCGCGAACGGCAGCGAGCGAATCCCGAGAATCTCGATCGCGATCACCAGAAAGACGCCCAGAAACACGAGCCGCCACGGCAGCCGCCGGTTCAAAATTCCGTTGATCACGGTTGCCATCAACCGCGCCTGCGGCGCCGCGGCTTTGGCGCTGCCGATTCCCTGCTCCCACTGAACCTCGATCTGCCGCGTGCCGGGATCGTAGAGATATTTCCCGTCGGGAATCACGCTGGAGCCGATGGCGTTCACCAGCGCGTAGGTTTTCCCTTGGTGCACGTAGTGGTTGTCCTGAAGCCCGACACCGACAGGCAAATGGTTGATGTCGAGCGGAATCTCGATCGGTTTGTATTGCGCGAGCCCCACATTCATCAGAATCAACGTCCCCCCAATGGCCAGCGAGGAGACCAGCACGCCGATGACCAGCGCGACCTGCTGCTTTGCCGGCGTTGCCCCTACCAGAAAGCCTGTCTTCAAATCCTGTGAAGTGGCGCCGGCGATGGCCGCGGCAATGCACACCACTCCGCCAATCGTCAGCGCCAGCACCGCGTATGCGTTGGCGGTCCAATCGACCACCAGAAAAACCGCGCACGTAGCCATCAACGTCGCAATCGTCATCCCGCTGATCGGATTCGACGAATTTCCAATGAGCCCGCTGATGCGCGAGGCCACCGTCACAAAGAGAAACCCGAACACAACGATGAAAAGCGCCGCCAGAAAATTTGAGAAAGCTCCCGTCTGCGCCCCCGGCACCGGCTTGAACTTCAAAAACGCCCAAATGATGGCCATGATCACGATCGAACCGCCGACCACGATCCTCATGGAGAGATCCCGCTCGGTCCGGTTGGCCGCGGGCAAGGATTCCTGCCGGACCCGCACGTCTTTCAGTCCCGCGCTCAGCGCCGCGAGAATCGTCGGCATGGTCTTGACGAGCGTAATCAGTCCCGACGCCGCTACCGCTCCGGCACCCATCGGGCGGATGTAAGTGGCCCAAAGTTGATCGGGCGTCATCTCGGGAATCGGCACCGTGCTTGGATAGAGAGCCACATGGGGCGCCAGCGAACCGAAGAACCTCATGGCGGGCATCATCACTAGCCAGGAGATCACTCCGCCCGCGAACAGAAATCCCGCGACGCGCGGCCCGATGATGTAGCCGACTCCGAGATACTCGGATGTGATCGTGCAGCGTATCGAAGCGCCCGGCAGCCACTTCGGCTGATAATCTGGCTGGCCGGGCCACAGCCCGAGCGTATTCATGCAAAACGTATAGACGCCGCCCAGTCCCAGTCCCCAAAACACGCGCCCCGCAAACGATCCGCCCCGTTCCCCCGCCACAAGCACGTCGGCGCACGCCGTGCCTTCGGGAAACGTCAGGTTTCCGTGCTCCTTGACGATCAGTTGTCTCCGCAGCGGAATCATGAACAGCACGCCGAGCGTGCCACCCAACAACGCTAAAAAAAACACACGCCAGTATTCCGTGTTGAGTGAAAATCCGAGAAAGATCAGCGCCGGCATTGTAAAGATCACGCCGGCCGCCGCCGACTCGCCTGCCGAGCCGGTGGTCTGCACGATGTTGTTTTCGAGGATCGTCGAGCGCCCGAACGCGCGCAGGATGCTGATCGAAAGCACCGCGATCGGAATCGAGGCAGACACCGTCAGGCCTGCGCGCAGGCCGACATAGACCGACACGGCGCCGAAAAGGACGCCGAACAGCGCCCCTAGAACAACCGCTCGAAAACTGAACTCTCGAACGCTTTCCTCCGGTGCCACATACGGAAGAAACTCTGCCTGCGGCGCTGTCGAACTCCATGGTTTCGTCCAGGTTTTCGTCGCCACTGCTATGCCTCCGGTGTCACCGCATCGGGTCCGTCAGAGGGCAGTTGCCCCTGGCAGCAAATGGCGGCACGGTAGCATTAGAACCGACCGACAGCAAGCGCTGGTCGTTTCCTACCAATGTCGACGGCGACTGTTCTTCGCGCCGTGCGACGCGCCCAAGCTCGCGACTCGACCCGGCCCGGCCGATGTGGCAACATGGGAGCATCGCGGGCAAGGAGGAGCACACCGCCATGGCCAAGGCGACGTTTGCAGCAGGCTGCTTCTGGGGCGTGGAAGACACCTTTCGACAGGTCAAAGGCGTTACCAACGCTACGGTCGGCTATACTGGCGGCCACACGGTAAATCCAACGTACCAAGAGGTTTGCACCGATAAAACCGGGCATGCCGAGGCGGTCGAAGTGGAATTCGATCCGAAGCAAGTTTCCTACCACCAGCTCCTGGCGGTTTT
Source organism: Candidatus Acidiferrales bacterium (assembly GCA_030037525.1). Classification (GTDB taxonomy): domain Bacteria; phylum Acidobacteriota; class Terriglobia; order Acidiferrales; family UBA7541; genus Palsa-295. The sequence continues at coordinate 27,610 of JASHRC010000208.1, read as the reverse complement.
CTTTGAAAGCCACGATCCCACGCAGCTGAATCGGCAGGGCCCCGACTACGGCACCCAGTATCGCTCGGCCATCTTCTTCCACGATGCAGAACAGGAAGCTGCCGCTCGACAAGCGAAGGAAGCGCTTGAAAAATCCGGGCTTTTCAAGCGCCCGATCCTGACACAGATTGTTCCAGCTACAGAGTTTTACCGGGCCGAGGAATATCACCAGCGTTATTTCGAAAAGAATGGAATCCGCTCCTGCCACTTGCCCTCGGCACAATCCTGATTAGACCGGCTACGCATTTTCGCGGTGTCAACCGCGAATGTCGCCCGCAGACTGCTACCCGCAAAACGAACCGGCCTACCGAATCGACCGGATTTTTCTGGGCCATTTCTGGTAGAGGTCGCTCAAACCACTGTAGAGGTATGTCGGTGGAGCAGCTCCCTTCCCATAATGAAATCACCGGTGATTTGAACGCCGAGCAAGCCGACCGAAGCGCCGGGGGGCCGCCGGGCACGCAGGCCAGGTTTTCCACCATATGGAAGGGGAGATGTACATCGACCAGCATGAAAAGCGCCTGGAGGAGCTCGACGGACGCCTCACCGCTTCGGTTCAATTCGGCGGAGGAATGCTCGGGCATCTCGACCAAGGTGGCACCTTCTCGGTCAAGCAGCAGGACGTAGGCGGAGGCCATTGGGAGATGACCTATCTCGACGTTCAAATGAACGGCAAGGAGTTGCTCTTTAAAACCATCGCGTGCGCGAACGGGAGACCAATTCCGACTTCCTCCGGATTCCCGATGGAACCACCGTGATAGCGCTGACAAGCGAAACATGTTATCTATGCCGCCCCATGCTCTCGCGAATGTCTCATCGGATGGTCCTCGCGCTGGCCATCGTGTGGGCCAGCGGGGCCCACGGGCAGGAGAATCCAAGGCAACAACAGCCGCCGTCACCGGCGGCGCCCCTGCCGGAGCAAACGCAAGTCAGCCCCGTCGCCCCTTGCCTGCAACCGGTTCCGATGGTGAGGTGGCAAGACTATCGGGGCCCCCTGCAGAAAGTCGTGGGCGCCTTTGGCCGAAGGCTGGAGCGAAAATCAGTCGGCGCGCCTCACTATAAGCCTGGTGAGCTTCTCTGCTCTCTCACGCTGGGTGGAAAGTTTCTTCTGTTCGCGGAGGATACGTTCGACCCCATTACTTTTCTCAGTGTCGGGTTTAATTCCGGGATCGGCCAAGCCGAAGACGACCAGCAGGCGTTCGGACAGGGCGCGGCCGGATACGGTAAACGGTTCGGTTATAATTTCTCGCTCCAGGCCTCGGGAGAATTCTTTTCCGTTGTGGTGTACTCAACGATTTTCAGCGAGGACCCGCGTTACTACCGTCTGGGTCGCGGCTCAACCCGGCGGCGTTTTTTTCACGCCCTCGGGCATTCCATCGAAGCCAAACGGGAAGACGGCACGAATGAATTCAATTACTGCGAATGGCTGGGGGTTACCAGTACGGCCGCTTTGTCTCGTGCGTTTCACACCGGCGCGAGGCCAGGCGTGGGGCGCACTGCCGAGGGTATTAGCCTGACGCTGGCGCAAGATGCCAGCTGGAACGTGCTGCGTGAGTTCTGGCCCGAACTGGCCCACAAATTCAAGCTTCCCTTCCGTGGCGAAAGCCAGGCGCAAGGTACGGTCTTGCCGCCCCATTGATGCTACGCTGGCCGGGGCAAACTCGGGCTGCTGTCGAGCCGATTCTCTGGCAAAATAAATTGTTGATGAACCTGTCGACGAACAATACAAATCCACTGTTTAACGACAACAAGCTGAAGCTGGGCACGTTTTGCTCGAACACCATCGCCAACATGACGATCGTCCCCGAGCAGTGGCGCCCGACGTGGGCCAACTGCCTGGAAGCCGCTTGCCTGGCCGACCAGGCGGGGCTGGAAGCCATCGTCCCCATTGCTCGCTGGAAGGGCTATCTGGACGACAAGCCCGATCACCCCTCGAACGAAGTGCTCGATGTCTTCACTTGGGCCGCAGGCCTTTCGCAGGCGACACGCTATTCATCGATCCTAGCCACATCGCACGCTCCGACGATGCATCCGCTGATCGTCGCCAAGCAGTGCGCCACGATCGATGCGATTTCCGGCGGGCGCGCCGCCCTGAACATCGTCGGCGGCTGGAATCGGCGCGAGTTCGATATGTTTGGCATCGACCTGCTCGAGCATGACGAGCGTTACGTGTATCTGGAGGAATGGCTCAAACTGCTGCGCCAGCTCTGGTCCTGCCCGCAGGAATTTGATCACAGCTCAAAGTATTTCCGCATGAAAAAGGCAATCTCGCGCCCGAAACCGATCCAGCCCGACGGAATTCCCATCATGAACGCGGCGCAATCACTCGCCGGCATTCGCTTTTCGGCGAAGAATTCGCAGATCGGCCTGCTCGGCCTCCGGGGCGATTCTCCCGAGGAGTGGGCCCCTCAAGTGGGAAATTATAAAAAGATGGCGCGCGAAGAATTCGGACGCGACATCCAGATCTGGACGAACGCCTCTGTTGTCTTGCGCGACACGACACAAGAAGCGGAGGACTTTCTGCGCTACTATTCCGAGGAATTTGTGGACGTCGAATGCCTAGATAGCATTATGGAGACCATCAGCGCGGAGAACAATGTGCCCAAGGGCTCGCCGCAGCTGGCTTTCATGCGCAAGCGAATGGCTACCGGCGCAGGCTATCCGCTGGTGGGCGATGCTCGGCGAATCGCCCGAGAGCTGGAGGGCATGTCGCGCGCGGGCATCAATGGCGTCATTATGACCTGGCTCGACTACATCGACGGCGTCGAGCGCTTTGCGCGGGAAATATTGCCGTTGCTCGAGCAGGCGGGGCTTCGCAAACCCTTTGCCAAGACTGCCTGAGTGCCCGGCAAGACAGACAAAATGAGCGACAACGCGAGTTTCTTCAATCTCTACCGGCACAACTTCCTGCGCCTGGCGGTGGCCGTGCCCCCGGCTCGCGTGGCTGATCCCGCGTTCAACGCCATCGAGACCATTGCTCTCCTGAAGCGGGCAGCCGAGCGGAAGGCGCTGCTGGTGGTTTTTCCCGAGCTCGGGCTTTCTGCCTATTCCTGTGAGGATCTCTTCCAGCAGCGGGCGCTTCTCGATGCTTCTCGCGAGGCGTTGCACCAAGTCATCGACGCCTCACGCGAACTTCCGGTCATCTCGATCGTCGGCCTGCCGCTTGCGGTCGACAATATGCTGTTTAACTGCGCTGCGGTCGTTCACCGGGGACGCTTGCTGGGCTTAGCGCCGAAAACGTATTTGCCCAATTATCGCGAATTTTATGAATTGCGTCAGTTCACATCCGCAAGCCTGCGGCTCGGCGATACGACCGACTTTGACGGGCATCGGGATGTGCCGTTCAGCAACCGGCTGCTGTTTCAGGCCGAAGACCAGCCGCTTTTCACGTTCTTCGTAGAAGTGTGCGAGGACTTTTGGGTTCCGATCCCGCCATCCTCCTACGCAGCTCTTGCGGGCGCTACGGTTCTGATCAATTTGTCGGCGTCGAATGTAACGATCGGCAAGGACGATTTTCGCCGACTGCTGGCGGCCAGCCAGTCCGGTCGGTGCATCGCTGCGTACGTCTATTGCGCCGCGGGCAGCGGCGAATCGACGACGGATCTCGCCTGGGACGGCCAGGGGGTGATCTACGAGAACGCCACGAAAATCGCCGAGACCGAGCGTTTCGCCTACCAATCGCAGCTCGTCACGGCCGACATCGACCTGGATCGCCTCGCGCAGGATCGCATGCGCCAGAACAGCTTTGCCGAATCCGGGCGCAATCACCGCGACCGTCTAGCAGAGTTTCGGCGCATACCGTTTCGCGCGGAACTTCCCGTAACCATCCCTCTGCCGCTTGACCGAGTGTACGAGCGGTTCCCCTACGTCCCCAGCGATCTAGCACGGCGGGACGAGCGTTGCCACGAAGTGTATGAAATTCAAGTGCAGGGTCTGGTCAAACGCCTCAAAGCCACTGATCTGAAGCGGGTGGTGATCGGGGTGTCCGGAGGGCTCGATTCGACGCAGGCGCTCATCGTCTGCGCTCGCGCCATGGACGTGCTGCGCCTTCCTCGTAATCACATTCTTGGCTGCACCATGCCTGGATTCGCCACAAGCGAGCGGACGTTGCGCCAGGCGCGCCGGTTGATGTCGGAAATCGGCTGCGAGGCGCTGGAGATCGATATTCGCCCCAGCTGTATGCAGATGCTGAAGGATATCGGCCATCCTTTCGCGTCCGGACAGCGGCTTTACGACACGACGTTTGAGAATGTTCAGGCCGGCGAGCGGACCAGCCACCTTTTCCGCCTGGCGAATCTGCGTGGAGGGCTCGTCGTCGGCACGAGCGACCTCAGCGAACTGGCGCTCGGCTATACGACCTACGGCGTCGGTGATCACATGTCTCATTACGCCCTGAACGCCAGCGTTCCGAAGACGCTGATCCAGTATCTGATTCGTTGGGTCGCGAAGACTGGACAGCTCGGCCCGGCGGCGAGCGACGCTTTGGAAGAAGTGTCGCGAACCGTCATCAGCCCGGAACTGGTTCCCGGTAAGTCTCCCGGGCAACCTGCGCAAAAAGCTGAAGAGGTGGTCGGCCCATACGAGCTGCAGGACTTTCACCTCTATTACATTCTTCGCTTCGGCTACGCACCGACCAAGGTGGCGTTTCTTGCCTGGTCGGCATGGCATGACCGCGAGCGCGGCGTGTGGCCCGATATTCCCGCCGAGATGCGTCACACTTACGGCATCGGCCAGATCAAGCGTTGGCTGGCCATTTTTCTCGAGCGGTTCTTCAAGGAGAGCCAGTTCAAAAGGAGCTGTTTGCCGAACGGCCCCAAGGTGGGATCGGGTGGCTCGCTCTCGCCTCGTAGCGACTATCGTGCGCCCAGCGACTCTGAGGCCACCGCCTGGCTCGCCCAGCTGGCGGAAATTCCCGACACCGACCCCTGACCGCCGTACGGGCGGGAGGGCTTGCTTAGGCAGCCAGGGGGTGATGTTGCTGGCGCCGCCGGACGGCCGACCGCGCAATGCCTCGCAACACGCTGCCCATATACAGGCGAACGCCCGGCGACGCCATGGTCCAGTATCCATGGAATCGGCGCCGCGCTCTCGTCCCGAGCGAGTGGATGCGCGTTTCCGTGCGCAGGATCGTTCGGTCGTCGCGATAGTCGTCGAACCAGAAATTCGTGAGCGCCTTCGTGTACCCTGGATCGCTAAAAGCTTTGAAGTCCTCCTGGTTCTGCATCCGGCGAATGCCGTAATCCCGCTTCCGAAACTGCCCGATGAGCGCGCCAGCGACCTCATGGGTATGCTTCATGTGAATTGGAAAAGCGCCGAATCCGGCCGCGGCCTGCGCGAACCTGGCCGAAGGGTCTTGCCACCTGCGGCCCAAATTCCGAATCGATTGAACGATTTGGGCCATAGGCATGTCTGCCAGCTCGGTCGACTCGATCGCCGATCGCACTTCGTCAGGGCTCGCATGAACCGCGATTTCCTGAACCATCCGCTGCTCGAACTCAGGCATCAGCTCGTCGAGAGCGCGCGTGGCCAGTGCGATCCTTTCAGCTCGATAAGGGCTGTCCACCCGGTCGTCATGCAGATCCTTCGCAAAGCGAGCCACCTCGTCCCAACGCGTAAACTCGTAATCCCTGCTCGCATCGGTCGGCCCGCCGGCTCTCCGCGAGATTCGCTTTAATATCCAACGTTGCAGCGGGCCGTACTGGCGGAAATTCAGCGCACCTGGAAAACTCGCGAGCCAGTCCGGCGTCCACGAGACCTCCTCGAGGAACTCCCGCGCCGGTCGAAGCGATTCTAGGTGCGCCTCGCGCGTCGACGGAGTCGCTGTCAAGCAAGTCGAGAAAAAGCCCGTGACCGGTGCGGCCATCAGTTGCATCCGGTGAGCGGCGACGAATCGGCGCAGCACCCTCGGATACCTCTCCATGTATACGGGCGCACCGACGAGTACCGCGCTGAAGGAACTCACATCGGGTGTGCCGCTGTCCGAGCGAAGGTCGGTTACGTATACGTCCCAGCCCAAGCCGCCAAAACACTCCCCTAGAAAGTGCGCGATCTTCTCGGTCTGTCCGTGCTTTGAAACGTAGTAGATGCCGATATCTCTTTCCATGACGCAGCCCCCGGATCCTGACTACGCCAGCTAAGGAAAGGCCGCTGTGACGCTTGTCACGCCTGAACTGCACGATTTGGGTGGAACTCGAAGCGGGGCGCTACTTGCGCATGAAAAGCGAAGGGTCCTTCAGGATATTCTCGTACCGCTGCATATCGACGTTATTTTCAACACACTCGTACTCGCGAAGACGGGTTCCCGGGCGCAGCATGATCGTGCCGTGGCGCGTCCATGGACCGGTGAGTACCACCCGATCCTCGACCGTATCTTCGTACACGATCGTGTTCTCGTCCACGCGCGTGAATTTCTCGACTACGTGCAGCTTTTCGCTGTGAAATGTGCCCACGCCGGAAAGCCACGTCTTATCGTTGAATCCCGTGACGTCCACCACCAGCGTGTCGCCCTCCCACCGGCCGACCGAATCGCCCATGTAGCTCGGCTCGAGATCGTCGGGATGCTTGGCGTCGATCGGAATGATGCGGAAGAGGTGAAATACCTCAAATAGCATCACGATCGTCTTCGGCGTTTGCACGATCTGCATCGGGAAAAGACCCATCAGGGTCGTGCGCGGCACGCCCGGCGGCAGGCACCTCACCATGGGCTCATCGACGCCGCGCATTTTGTAGGACTCGAGCACCTTCTTCGCGGCCCACTCCTGGTAGGGCGGCTTCGGCTGTGGGCCCGGCACAGTGTACGGCGTAATGGGCCCACTCTGCCCCAGCGGACCTTCGCCGTTGTTTGTCTCCTCCCACGTGCCGATGCGGTTGCTGCCGCCCTGCCAAACCCCCGTCAAGTCGGGGTGACCGTCGGCGGCGCGCGGCACATTCGAACTGACCGGAGGCGGATATTTGTACCCGGCGGCCGGACTCGGCACGTTTTTCGCCGCGCCGGACGTCAGGCCTTGTTCCGGGGACCCTTGTTGGGCGAACAGGCCAGAGGAGAGCAGGAGCAGCGCAAAAAAGGGGAGATCCCTCATTCCGATCCGCGCGAAGGGCGCCCCATCCCTCTGGGTGCGCAATGACAAGCTGGCCATGGTCTTAATTCTGCGGCACGTCGACGGGCGGAGCTGCACCGCCATCGCCAGTCCCCGGCGCTGGGCCAAAGAACATCTTCTTTCCATCTGCACAGGTGATCTGTCGCGCGTGCCCCCAGGCGCCTCCATCGCGCGCCTGCCAACCCATGATCGTGATCGTGTCACCCACCTTGATCGAAACGTCTCGCTTCCAGCCCTGTCGGTAGAGCACGCCGGGCGGATAGCCTTCAAATTTCCAATTTGTGACCTTGCCGCTTGCGTCCTTCACATCGATGTACACGAAGCAGTGCGGATTGGTCCATTCGATGCTGGTGATCACGCCGGTGAGCGTCACAGGTTTGTTGACGTCATATTCGACGCCAAACGAATGGTGCGCCCAGGCGGGCGCAGCGGTAGGCCACAAAGCCGCGCTGATCAGACAAACGGAGAAAAGCTTTGCTCTCATCCCAATCCCCGGGCCGGCGCCGGGACTATATTCATTCGCGCGCACACAAGGCGTCAAGCCCCTTAATCTCACAGACCGAACAGTGACCGCGCTGGTTGGGGGCCGTCCGGCTGGTCGGCCTCGAGGAAACGTCTCCCGTACGGTGCCCCAGACAATATAAAATGGCGGGCTCGATCGGTTGCGGGGACGCTCATATCCTTACATGGTCACACTGACACAAATCAAAGATGCCCTCGCGCGCATCCGCGACTCAATCTTCGTTTCGCCCTGCACGCGCTCGGAGACGTTTTCGAAGCTGACCGGCAACTCCATCTTCCTCAAGTTCGAAAATCTGCAGATGACCGGCTCCTTCAAGGAACGCGGCGCGCTGAACAAGATTCTTCTGCTCACGCGCAACGAGCGCCGCCGCGGAGTGATCGCTGCATCGGCCGGAAACCATGCGCAGGCCGTCGCCTATCACGCGAGCAAGCGCGGGATTGTCGCCCAAATCTGCATGCCCCTGACGACACCGCTCGTGAAGGTTTCCGCTACCAAGGAATTCGGCGCCGAAGTCATTCTCGCCGGGACCAACTACGACGAGGCCTGCCAGGAAGCGCTGCGCCGGTGCCGGGCAAAGAAACTGACGTTCATTCATCCGTTCGACGACGAGGCGGTGATCGCGGGCCAGGGAACGCTCGGCGTCGAAGTGCTCGAGCAAAATCCTGACCTTGAAATCCTGGTCGTGCCGGTCGGCGGAGGGGGACTCGTCGGCGGCGTCGCCTGTGCGGCGAAAGAGATTCGGCCGAAAATTCGGGTGATCGGCGTCCAGACCTCGAAGCTTCCATCGATGAAAGCCGCCCTGGAAGCCCATCACCCGGTGCTTTTGCCGCCGATGGTCACCATTGCGGACGGCATTGCCGTGCGCTGCGCGGGCGAGACTACCTATCCGCTGGTTGAAAAATACGTGGATGAGATAGTCACCGTCGATGACGAAGAAATCGCCAACGCGATCCAGAAATTGCTTGAAAAGGAAAAGATGCTCGCAGAAGGTGCCGGAGCGGTTGCCGCCGCGGCGGTTCTCCAACACAAAATCGCAGCGCAGGGGAAAAACATCGGCGTCCTCATCACCGGCGGCAACATCGACGTTTCCCTGCTTTCGCGCATCATCGAGCGCGGCTTGGTGAAAGATGGGCGCATGGTCCGCCTGCGCATTCATCTGCCCGATCATCCGGGCGCCCTTGAAAAGCTCGCGCACGTGATCGCGTCAAAACAAGCCAACATCATCGAGACCAATTACGACCGCGCGTATTTCGGCGTCCTGCTTGGCGATGCGGTCATCGATATCACCACCGAAACGCGCGGCCCCGAGCACATCGCCGAGTTGATGGCGGCCCTGAATTCCGCCGGCTACCCGCACGAGCGCGTGCTCTGAGCCTACCCCGATGTTCTCGAAACGGACAAACTGGAATCTCACAGAAAGCGCCTTTGCGCGCGCGATGCGGCGCCATCGGGAGAGCGGCTGCCCTGTGCTGGATCTGACAATTTCCAATCCCACGGCTTGCGGATTTCACTATGACGAGGCAGCCATCCTCGCCGCGCTCAGGTCTCCGGCAGCCCTGCGCTACCAGCCCGAGCCGCGAGGCTTGCTTTCGGCGCGTGCCGCGGTCGTCGATTATTACCGGGAGAAGAATCCCAGTGCGCCGATTGATTCCGAGCACCTGATTCTCACCACCGGGACGAGCGAAGCGTATTCGTTTCTGTTTCGGCTGCTGTGCGAGCCGGGCGACGAGGTCCTCGTAGCGCCTCCGAGCTACCCGCTCTTCGAATTTCTCGCCGCCATTCAAGACGTGAAGCTGCGCCCGTTTCGCCTCATCTACGACCATGGCTGGCAGTTCGATTTCGCGGCTCTCGCTCAGGCCGTAGGACCGCGCACGCGCGCGATTTTGGTCGTTCATCCCAATAACCCGACCGGTCATTTCATCGGACGCGAGGAAGCCTATCGGCTCACGGAGCGGTGCCATGAGTACCATCTGGCACTGGTGGTCGACGAGGTGTTTTTCGACTACGAGCTGCCTTCTGCCGGAGACCACAAAGAGCGCCATGGCAGTTTTGTCTTCAACTCGCAGGTGCTCACGTTTGTGCTAAGTGGCTTAAGCAAAATTGCCGCTCTGCCACAAATGAAACTTGGCTGGATTGCCGCAGGCGGGCCAGAGGCTCTCGCTTCTGAAGCACTCGCTCGGCTGGAAGTGATCGCGGACACGTATCTCTCGATGAATGCGCCGCTTGAGAACGCGCTTCCCGAATTGCTCGCGCAGCGCTGTGCCATCCAGCCGCAGATCAGATCGCGCCTGGAAACCAATTTGCGGGAGCTTGACCGACACCTCGCCGGGCAAAAATCGATTTCGCGGCTAAAGGTTGAGGGCGGATGGTATGCGGTGCTGCGAGTCCCCGCTCTCGAATCCGACGAGCAGCTTGCCATTCGCCTGCTCGAACAGCAGTCCCTGCTCGTTCATCCCGGGCACTTCTATGAATTCGCGGACGATGGCTATCTCGTGATCAGCCTCATCGCTCCGGTCGAGGAATTCTCGGAAGGGGTCGGAAGGCTTATGGAAGGGATCGACCGGAAATAAATTGCCCGGATGAATCGCGATCCAAGGCCATCCAGCTCAACCGGCGAGGACCTTTTCTCACTTCTTCTTGCCGAATTCCGTGTGCACGTATTTGGCGAGCGCCGCGATTTGCTCCTTGCTCAGAGTGCTCTTGAACGGCGGCATGTTGTTTTTGCCGTTCGCGACCTGATCCTCGATCTGCTGGTCGGTCATTTTTTGCACTGCATCGGAATGCAGATCAGGTGCCTTGAGCGTCTTCCCCGTCGGCGTGCCGGTACCGTCTGTGCCATGGCACACGATGCAATTTGCCTTGTACGCCTGTGCTCCAACGTCGTCCCCAGCCGCTGCGGCTGAGGCGAAACTGAGCGAACCAACCACGATCAGCGCCGCCACGATAAAACTGCCCAATCCTGCAGCGCGGACAGATGAATCTGCAACCGAACCCGAATTAGAATGGCACTTCAACACGAGCTTCTCGATCTTCACGATGGATCCTCCAAAGCAAGCAGTTGATGATTCTGTTAAACGGTTGACCGATCGCAACGCAGCCGGAACTATTCTGCACCAGCCAGCATGCCCTGCAAAGCGAAACAATCTTCACGAACTAAGCCGCGGGCTCATGCAATCCTGAGGCAGTTCCTAATGAAAATCGCTCATCATCACCACGTCGGACTTAGCCTCCCCGCGTGAGAATGCCAGCTTCCTTCCGTCGTTCGACCAGGCGAACGAGAAGATGTCCCCGCCGGCGTAATCCGTTGACTCACCTCTTTCTCGAGCCCACAGCGAAGTCGGTCCCTCTCACTCCAGAATCGCCGCAGTCCAGTGGGAAGGCACGTAAATAATCCGCCTACAGCCTTGCAGCGGTAATACGCAGCGATCATCTGCACTTGGAAATTCAACATCTCAACGCCTATGGCAGTGTAGGTTGGAGGGAGCTGCGGGTGTGACCGGATGAACGGGGTCTACGGAAGTCAGCAAACGCTCTTGTCAGTTTCTTGTTTGTCAGTGGTTGGGCGACCGGAAGCGACCGGCTTGCCGTTTTGGGCATAATTTATGGTTATGTTTGTGGCTCTCCGTAGAGCTCTTCCTCGGACAGTACGGGTCGCTCTGCAAATTCTTTTGCGGCCCTCGCTGCTGCGCCAAATATCGGTCCGCGAGCCGCTACCACTTTAGATCCACGTGCTGAATCAAAAAGAACCCGCCTTCGGCCCACTCGTATCGAATCTCTCCTTGGGCGCCGCCGGGGCCCCGAGCGTATTACGGGGCAACCGGAAGGCAACTGAACCTATGGTCAGTTTCTGGTTCCCCGACGACTCGGGATTCGTCGCTTTTACTATGCCGCAAGTCTCCCGGGCCGCTTCACCGAACTGGGTATTGTCTCTTATGCGAGAAGTTCGTCAGCCCATTTGCCTCGCTTCGAGTAATTCCGGCGCCACCAGGACGAGATTACCCACGACTTGGCCGGTTTCGAGGAGCGCGTTTGCCCGCGCCGCGTCGAGTAGTGGGAACTCGCCACTGATGACCGGCCGAATCTTGCCCTCCTGAAGGAGCCGGAAAAGGACAGCCCAGTCCTCTAGAAACGGCTTTCGGTTGAACGGCAAGAAGGCTGACGCCCCGTAGGGCTTGACCGTCCTGCCGTTCGGTAGCAGGTCGAGCGCAAGTGTTTTGGCAAGAGCACGCAGCAGGCCGCGCATGCTCAGAGGATTGCCATACTCGACCAGTACGCCTCCCCGACGCAGCAGCGGGAAGGCCCTTTCGACGTAGTCCCCGCCCATGCCGTCGAAGACCGCATCGAGCCCGCCGGGCTCGGCCCGACGAATCACCTCGACGAAGTTCTCTGTGCGATAGTCAATCGGCGTTGCACCGAATTCAGCCAGGATCGCGTGTTTGCTCTTGGAAGCGATCCCATACATCCTGAGGTTGGCAAGCCTGCCGAGGTCCAGGAACGCCGTCCCGCAGCCGCCACTCGCGCCGATAATGAGGACCTTGTGGCCCACTTTGACTTTCGCTGATCGGTGCAAGATCTGGTACGCCGTGACGTAGTTCAGCAGCAATGGGACGGCTTCGGCGGGATTGAGCGACGCAGGAAACGGAACGATCTGGGTTTCACGAAGGTAGACATACTCGGCATAGCCACCGATTATCAGATACGCCGCCACTTTATCGCCCGGGGCAGCCTGCGTAACGCCGGGGCCAACCGCGTCCACGACGCCGACGACGGTGTAGCCCGGGACGAAAGGCAACTTGGGTGGGAAGGGGCCGATGCCATACCTTGCCTGCACATCGGGCAGGCAAACACACGTAGCGAGGACCTTGACACGGGCTTCCTTAGCAGATGGTTCCCGCAGATCGAACTCGGCGATTTGGAGATTCTCGGGCGGGCCTCGTTTGGAGACGACGATACACTTGTACTTCATCGTTCGCACGAAGAATCTCCTTTTTCAGCACAAATCGTTCGAATTGTACCGCTCTCCAGCGTATGGTTAGCAGCAGCACCACATCTGCGGCTGAGGCCGACGCGGATGTGAGTCGCCAGATTAGTAACGATATGTCATATAGTTTAGTTTTTGCTGATCGTGGGGAGATAACGGGCAACGCGTAAGTTGACGCTTCCGGGGCGGTACGGGCTCAACTTCAGGTTTGCCGAACGGGAATTCGGAAACAATGCGCATTCGCGAATGTCGGAATCCGCTGGGATGAGAGCTACGATGTTCTTAAGCCGTGGCGGAATGCTTGGCCCGGCGCATGATTCAGCAACAGGAGGACAGGTTCTTGAAGCGATTCGGCCAGCAGTTTCTGATCATTTACTCTGCCGTGCTGAGTACGGCATTTGCGGTGGTTCTGCTATCTGGTGCTACAGTTCGCCGCACGCAATTCGATGAGATTCAGGTGCACAGGATCGATGTCGTCGAGCCTGACGGAACGCTTCGCATGGTGATCTCGAACAAGGATCGGTTGCCGCCGGTGATTGTGAAGGGCAAAGAACATCCGGAGTTCGGAGAGCCGAGGCCGCAGGCGGGAATGCTGTTCTACAACGATGAAGGATCTGAGAACGGTGGGCTGATTTTCGGCGGCCGACAGAACGAAAAAGGTGAGGTTGTCGATTCCGGAGGCAGCCTTTCGTTCGATAGGTACGGCGCGAACCAGGTTGTTCAGCTAGCGGGTGTGGACGACAAAACGAATCGATTTGCTGGGCTGGCGATCGGCGACCGGAACCGACGGGTGTGGGTGGGCAGAACAGATGACGGTAACGCCTCGGTTTTGTTGATGGATTCATATGGTCGCCCACGAATCACAATGCAGGTTACGAAGGACGGTGCGCCTACTCTGTCGTTTCTCGATGGGAAGGGCCAGGTGATTCGAAAGTTTTGATTGTTTGGAGTGACGCGAAGTGGCACGAAGCAGCCGATTTCCCGGTTGATTTCGTTGCATCGGCTTTGTTTTCAGATTGCGGCCAGATTACGGGCAACTCGTCGGTTGGGATTGGACTCTAGCAAGAGAGTCAACTTCAGAGGGGCCGAATTCCCGGGAGTTGGCGTTGCATTTCGCCCCCTCGCTTTGCTTCACCATCCCAATGCATATTTCAGTGCGCCACCACGGCACATACTCATCCTGGTTCACGATTGTGCATTGAGGTTTTCGTTTTACTTCTCTCCGATTGCGGCGTATAAACTGCCTCGAAACAACCCCGGCCCCTTTCCATGCCAGAGTGGACGAGCGGTCAGGGTGTTCGTCGGGCCACAGGACGCGAATCCAAAACTGAGGTAAACCCATGGCCAGAATCGCGGTGTTCGTCTACGGTCTTGTTGCCTACGTCGTTTTCTTTCTCACATTTCTATATGCGATTGGTTTCGTGGGCGACGTTGTTGTGCCTAAATCCATTGATTCCGGCGGCGGAACACTTTCCGCCTCTTCTTTGATTATCGATGCGCTGCTTCTCATGCTGTTTGCAGTCCAGCACAGCGGAATGGCGCGAATCGGATTCAAGACGAGGTGGACAAAGATCATTCCCGTCGCTGCGGAGCGAAGCACGTATGTGCTGCTGGCGAGTCTTTGTCTCGACCTACTCTACTGGCAATGGCGACCCATGACGGGAACGGTTTGGTCGGTTCAGAATACAGTTGGTGCAGGCATTCTCCAGGTGCTTTACTGGGTCGGCTGGCTAATCGTGCTCTTCGGCACGTTCGTCATCGACCACCTTGACTTGTTCGGCCTGCGCCAGGTCTATCTGAACTTACTCGGCAGGGTGTACACTCCCATTGGTTTCCGGACACCGCTCTTCTACAAATACGTTCGCCATCCAATTTATCTCGGCTTTTTGATTGCGTTCTGGGCCACCCCCAAAATGACGTATGGACACCTTCTCTTCTCTTTGGCGACCACGGGCTACATCTTCCTTGCTATCCAGTTTGAGGAGCGTGACCTGATACGGTTCTTTGGGGACACTTATAAGCAATACCGGGAACGCACCTCCATGATTCTTCCCATGGCGGGAAAAGCTGCGAAATAGAATCGACCGCCATAAGGTGATGCGGCTCACCCAGCGAGGGGAGGGGCCATCCGCGCTGATGGCATTGGGCGAGCCACTGATTGAGTTCTTCGAATTCCTCTGCGATCAGTGCGCCGGTTCAGCCTGCCTAACGGGCGTTACAGCCCATACGAGGGGATCGAACCGTCATCCATGACTGCCTGCCGCGAGGGATGTACGCTCCCGAATTCCCTTTGAAGATTTCGCTTGGCATCCGGGAGGGACCTTAAAACGGCGCGTTAAGGCTGTGGAGAACTGGCGGTGAGGAATTGGCCGGGGCGGACGCGGGTCCAGGTGCTATCGGGGTCGTAGGCTTTCATCGCGGAAGCGATTTCGGTGGTCTTGCGGCCGAGATCCTTTTCGTAAGTCATGCCATACCGGTTGACGATGAAGGTTTTCACCCCGGAGGAGCGGTAAACCGCCGGAAATGCCATGACGGCGAAGCCGCCGGTCATCTTGCCATCAACGACGTAGCTGTGCGCGCCGCCATGCGCGTGCGGGCCTTGCTCGGTGAGGATCAGAAAATAGTAGCCGTGGAAGGGCATGCGATCAGAACGCATGTAACTCGCTTCAGCAAGGTAGGGGCCGAGGGGGTTCTTGTCCATATCGTTGCCGCTCTCAGGTGCAAAGAGGCCATCGTGCTGGCCTTGGGAGCAGTTCAGCTCTTTCGCGTATTGGCCGGTCTCGGCGTTGAATTGATTCTCGGCACCGATGATCCCGTGGAGTGCGTCGATGGCATCCATTTCATTTTCGCCGATGCGCCGGAAAAGAATCTCCCGCCTGCCGAGATTCGAGTCGAAAAACCATGAGCCGTTGTACTCGACGAGCGGCAGGGGCAGCGGCCAGTTTTCTGCCCCGACGTAGATCGTGGTCTCGTTGTCGGGTTCTCGGACGAAGCGGTGCATCTGCTCGTACTTCTTGGCGAAGACGTCATCCTGGGCGTAGCGCTCAGCCTCGTTCTCGGTCCAAATGACGATGTCACGGGCGCCACGGCCGAGAATGGCCAGCATGGCCTTTTCGTCATGGTTGCGCGCCGCGTCATAAAGGGCCTGAGCGGCTTCCTTAGGGGATGAGAAGGCCTTCTGCGCATGAGTGGCAGTCTGCGCCGCGCGCTGTGCGGAAGAAGCCTTGGGAGGCGCAGTTTGCTGGGATCGGGCGTCCTGCGCGCACGCCAACATCGGCGACGTGGCAGACAGGACAAGCAGTGCGGCCATCGTGAACGAAAACTTGGAGGAGGGAATTTGCTTAGCATCATCCAACATTTTCATCTTTCCTCTTTTCTTTTCCATTTCCCAGGCCTAGAACGCAACCAACTATCAAAAAAGGCTGAATTGGCGGTCGCTTCACCCTGGACCTAGCGCCGACCGCCACCCCCAAACCCACCGCCATGAAAGCCGCCGCCACCGAAACCGCCACCGCCAAACCCACCGCCGTGAAAGCCGCCAAAACTCCCTTGGCCGCGAGCTGAGAAACCTCGCGTTTCGCCGCCATACCCGAACCCACTGAACGGGCCTGAGCGCGTGCCTGGTGCGCGCCCGTCGAACCCACGATTGAAGTGTTCCGGCGACGGAGAGCGGTGCGCGAAGCCGCCATCGCCGTGATAGTAGTAGCCGCGGTCGAAGAATGCGGGTCCCCAGGGGTGCCAAGGACCGCCGCCCAAATAGATTCCACCTCCCCACCAGTCCAACCCCCAAACTGGCCAGCCCCAGCCGTAGCCCCAAAACGGCCCGAGACCGAAACCGATGCCGAAGTAGAGTCCTGGGCCGTCCCACCACACACCGGGAACATCCACCCAACCAGGCCAGGGAGCGATGGCGTACCCGTAGACGTCCCAGGGATCGTAGGCCGGAACGTACACAACGCGGGAATCGGGATCTCTCGGCTCAATGGTGATATAGCCGTGCTTGTCTTCAACCTTTATCTGGTCGTTGCTTTTGAGTATCCCGTGCTTCTTGGCCTCGCGGCGCATTTCCTGAATGGCGTTCATGACGTCTGTAGTCTGATTGTAGTAGGCGTCGCCCAGTTCGGACGTCCAAGCGAGATTTGTCGCCAAGTTTTGAAGTACCGGAGGAAAAGCGAGCAGAGACTTCACACTGGGGTCCCAGTTTTGCTTGTCAGCTTCGGCCGCGATTTCCTCCGGCGACAAATTGCGGCGGGGAGCGAACCAGTCGTAGGCCTGAGCAATTTGTGGTGGGAATGACGAAGCCGCGAGAATGGAGGCGACCAGCGAGTCAGGGTAGAGCGCAATTGGCGCGACAACTTGTTGAAGCTGTTCGGGATTCTCCATCTGATAAGCCGAACGGGCGGGAGGCGCCGCTTGCTGTTGGGTCGCACCCTCAGCGGGAGGAGGGGGTGACGGTGGCGGTTGCTGTTGAGTTTGATCCTGAGAAGCAGCCAGTAGGGCACAACCTGCTACAAGTGTAAGACCAACGGTTGCTAGGAGTCGCTTGAGTCGGCTCATCTTGTCACCAATCAGCACCTAAATTCGGGCAGCCTGCCCGGGACCCGCTATTAAGACGCTTCGGAAGACAAAAATGATTCGCGGTTTGTACTCGGCTGGCAGGTTTGCCTGGCATGTCATGCCGTGCTACCGCAAAGGCCGTTGGCACAGGAGTGGCCGGGCAACGATAAGGCGAGGCTCCCGGAGGATTTGAAACTGCCTTGTGGCTTTCTGGTCTGATTTTGGCCGACCAAAGGAATGCATTCCTCTGGAGATACATTTTTGTCGGGACCCAGCTTCATTACCATAGTGTCGCCCGTTGTCTCGGCTTCGCACCTGTGCTCAGGTCGAACGCCCGACCGCGACGAGAATCCGACATCTTCCCATCACGCTCATCGACCTAGTGGGCATACCCGTGACAAATCTTTCGGTGAACCCGGCTCGCAGCACCGGACCGGCGATCTTTGTGGGTGGCTGGGCGATTCACCAACTTTGGCTCTTTTGGGTGGCGCCGCTCGTCGGGGGTGCATTGGGAGGAGGAATCTACCTGACGCTATTCGGAGAGCGTAGCGAAGCAGCACAGTGAAATAGAAGCCGACGATCCGTCCGTTTCGCCGGTGTCGTGGTCCATGCTACGCCCTCATCCTGATCGGGAGGACTGAAGCATACAGCGCGCGGTTAGGGCTGCATTCGGCTGCCCGTTGACTTTCCGCAAATATCGGTCTACAAAGTGCGCTCAACCTAGCCTGTTCCAAGCAGAGAAATTAAGGAGGCAACAGTTGGGCATCCTCGCGTGGATCGTGGTTGGGCTCATCGCTGGTTGGCTTGCTGGGCAGGTAATGAAGGGCGGGGGATACGGCGTTGTTGTCGATATCATTCTCGGGATACTCGGCGGCATCCTAGGCGGATGGATATTCGGGATTTTGGGGATTTGGCACGGCGGCGGAATAATCGGATCGATTATCGTCGCTTTTATCGGTGCGGTGATCCTCGTCGCAATCACCCGTCTATTGAAAAGAGCCTGAAGACCGCACGAGATCGGCATCATGGAGGCACTACTCATGAAACCAGTTCGAAGTATCACCACCGGAGCTTTGCTCTTTCTCCTTGCAGCTGTGGCTCCGATGCATGCACAACAGGACGAACACCAAGGTCGAGATCAGGGTAAACCAGACCAGGGTCAGGAACATCAACAAAAGCCTGCGGAGCGGCCACAGCCCGCACCACAGCATCAGGCCGCCCGATCTGCGCCAACCACGGCGCGCCCACAGCAGTCCTACGGCGGCGTCTATCATGGCGGCGTTAAGCCGACCGAACCCACCCACGGCGGCGTTCACCCCAGCGGCGTGCCGCAACATCAGGGGCAGGTGCACAGCGGGTTCGTCCAGTCTCGTGCTGCTTCGTGGACGAGCGAGCACCAGACCTGGCGCCAGCGCGGTGGTTATACCGGCTATCGAATTCCCGACGCCCGATTCCGGCAGTACTTCGGGCATGACCACGTCTTCCGGATCAGCGGCCTGCCGTTGCTTTTCGTGGGCGGCTTTCCGCGGTTCCAATACGACGGCTATTGGATTACGTTCGTCGATCCCTGGCCTGAGAACTGGCCTCCGATGTGGTACGAGACCGATAACTGCTATCTTGATTACACGGACGACGGCTACTACCTGTACGACACCAATTACCCGGGCATCGCGATAGCAGTGACAATCTCGTTCTAACTCATCTCGAACGGACGCGCGAGTCTGCAGAAATTGCGATCGTCTCAGATTCTGAGCGTGTGGTATTCAGAATGAGCGTCTCTAAATCAACTCCTTCATGTCGGCGTGTCGCTCCGGTGGCAGGATCAGCTAGAACGGCTACAAGCCGTTGCATTTTCTTGAGGTCCGAGCCACGGAAATAGAATCCCTTTCCGTTCACTCTGACTTGGAGGAGTAGTTGTGGATTTTTGGAGGCCAAACCGCTTGGATGTGTGCCACCCCGCTGACCGAACAACTCGCCGGGGACCAAACAGCAGCATCATGACGAGAAAACGAATAGTCATCGGAACAAGTCTTTTTTCTCGACTCATTGGGCTCTGTGGATCGCCGTCTATTTGGATGGAGAGTGCTTATGGAGTTTCAAAAAGTCAGTTTTGCCGCCGGCGCGATTTTCCTTCTGTGGCGTTAGCCGCTGGCGCGCTTCTCTGACAAAGCCCACGAACCGCTGTGCGAGTTCCCGAATCCTCTCGGATTCGCGGTGCTCAATCGCGTCAGGCGGAATTAGCTCTTTGCCAACGCCGATCGCCACCGCTCCCGCCAGGATGTACTGCTCCGCGGAATGTTGCGTTACTCCGCCTGCTGCAACAAGCGGGACTTGCGGGAGCGAGGTCTTTAAAACCTTTATGTATTGCTCTCCCCCGACCTGAGCACACGGGAACACCTTAATCAAATCAGACCCCGCCTCCCATGCTTCAATCACTTCTGACGGGGTCAACGCACCGGGGAGGACCGCCGTTTGTGTCTTGGCTGCAAACTCGACAATCCTTGGGTTAAAGCCGGGGCTCGTGATGAAACTTGCACCAGCGTCGACGCACTTGCTCGCTGTCTCAGTGTTTAACACGGTGCCGGCCCCAACGATCATTTTCGGGTGGTAATGAACGAGGTGTGAGATCAACTTGACTGCTTCAGGAACGGTCATCGTGATCTCCACAATTGGGATGCCGCCGCTTGTTACTGCGTCGGCTGCAAAATGCGCGTCCTCAGCAGAAGAGACCCGAATCGCCGGAATCACGCCGATTTCCTGAATCAAGCCACAGACTTCAGCCTTTGTCATCTTAAGGATTCCTTCACTGCAACCTCGCGCGATGCGGTAACCCTGACACGTCTTGCTACACAGCCCCCTCAGTTTCCGGCTTGGGAAGCACATCGTTCTTGCTCGCAAACCAGGTATAGAGCGTTGGCAGCAGGAAAATGCCTATCATCAGATTGGACATAAGCCCACCGACGATAACGATTGCAAAAGGCCGTTGCGAATCCGACCCGATGCCATGTGAAAGAGCAGCGGGAAGCAAACCCAGTGTCGCTACCAGCATCGTCATCGTAATGGGACGAAGCCTGAGAACGGCGCCCTCAACCGCTGATCTTTCGGTAGTGTATCCTCTTGTCCGAAGCTGATTGATGTACTCAACCATGATCACGCCGGTTTGTACGGATACTCCGAAAAGGGCAAGAAAACCGACTCCCGAAGACACGCTAAGATGCGTTCCCGTCACGAGCAAGGCCGATAGGCCTCCCAGAGGTGCCATTGCAATATTCGCCAGGATGAGGAGTGCCCATTTAACTGAATTGAACATGATATAGAGAATGATGAAGATCGCCAAAAGCGTGGCGGGGAGCACGATCATTAGCCGGCGTTGGGACCGCAGTTGACTCTCATACTCGCCTGCCCAATCGATTGTGTAACCGAGCGGCAATTTCACCTCGGAGTTTACCTTTCGGATTGCTTCTTGGACCGTACTTCCCAAGTCCCGGCCACGTACACTGAACTTGACCGCGACATAGCGCGAATTGGCCTCGCGATAGATCTCCGACCCTCCGTCCGTTTCAGTCACGTGGGTCAACTGAGCTAGGGAGACGCGCTCACCGCTGGGCGCGAGAAGTCGGATTTCTTCGATCGCTTCTTTCGTGTCCCGATACTCGGGCAGATATCGCAAAACCAAGTCGTACCGCTGTTCGCCAACCAATACTTGGTTCAGCGCCGTACCTCCCACAGCGGTTTGGATTGCATCTTGAACATCGGAAACGTTAATTCCGAAGCGCGCCGCTTGGCCGCGATCAACCTCGAAATTCAGATTTGGTTGACCAAGGACCCGAAACATCCCCAAATCCTCCACGCCTCGGATGTTGCGCATCACGTTGACAACCTGATCTCCGGTGTTCTCCAGTTTCTTCAAATCGTCCCCGTAAATCTTCACCGCAAGCGCGCCCTTCACTCCACTTACCGCTTCTTCTAAGTTGTCCGCAATCGGCTGCGAAAAACCCCAGAAGACTCCTGGTATCTTCTCCAATTCGCGATTCATCGCTGCAATCACTAAGTCTTTATTCTGATGAAAGACAGGCCGCCATTGCTCCTTGGGCAGGAGATCGACGAAGAATTCCATATCGAAGAATCCGGTGGTGTCCGTGCCGTCGTCCGGGCGTCCAATCTGATCGACGACGCGAGGAACTTCAGGAAAGGAGCAGAGCACTTCGCGCGCTCTTTCCGCCACGCGTGCGCTGTCTGTTGGGCCGACACTCATGCCCAGCGTTCCGCGAACCCACAGTGCGCCTTCATCCAGGTGAGGAAGAAATTCCGAGCCGATCATTCCTGACAAGCCCAGAAGCATCGCCAAAACGAACAAGACGATGGCCGTTCCTACAGTGATTGACCGGTGGCGGATGGTCCAGGTGACGGCGTGGCGGTACCGGTCTGTCAGGTAGCTCATGACCGGATTTTTCCATTCTTTTACGCCTGACCGGAAAAGAATGCTGGCCAACGCAGGCGCGACCAACATGGCAAAGATCAGAGCGCCAACCAGCGCAAAAGTTACTGTCCACGCCATCGGCTTGAACAGCTTCCCTTCGACCCGTTGCAGCGTGAAGATCGGCAGGTAGGCTGTGATGATGATGGCTATGGCATAAAAGACGGGGCGCTGGACCTCATGTGCGGCTTCGCGAATCCGCTCCATGGGCGTGCGGTGATCCTCCTCGGGGCGATTAAGATGCCGCGAAATGTTTTCGATCATCACCACGGCTCCATCGACCACCATCCCGAAATCCAGAGCGCCGAGCGACAGCAGGTTTGCGGAGATATGGCGTGCGTCGAGGCAAATCGCGGCAAAAAGCAACGCGAACGGAATCGTGAAAGAGACAATGATCGCGCCGCGCACATTGCCAAGGAAAATAAAGAGAACGATGACCACGAGGATCATGCCGTCCGCGAGGTTGTGCAGCACCGTGTGCGTCGTGAAATGCACCAAGTCGTCGCGATCCAGATAGGGAACGATCTTTACCCCCGGCGGAAGAATGTGGTCGTTGAGTCTTTGCACGGCGGCATGGATACCGTCCATCGTAGCTGCGGTATCGGCTCCCTTGCGCATGAACACGATGCCTTCGACGACATCGTTGTCATCTACGACCACACCGTCGGAACGATGAATAGCCCAGCCGATCTGTCCGAGGCGAATTTTCGGCCCTTGAGTCACGACCCCGATATCCCTTACGCGAATAGCCGTACCCTTTTGTGTCTTAAGGACCGTGTTTCCGATATCCTGGACATCCCTAACCAGCCCCACCTCGCGAACGTTGACTTGTTGCTCCCCTTGTTCGATAAAGCTGCCTCCTCCGTTCGCGTTTGCATTTGTGAGTTGCTGCTCGATTTGCGCAAGGCTCAGTCCGTAGGAAACCAGCTGGTCAGGGTCTACGCGGACTTGATATTCGCGAGTAATCCCCCCGAAGGAGGAGTCATCCACAACATCCGGCGCGGCTTTGATGTATTTGTTGATGACCCAATCCTGAAGAGATTTGAGCTCCATGAGGTCGTAATTGGGATTGGTGCTTTTGATCGTGTACCAGTAGACCGAGCCAATCGGACTGAAATCTGGACCGATCCCTGCCGAAACGTTGGGTGGCAGCGTCACCTGCGAAAGGCGCTCCAACACTTTCTGTCTATCCCAGTCATTGTTTGAGTCGTCGTCGAAAATCAGGTTTACCACCGACAGGCCAGCCAAGGAGGCTGACCGCACGTGCAGCAGGTAAGGGATTCCGTTCATCTGAATTTCGATCGGGATTGTGATCTGCTGCTCGACTTCTTCTGCCGCGCGGCCCGGCCATTGCGTAATCACCTGAACCCAGGTATTGGCGACATCGGGATACGCTTCCACGGGCAACCTCTTGAACGAAATGATTCCGCCAACGAACAGGACTACAGCCAGACCAAGAACCACGAAACGGTTGTTAAGAGCGAAATCCACCAAAGGACGGATCATCACTGTTCCACCGAGTTCTGAAATTCGAGCGCGTGAACTACTACCTGTTGGCCGGGCGTGATTCCGCCACGGACTTCCTGCATGTTCCCAGGAAGCATATCGCCAGCGTTTACCTCCACTCTCCGGAACTGCTTGTCACCGGCGGGAATGTAAACCCAATCGCGATCGTGCAAATGCAAGATCGCTGTCGCTGGCACGGCAGCGAACCTTTCCTGTTTTTGCCCACGGAATGTGGCAGTCGCAAACATCCCGACCCGCATCATTCCGGGATTACGCACCTCGATTCGGACCTTCGCTGTGCGGATGTTGGGGTCAAGAACTGGTCCGATGTTGCCGACGCGTCCAGTGAAGATTCTGTCTGGATAAGCATTCAGACGAACCTCGGCAGGATCACCGACGCGCACGGTTGGAAGGTCGTTTTCGTACACGTCGCAGAGAACCCAAACCGTCGAAAGGTCCGAGATCGTAAAAGGATTCGGAGCGGTCAAACCGGCAACGCCAGCGGCGTTGGTCACCTCTTGATCGGTGATGACTCCTGAGATTGGAGCGCGGATTTCAACGATGGCACTTGGGTTACTGAGATCACCCCCCAGGACGTGGATGTGCTCAGTTGTGTTTTCCAGGTCTACCTTTGCTTTATCCTCGCTGTCCTGCGCGACCTGCAAGTCATTGAGGGAAATAGCCCCTCGACCATAGAGTTCCTTAGAACGCTCAAGCTGCGTACGCGCGAGTTGCTCATCAGCAACCGCTTTGCGGTAGTCCGAAAAAGCTCCCGCGAGATCCGCGCTCTCGACACGTAGCAATACCTGCCCTTTCTTAACCACATCGCCGAGGCGTGCTTTGATCTCTACAACGCGCCCGGTCGCCAATGAAATAACCGGGACGCTCTTTGAAATATCCGGCGTGATCGTCGCGGTAGCCTTCAACTGGGACCTGCTCACGTGCTCTACCGCTGCCGTGAGCGGGAATTGATCGGGATGCTCCACTTGGAATGTGTTCGGGTCGGTGTGCTCAACCTTTAGTGGAGGGGGTGCTCCGGCATTCGGATCCTTTTGAGTGTTTCCGCAGCCCGCGAGGCATAGGGCCATCACCAGAACAAAAGTTGCGACTTCCATACCAAGTCCTCTCATCGGATGACCTCACGTCCCACCGCAAGATTCAATTGAGCAGCGGCAGTCAGATATGAGCCGAGCAGATTCAAATAGTTCACCTGCACACTGCGGTAATCCGCCTGGGCATTTAGGAAATCTAAAAGAGACGCGGCACCGCGCTGATAGGAAAATTCAATCGTGTCTCGGACGGTTTCGGCTTGTTTCAGATAACGCTCTTTATAAGGCAGCAGAAGCACGACAGTGCTGTTGAGTGTCGCGTAGGCCGAGTCCACATCGCCAAAGACTTGGGCGCGTGTAGCTTCCATTTGTCGCTGGTTGCGATCAATATCAAGCTGCGTCCGCAGCTTTTCTCCCTGATTGCGATCAAAAACCCGCAGTGGAATGCTTACGCCCACGCCAAAGTAAACCGGAATGGGAGGATTCCGCGCGAAATCAACGCTAAAGGTGGGGTCAGTTGATCCATTCGCGACGGCCAATTTGTGATCGGTCATGGCCTTGTCTATCGATTGCAGCGCGGCCTTCAAATCCGGCCGGGTGTCGAGAGCCATCTGCCGAACATCGTCAAGTCCCGGAATCTGCTGCGAAAGATCGAATGGGCCGGTCACGTCGAATTGCTCAATCGGTGTGCGGTCGTTCAGAAGTGTCAAAAGCTGTATCTTGGCGGTTCGCAGGTTCACGTCTGCGGTCTGCAAATCGGACTCGTACTGAACGCGCTGAAGCTCCAACCGGTCCAAATCGACTCGCGCAATAGCGCCTGTACGGAACCTGTCACGGTTCACGTCAAGTACATGGTCATAATAGGCGAGATTTTCTTTCGCTAAATCGAGAATAGCCTTCTGCTGTAAAACTTGAACGAATGCACTCCTAAGATCAAAAAGCAGCGTTCTTTCCAGGTCGCTCTGCTGAGAGATTGCAATTTCAGTTGCCTTTTGGGCGCTTTCAAACCGCAAGTCGCGCTTATGTTGGCGCTCATAGAGGTAACTGACACTTCCATATGGAAGTGCGTAGGCAAATGGCTGATAAGAATTGACCGGCACACCCGATGGGGGGGGCTGGCTGGTAAACGGATTGATCTGATCCACGCTCACGGTCAAACTTGGATTCGGACGGAGATGCGCCGTGATTTCGTTTGCGCGAGATTCATCAATGCCGATGTGTCCAGCCTTCAGAGACGGGTTTGCGGCTTCGAACTTGTCGCGAACCTGTTGCCACGTGAGCGCCCTTTGAGCGAGAGTCCTCCCGCTCAGGCTCAACGCCAGAATCGCGACGAGACCGAGCCGTTGAACGATCTGCATGACTCCTCCTCCGTTTGGACCGGCCAAAATTCGAAAACCAAGCGGCGTATCACACGACACTGAGGGACCAGCAGGTTACCTGCTTGAGAGCACCTGCAGCCGAAAAACGGCACAGTATCTGGCGCGTACATTACAAACGCATTAAAATCCCGCCGCCCGATCTCCTGCATGCTGCTTGCATAACGCGCCCTTGCCGCGCCAACGCAATCTTGCTACCATACCCCCCCATGGTATTAAGGAGTCAGGATACGATACCCCCATAGGGTAGTCAAAGTGGAAAAAAAAATGTCGCACCTATCCCGCGAAAAGCTCGACCTGGTCAATCGGACCAAGAAAATCATCGGTCAACTGGAGAGCGTCCTCCGCGGTTTGAACGAGGACGAACAATGTGCCGACGTGCTCCAACGCCTCGCGGCAGCGCGCGGCGCGATCAACAGCCTGATGGCGGAGCTCATGGAAGACCACATTCGTAATCACATGCCACGGAAAGATCGAGGCTCAGGAGAAGCCGCAGAAGACCTTATTGAGATCGTCCGCAGTTATTTGAAGTAAGGCTCGAGGCATTCCCTTGACAGTGCCGCGCGGTATCTCCTGTGGAACCGGGATCGAACCGGTGACCCCCTGTTTGTAAAGAAGGCAGTAAAAATCAGACAAGCGCCGCATCGGGCGTCGCTTACGTAAAATTCAGTGCTTACAGCTACCAGTCGAATCGGACCGAAGCTGGACCGATTTGGGTGGTCCTAGCAGAAATCCCGAACCGTGAGCGCACGCCCCCTGGTTTCTGGCAGCTCAGAAACGGCTCGGAGCGGTGGCGTCGCCTCAGGTCCGCGATTCGGTCAGCAAAGCGGCGAGCAGTTCGTGTTTCGAACTGGAGAACGGGTTTGCGACTGTGACCCCTCTCCACGTAAGCCCCTCCTGCAAATCCTCGGATAGGAGAAGCCGGGCAGCCCGCCTCGGCTGCGGCCGAAAGAATGACGGAGTCCCAGATGCTAAGTTGGTGGTCGGTGGCGAGGTCCGCCGCCGCGAGCATGACCTCGCCTGAGGTCTCGATCAGTGGGAAGGCATCCTGCCAGCTGAGTATCGCCTTGCGCGCTCTTGCCGGTGCTCAACGGGCCTTGCGAACCAACAAATTGAAAAGCTCGCCCAGCGTTTGAACGGCAAAAGCACCACCTTGGGGCAACTTTTCCAGCAACCCCAGTGCCGTTCGCTTCATTCCAGCGCCATTCAGGCCTTCCGCATACGCGAGGACCTTGGTATCGAGCGCCACCCTCACGGTTTCTCCTCGTACAGCTCATCTCGCGCCCAGCGTCCAATCTTGACAACGGGCTCGGCCCTAAGCCTTCGCAAGAGAGCAAGTCTGGCGCTGCGCATCTCGCCACCGTGTTTCTCGGCGGGTACGATCTTAGCGACCGCCGTCCCATGTGAGGTCACGATGTAGCTCTGACCTTCGCGAACGGAGCGGAGCAGCTTGGAAAACGTGCGGTTAGCGACGGCGGCGGAAACAGGCTTTTCCATGGGCCCCCCGAGAATGTAGTGATAATACGTACCATGCGAGAGGTTCGGGCCCGTTGCAACTTCATAGTTGCACGGTCCTGTCCCTTGTCCCTAGCGAAAACCCAAACGCATCCGTGCTTCACTTTCTTCGGTAACCGCAACACTAGCTAGCTAGTGCTGTGTCCCATAAATAAGTGGCAATAGTATTGCTGGGAATATGGGCATCTCCTGTGCACAATGGAGGTGCCTATGGCGATGGGACGACCGAAAGCGGCGTTGATTTTGGATGCGGAGCTGCGCGATCAGCTAGAAAGTTTGGCGAGTTCACGGTCTCTTCCAGTGGGGCTGGTGCGTCGTGCCAAGATTATTTTGCTGAGTCCCGCTGGTAAGACAAACGTGGAGATTGCAGAGGAATTGGAGACCACGAAGTTCACGGTAGGTCTGTGGCGGCGACGTTTCCTGGCACATGGGGTTTCCGGACTGTACGAGGAGTTACGTCCAGGTCGCCCACGTCCGATCAGCGATGAGC
>JASHRC010000207.1 GCA_030037525.1 Candidatus Acidiferrales bacterium | reverse complement strand
CTCCCGAACGCGAGGATCCGGGCAACAAACAATACGGGCTGGCGCAAATCCCCAAGGTCGTGGGCGGAATCAATCCTGCCAGTGGGCGGGCGGCTGCGAACCTGTATGCGCAGATTGTAGCGAGGGTGGTGCCGGTGAGTTCGACGCGGGCGGCGGAAATGGTGAAGCTGCTCGAGAATATTTTCCGCTGCGTGAATATTGCGCTGGTGAATGAACTGAAGCTGCTCAGCCTGCGGATGGGACTGGATATCTGGGAAGTGATCGACAGCGCGGCGACCAAACCGTTCGGGTTCATGCCTTTCTATCCGGGGCCTGGGTTGGGAGGGCACTGTATTCCGGTCGATCCGTACTATCTCTCCTGGAAGGCGCGTGAATTCGATTTCGCCACGCGGTTCATCGAGCTGGCCGGCGAGATCAACACCGAGATGCCGTATCACGTGGTTCGCTCGGTGAGCGCGGCACTGAACGATCGCCAGAAGAGCGTGAAGGGGTCCAAAGTGCTTCTGCTGGGCATCGCGTACAAGAAGGATGTGGACGATTTGCGCGAGTCGCCCTCGCTCAAGATGCTCGAACTGCTGGTCGAGCGCGGGGCCGAGGTCGACTACAACGATCCCTATTTTCCGGTGCTGCACAAGATGCGCCATTACGATTTTTCGCACAAACACTCGGTTGATCTCGCGCCGGAAACGATTGCCGGCTATGACTGCGTGCTGATCGCGACGGATCATTCCAGCTATGACTACCCGACCATCGTCCGGAGTGCCCAGCTCGTGGTGGACACCCGAAATGCGACGCGCCAGGTGAGCGGCGGTCGCGAAAAGATCGTGCAGTGCTAGGATGCCCGGCCGTTGCTCGAACAGGCAACCGGGACCATAGTCCTATTGCGGCCTGCCGGAGGACCTACTATCGTGCCGCTGATGGGAGCGCCGACCAATACCCTACCCGACAAGCAGGCCTTGCAGCTGGATCCCGGCCGCCGGCGCAGCATGCGGGTTTTGCTGAGCGTGCTGATCCACGTCAGTGGCAAAACAAAGGACGAAGAGAAGTTCGAGGAGGAAACGCGCACGCTGGTGGTGAACGCGCATGGCGCGCTGATCTCGCTAGCGGCCAAGGTCGTGGCCGGCCAGCAAATCCAGGTGCACAATCGAACCACCCGAAGGTCGATGGATTGCCGCATCGTCTACGTGGGCAATCCGGCCGCGGGGAAGATGCAGATGGGCGTCGAATTCGTCGAACCCTGCCCCTGTTTCTGGCAGATCGATTTCCCGCCCGATGATTGGGTGGTGCCGGAAAACTAGTATTTTTGTTAGTCTGTTGCGGCAGTAAGTTCTGCGCGAATGGTTCCAAACGGAAGGTTTGCTTCCATGAGCACCGGTGTGCGTGCGGCATCTGAAGCAATCCATAGCACGTAGTGCACGGCGGACACTTCCTTCTGATTCTGAAAGACACGAATGGAAATTTGTGAGGCGGAGTATGCTCCGGCCGCGACCTTGACCGACTCGCCAGAGGATTCCAGTCGGGCGCGAATCTCGTAGAGGTCATGGCCGTCATACACCGGCGCGCGAAAGTCGGGAGTGCGGTGCCAATCGACGTCACGAAGCGAGTAGACGGCGCCGAGCGGATCGCGGGTGTCGCGCGGAACGACAACGATGGGCGGGGGCAGCTCGGAAGGCTGGTTGCCGGGGGCCAGATGCAACACCTGGTTGGCGGACTTGCCCATTTCGTTGAGGTGGGTTTCAAACTGAAGGCAGTCGAGCGTCGCGACGTCGGTATAGGAATCGAACTGGTCGTCGATCGGGAAGAGCATGCGCACAGAATTGAGCGTGTGGGCAATACCACGAAAATGCCAGGTCTGGCGGCCGAAAAGATCCCGGCGCTCGGGGGTGCTCAGTTCCAGAGACGCGGCGCTGGAAAATACAGACCAGGAGATGCGGTAGCTCAGCTTCTCACCGGCGCGAAAAGGAACCGGCTGCTCTTTTAGGCCGGGGTCGGGGGCGCGTCGGGGGCTCGTGTGGGCACCTTGGGAATAGGACGCCGGCCCGACCAGCATGAGGAAGACGAGGAGCAAAACCGTTTCGATTTTGCGACCCTGGCTTTTCGCTCGACCCATGGCGGTAGGAGCTTCTCTCACGGCTTGATTCCTCCCTCCCGCTCCTTGCCGCGACGACAAGAGGAGGACTATATTTAAGACTACCTGAAACACGTGACACAATCATCCCGCCGATGTGTCGCCCGCTTCGCTGGGCGTCTTCTAGAGAAAAGAGGATCTGGATGCGTTACCTGATCACGGGAGGTGCCGGTTTTATCGGTTCGAACATCGTCGATGAACTGGTGCGGCGCGGGCAGCAAGTAGCCGTACTCGATGATCTCTCCGCGGGCAAGGAAGCCAATCTCGAGCGAGTGCGCAGCAAGATCACGCTCCAGGTGGGCAGCATTACCGACCTGGCGGCCGTCGAGGAGGCCACCCGGGCAGCCGACTACGTGATCCATTTGGCGGCGCGAACCTCGGTGCCGAAATCGGTGATCGATCCGCTCGAGACGAACCGCGTGAATGTCGATGGGACGCTGAATGTGTTGGTGGCGGCACGGGATGCCCGGGTGCGGAGGGTCGTCTACGCCGCGTCATCGTCGGCATACGGCGAAACTGCTGTGCTGCCGAAGATCGAAGCGATGCCCGCCGAGCCCATTTCTCCCTATGGCGTAACGAAATACGTCGGCGAGCTCTACGCGCAGGTCTTCGGCCGCGTGTACGGGCTGGAAAACGTGTCGCTGCGCTATTTCAACGTGTTCGGGCCACGGCAAGACCCGACGTCGCAATACTCCGGCGTGCTTTCGCGGTTCATGCTGGCGCTGATCCAGGGGATGCCCTTGACGATTTACGGCGATGGCCAACAGTCGCGGGATTTCACCTATGTGGAGAACGTCGTGGACCAGACGCTGCGGGCCTGCGAGGCATCCGGCCCGTCCGGAAAAGTATTCAACGGGGGCACGGGAGCCCGGATCACTTTGAACCAGGTCGTGAGACTGCTGGAGGGAATCGTGGGAAAGAAGATCTCGGTGACCTACGAGCCGCCGCGCTCGGGTGACATCCGCGATTCGCAGGCCGACATCTCGCTGGCCCAAAAAGTACTCGGCTATTCGCCACGGGTGATGTTTGAAGAAGGGCTCCGGCGCACCTGGGAATGGTACAAAGGCGCATACGATGGAAAATCACTGTGAAGCTCCACATCCTGGGGCCAGCAGACCCGCGAAGGATGCCGCTTGGACAGTAGGTTCGGGCGGCTCGAACGAGCGAGCGAGTGCCAGCAACGAAGCCAGGTAAGGCAAATCATTTCGAAGGCGACCTTCGCCTGTGTGGTATATCATTCTTCGCGAACACTTGACGAAAGGTTCGGGTCATGAGGCGATCAGAGATCAATCGAAAGATTTGGGTCCTCGTGGGATGGATGGTAGCGAGCCTCGCTGTTCCGGCGGTTTCGAGCGCACAAGGAGGAGCGGGCGCAGGTGGCACTGACAACACGCTTACGCGAGGGAATTCCGTTCAGACGGACCAGGACATAGCAGAGTCCTATCTGCGCCAGACCCTGGGCGATCCGAGAGAAGAGGCTGCCTATCAGGCCTTTCACAAGACCAGGGAGCAGGATGCGGACAAGAAGATTAAGCTCGGGAACACTTTTTTGGCCAAATACCCGGCGGACCGCTACAGCCAAGCGGTATACGAAGAGCTGACGCAAACCTATTATGACCAAAAGGACCTGGCCAATTTCTACAGCTACTCGGACAAGGGGCTGGGGCTTTTCCCCGACTCTGTGCCCCTGCTGGCGCTGAGCGGCTGGGTGATTCCGCGCGCGTTTACTCCCAACGAGCCCGATGCCGACAAGAGGCTCGACAAGGCGGAAACCCAGGAGCGGCATGCCCTGGATGTGCTCAGCAAGATGGGGAAGCCGACGAACCTGAGTGATGAGCAATTCGCCCAGTTCAAGACAGGGGAATCGGCGGTCGCTCACAGCGGACTGGGGCTGATCTACTTTCGCCGCGAAAAATATGAGGAGTCCGTGAAAGAACTCCAAATGGCCATCCCCGCCGAGGTGAGTCCGGATCAGACCGATCTGTTCGTTTTGGGCGCCGATTTCGAGAACCTGGGCCAATTCAAACAGGCGGCAGACGCCTTCCATCGATGCGCGCAGACGGCTGGTGTCATGCAGGACAAGTGCAGCCGGTATGCGAGCGACGCGACGAAACGGGCTGCCGAGGCGAAGTAAACCGCCTGGGCCGAGTTCGAAGAAACAAAACGGAATTCCTGCGCGATCGGACCGAATGGAATGTTAACCGAAGAGGCGGTGATCGAGGCACTGCGGGGAGTAATCGATCCCGAGCTGCACAAGGACGTGGTCACATTGGGGATGGCCAAGCACGTCCAAGTGAGTGACGGAAACGTGTCCGTGCTCCTGACCCTGACCACTCCGGCCTGTCCGTTGCGCGAAACGATTGAGAAAGACGTGCGCGCCGCTCTTGCGAAGGTGCCGGGCGTCGATTCGGTGGATGTGAAGTTTGACGCGGCCGTGCCGGAAGGACGGCGGCTGCAGGATAAGGCGTCGATTCCGGGCGTGAAGAATCTGATCGCGGTGGCGAGCGGCAAGGGCGGCGTGGGCAAGACAACCGTTGCCGTGAATCTGGCCATTGCGCTGAAGAATCTGGGCGCGCTGGTGGGCTTGCTCGATGCCGACGTCTACGGACCCAACGTGCCGCTGATGTTGGGGACGACCGAACAGCCGAAAATGCTTGACGAGAAGACCATCATCCCGATTCAAGCCTACGGCGTGAAGATGATTTCGATGGGCCTGCTCAATCCGGGTGATCGGCCCCTGGTGTGGCGAGGACCGATGCTGCACAGTGTGGTGCAACAGTTTCTTCGCAGCGTGCGATGGGGAACGCTCGACTATTTGATTGTGGATCTGCCGCCGGGGACCGGAGACGTACAACTGAGCCTGATCCAAAGCGTATCGGTCAGCGGGGCGGTGGTGGTGACGACGCCATCGGTGGTGGCCTTGGCAGATGTGCGCAAGGCCGTGGAGATGTTCCGCCAGGTGCACGTGGACGTGCTGGGAATTGTCGAGAACATGAGCTATTTTTCCTGCCCGCACTGCAAGGGGAAAATCGACGTGTTTGGGCATGGCGAGGGCGAGCGACTGGCAAAAATGTTTGAGGTGCCGTTGCTGGGCGAGATCGAAATCGATCCGCAGATTCGTATCGGAGGCGATACGGGGAAGCCGGTGGCCTCG
The DNA here is from genome assembly GCA_030037525.1 of Candidatus Acidiferrales bacterium. Classification (GTDB taxonomy): domain Bacteria; phylum Acidobacteriota; class Terriglobia; order Acidiferrales; family UBA7541; genus Palsa-295. The sequence continues at coordinate 3,615 of JASHRC010000207.1, read as the reverse complement.
CGTGGAGAGGATGCCAAGAGCATCTACGCGATGGCCCGGAACGTGGCGGCGCGCGTTTCGGTGGTGAATCTCTCTGGTGCGGCGCCAGTGGTCCAGATTCTCTAAGTACCTTCCGGAAAGTCTCATCTGGGAGACGAAACAAAATGACCGATTTCGTTCGATGGACCAAGCAGCAGGATATTGCCGTTATAACCATCGATAATCCGCCGGTGAACGCGCTCAGCCCAGGCGTGCCCGAGGGGATTGTGGCGGCCGTCGCCGAGGCCGAGAGCGACCGGAGCGTGAAGGCTCTGGTGCTCATCGGCGCGGGCAAGAGTTTCATCGCCGGCGCGGATATCAAGGAGTTCGTCAAACTAACCTCCGGCCAGCGCCGAGGCGACATCGGCATCCTTGCGCACCTGCTCAAGATCGAAGACTCGCCCAAGCCGGTCGTGGTGGCCATCCAAGGAAACGCGCTCGGCGGCGGACTGGAGGTCGCACAAGCGTGCCATTACCGAGTCGCGGCCTCGGACGCGCGCTTGGGACAGCCCGAGGTGAACCTCGGAATCATTCCGGGTGCCGGCGGAACGCAGCGCTTGCCGCGGCTGGTGGGAGTGGAGCGCGCCATTGAGATGTGCACAACGGGCAGGCCCGTCGGAGCCACCGAGGCGGCGCAATTGGGACTGATCGATCGTGTGGTAGCAGGCGATTTGCTTGCCGGAGCGGTTGCCTTTGCCCGAGAAGTGGCGGGGAAGCCGATTCGGAAAACGCGCGAGCGAAGTGATCGGTTGGGTACGCCCGAGCAGAATGCGCCGATTTTTGCGGCGGCACGAGAAAACGCGCGCAAGAAGTACCGCAATCAGATCTGCCAAATGGCGGCCATCGATGCCATCGAAGCGGCCACCCGGTTGCCGTTTGACAAAGGCTGCCAGGAAGAGCGAAGGCTGTTTGACCACTGCCTCTACTCGGAGCAGTCCAAGGCGCAGATCCACGTTTTCTTTGCGGAACGAGAGGTCTCGAAAATTCCCGATATTCCCAAGGAAATGCCGCTCCTGGCGGTCGACAGGATGGCCATCGTGGGCGCCGGCACGATGGGCGGAGGCATCGCCATGGTTTGCGCCAATGCCGGCGTGCCAGTAGCTCTCAAAGACACCGATCCGGCGGCCCTGGATCGGGGACTGGCAACGATCGAGAAGAACTACGCGATGTCGGTAAAGCGCGGGCGATTCACCCGTGAGTACGTGGACGAGCGGCTGAAGCTGATCAAGACCACGCTCAGCTACGACGACTTCGCAAGCGCGGATATGGTGATCGAGGCTGTGTTCGAGACCATGCCGCTCAAAAAACAGGTGTTCGCGGAGCTGGACCGGGTCATGAAGAAAGGCGCGATCCTTGCAAGCAACACCTCCACACTGAACATCGATGAAATCGCGGCGACCACCTCACGGCCCGAGTCGGTGATCGGTATGCACTTCTTCAGCCCGGCTAATGTGATGCGGCTTTTGGAGATCGTGCGTGGGCGCCGGACCAGCAAAGAGGTGATCGCGACCTGTTTGCAGCTTGCCAGAAGATTGGGCAAGGTGGGCGTGCTGGTGGGGAACTGTCGCGGGTTTGTCGGCAACCGGATGTTCTTGCCCTACATTCGCGAGGCCCAGTTTTTGGTGGAAGAGGGTGCGGCGCCCGAGGCAGTCGATCAGGCGCTGGTCGATTGGGGCATGGCCATGGGGCCGTTGGCCGTCGGTGATCTGGGCGGACTGGATGTGTCCTACCGCATCCGGAAAGAGTACCGGCACCTCGAGAAGCCCGGCGCGCGCCAACCGTTTGTCGAAGACCGGCTCGTCGAGATGGGCCGGCTCGGGCAGAAAACGGGCGCAGGTTGGTACAAATATGACGCCGAGCGCCGCGCATCGTCCGATCCCGAAATTTCAGGACTCCTCCGGAAGTGGGCTGCGGAATCGGGCCTTGCACAGCGCCAGATTTCGGCCGAGGAGATCGTCGAGCGCGAGATCTATTCGCTGGTGAACGAAGGCGCGCGAATTCTGGAAGAGGGCTATGCATTGCGCGCGGGCGATATCGATACGATTTACGTGAATGGCTACGGATTCCCGGCCTACCGCGGCGGGCCGATGTGGTATGCGGACACGGTGGGACCGAAGAAAGTGTATGAGCGCATCTCGGCGTTCCATCGGCAGCACGGAATGCTCTGGGAGCCGGCTCCGCTGCTCGAGGAGCTGGCGACCTCGGGCGGCACGTTCGCAAATTTCCAACGTGCGGCGGCCCAAGCCACCGATTAAACGTTCGAACGACCTTCGCCTCTGGGTCGATGCGCAATTGAACAGGCGCGGTCAGTTCGCCTGGGGATCGAGGCCGAAAGCCTTGGAGTGGAAGGCCAGCGATGCGGGCAGGTGCTGGGCGACATAAGCCTCGTCGTGTCCCCCCGGATAAAGATGGAATTCGTGCGGTATACCGCGCGAAACGAGCAGGTCATGAAATGCCTGGGCTCCGACGTTGAAGCCGTACTCGTCCTCTGTGCCGCAATCGAAGTAAATCTTCGTGCCCACCGGCCGCGGCCCGTTACGCACCAGCGCGAACGGACTGTTGCGATCCCAAAAGGCGGGATCGAAAGGTGCCCCAAAGGCGCCCCCTAAGGCCGTCGAGAGAGCCCGTTCGCCGGAGCTACCGAGCCGAGCTCGCGGCAATTGGGCAAGCAGTGCGGCGCTATGTGCGCTCACTGAGCCGAACAATTCCGGATCGCGAAAACCGAATCGCAGAGAGCCGTAGCCGCCCATGGAGACTCCAGAGATCCCCCGGTGGACCCGGTCGGCGCGAACGCGGTAGCGGCGCTCGATGAGCGGTAGGAATTCGCGGAGGAAGAAGTCTTCGTAGCGTACGCGGCCGTCGCGCGAGTTGATGTAAAAGCTGCGGTCTGCATCGGGCGTGACGATCACGAATTCGCCGATACTTTTCTGGTCCCACAGGTCCTCGATCAAGTTCCACGCGCCGGAGTTGGGAAGAACCTGTTCGTTTTCGCCGAGCCCGTGAAGGAAATACAGGATCGCGAACCGGCGCGAGGTGTCTCTGTCGTAGCTGGGGGGAAGCAAAGCGCAGTAAGCGACCCTGCGGCCGAGAATGCGGCTCGGAATCAAACGGCATTCGGCGCGACCCGCAGCGCGACTGGGCGCTGCCAGAAGCAGGATAACGAGGGAGAGCAACAGTAACGAAATCGGTCGAAGTGTCCAGCCGTGGAGACCGCCCGGGCTTCCCGGCCGCGGTCGTCGACTCGTTTTTTCACTCATACCGCAGTGCTTCGACAGGGTCGAGGCCGGCGGCGCGTGAGGCGGGATAGATTCCCGCCGCCAGGCTGATGAAAATCGAAAACAAAATCGCCAGAACGGCCATCCACCAATGCACTGCGGTGACGCTGGCCGGCGGGAGATTGCGTGCTTTGAGGTAGACGTCGGTGCCGACATTGATGGCCCGGCCGATCAACCATCCGATCGAAACGCCCAGCACGCCTCCCAGCAATCCCATCGCACCGGCTTCGACGAAAAACAGGCTGCGGACGTCGCGATCGGAAGCGCCCAGGGCTTTGAGAACCCCGATTTCCCGGCGACGTTCGAGAATGGCCATCACCAG
>JASHRC010000206.1 GCA_030037525.1 Candidatus Acidiferrales bacterium | reverse complement strand
CCTCGACAGTGATGTCGCGCGCTGCTGGCGAGATCAACGACGCGCTGCCGTGATTGGTCGCTTCGGCTTCGTTCATTTGCGCGCGCTCGTGCCAGGATCGTTCACCGAACCCTCCCTTGGTTCCTCGGGCCTCGACCGCCGCTTCTTGCTGATGCTTAGGTGGAAACGATCGTCGCCGACTGGATTTTGTCGATGTTCGGGAAATTCTTGTCTAGATAGGTTTTGCCTTGCGACGTGATCAAACCCTGATCCGGCCTTTCACCGTAGCCCGAGTACAATTTCGCGACTACGTTCATGCCAGACGTCACTTGGCCGAACGGTGCGAAGCCTTGTGAGTCGAGAAACGTGTTGCTGCCGAAATTGATGAACAGCTGCGTCGTGCGGGTGTTCGGTCCGGCCGTCGCAAAGGTGATATAGCCGGGCTTGTTGCTCTGCTTGACGGGATCGTCCCGGAGAGGAGCGCTGCGCCAGACGCGGTTCACCGCCGGGTCCGCGCTCAGCCCGAATTGGATGACGAAATTCGGCACGACTCGAAAAAAAGCAGCCTCGGCGAAAAAGCCGTGCTTCACCAGATTGTAGAAGCGGTCGGCGCCAAGCGGCGCCCAGGAGCGCGTAACTGCGACCCTGAAATTTCCTTTGGTTGTTTCAAATTCCACCTGAAATGAGTCGGGCGCTTGCTCTTTGAGCGCAGCGGGCTCGAGCAGAGCCGGATCTATGGTCATCGATTTGTCCTGTCCACTCTCAAAGCGTAAGAAGCTCTTGGCGCGCCGGTCGCGCGAAGCTGCGGCGGGTGTTTCACGGTTGGGAGGTGCCCGATGACGCGGGCTTATGCGTTGAGGCGCCGCCAGTCGATGCTCCCGAAGCGGGCGGAACGACAATCGCTCGCTTGATGCCGTCGAGCAGCGGAAAATTCTTATCCAGATAGGCCTTGCCCCTTTTGGCGATGGCGTCCTCGCTCGGACCGCGCCCACCCATCTCGGGCAAATCGCCATATCCACTGTAGAGCCGCTCGACCACCTCCATGCCGGAAGTCACCTGCCCAAAGGGTGCGAAGCCCATGGAGTCAAGAGACGACCCGTTGTCGCGCAGATTGATGAACACCTGTGTGGTGCGCGTATTGGGCCCGCCCATGGCGTAGGTGATGTAGCCGGCTTTGTTGCTGCCGCGGACCGGGTCATCCTTGATCGTGGCGGTTTCCCAAGCCGCGCTGATTTCGGGATCGGCGCTGATGCCGAATTGCACGACGAATCCCGGCACCACCCGAAAGAAACTCGCGTCGGTGAAAAATCCATGCTTTACCAAGTTATAGAAACGGTCCGCGCCAAGTGGCGCCCACGCCCGCGTTACTTGGACGACGAAGTCCCCCTTCGTCGTGGTGAACCGTACCTCATAAACCGCCGGCGCTTGCGCCTTGAGCATCGCCGGATGCAAGAGGGCCGGATCGGTGCTCAGGCGAGGCGTACCGCTCGAGGCCGGCGCAGCTTTCACCGTGTTTTGGGGCGCGCTGGATTGACCGGCCGCCGTACCTGCCTGCGCCGCGACATTGGCCGGCAGAAAACTTCCCGTCGCACAAAGACAAACCCACGCAAAGACTTGTTTCATTCGCTCCTGCCTCTCAGAAAGTTTTCCATCCTCCGCCTCCGACCCTGCCACTTCTCGAGCCTCCGTCGATCCTCACGCGCTCCCGATTCTAGCTGATTCCAGCGGCCCGCGTTCCATGTTTTCTCACTGCACGTGAGCGTTGCAAAGAAGAACACACTCGCTCGTTTACCCTCTCCCGCGGCACGCTCGGGGCGTACCATCGATTAGGTATTCCCTGAAAGCGGGTGGAAGGGATGCCCAACGAATACATCAGCGATCTGAAAAAATGGGCCAGTGAATTCTCGCGCCGCAATAACCAAGGCGAAGCCGTTCGCCTCAATCGCGCGGTTGAGCTAATCAGCAAAGACTTCCACGTGCGTTCGCACGAGGTCGCCATCTTGGGACTCACGCCCGACGAGCGCTCGCTGCGCTTCCTCGCGCCGGACAGCCTTCGGGACGTAGGTCAAATCCCACTTTCCAGCGCAAACTCCCTGGCGGCCCGCACCGTGCGTGAGAGGCGGCCCGAACTAATCAATCATTTCAGCGTGGTGCCGCACGCCTCGGTGTTTGAGGCGGTTCCCATTGCCGAAGATATGCGCGGCGATCCCATCCAGAAAATTATGAGCTCGCCGATCATTGTGGGAAACCAAGTGGTGGGGGTCGTTCAGGTTTCGCGCAAAGGGAAAAGCCCCGCCGATGCTGGCCCGGACTTCACGCACCTGCAGCTACGCGAGTTGAAGGTGATTTCCGACGCGCTCGCGCCCTGCATCCTCCTCTGCAAAGATTGAGCCTGCGACTTCCATCGCACCTCTGTGCCGAGCACGGCATCCACACGCCAGGAAATGAGTTGACATCATTTCGTGTGCTTGCTAATTTTCGTGCGCTGAATCGTCCACCTAACCAACCGGAGGCACCGCCAACCGGCACGGCTCATGGCGTTCGTCGCGAAGAAAATCTTCCTTACCAAGGGAGTCGGCAAACATCGCGAACGCCTTTCGAGCTTCGAGTTGGCTCTGCGCAATGCCGGCATCGCAGCCTGCAACATCGTCCGCGTCTCCTCTATTTTTCCTCCGCACTGCAAACTGATTTCGCGAAGCGAAGGTCTGAAGCATCTCAAGCCCGGCCAAGTTGCCTTTACCGTGATCAGCGAAAATCAGACCCGCGAGCCGCACCGGCTGATCGCCGCGGGCGTTGGACTGGCGCTTCCCGGCGACAAATCCATGTACGGCTACCTGTCCGAGCATCATTCGTTTGGCGAAACCGAGGAAGTGGCAGGCGAATACGCCGAAGAGCTCGCCGCCGAAATGTTGGCAACCACCCTCAACGTTGAATTCGATCCGGATTTGTCCTGGGACGAAAAGAAGGAAGTGTATCGGATCTCGAACAAGATCGTGCGCACCATGAATATCACGCAATCTGCCGTGGGCGATAAGCGCGGATTGTGGACCACCGTGCTCGCTGCAGCCATTCTCCTGGCTGACGAAGACTGAGCATCTTACTTCGCTGCTCTCAGCACCCCGGAAATGAAATACACAAGTCGCAGCTCTTCCCAGATGCTCGTGTCCCGATCGGGATCGACATGCGAAAAGGCGCCGGTAATCAGCACCTGGCGAACCTGCTGGTGCGGCAAATCGTGCGCGAGCCACAGACTTTCGGCGGGAGGGATGATGTTGTCCGCTGAGCCGTGCAGAATGTAAACCGGTAGGTGCAAGTTCGCCATGCGGCCGTGCGGCGAAAGCGCGGCCAGCTCGACCTCGTCGGTGCGAATCGCGCGAAGGATTTGCGGACGCATCTCGTCAATGCGCCGGTTCAGCAAGGCATCCAGGGTGGCTCGCGATCGAGGACTCAATTTCTCGGCGAGCGACCTTGCCTTTTCGGGCTCTTCCCAGAGCCAGTCGCGAAGCGCCTCGTGTGCCACCGATCGATCACTCTCCGGGAAAAACTGGTCGAGATGCGCATACACGAAGACCGATGCTCCGTAGTCGTGGGCAGGGTGCAGTTCTTTTTGACCGTTTGGCAGTTCCTGCTCGCCCGTTGCCAGGAAGCGCGACACCCGCGCAAGGTCGTCATACGCTCCCACCAGGACCAAGGCGCGCAGGTGTGAAGCGTAGCGAGTCTGGGTGGCTGCCAAAAGGGCCAGTCCGCCGGCAAAGCTGATTCCCGTGACCGTCACGCCACGGCCTCCGGTTCGCTGGTCGAGCCATGCGGCCGCCTCCCCAATCACAGCAATCGATGTGGCGTCGACGTGGTAGTCGGCCAGCGAATCGACCTGCGGTGTCAGCACCACCAGTCCGCTGCCGGCGACTGCGCGCGAAAAGCGGACGAGCCTCGGTTCGTCCATTCCGAGGTGATGAATCCCATGTACGACAGCCATGCCGGTCGGATGCGCTACGCCCAAAGGCAAGTACAGTCGAGCCGGAACGGCTCTCCCGGCCACGGGAATCGTTACCTCTTCGGTCGTGACTTCGTGCGTCGCCAGGCGCAGCAGCGGACCTCTAGCTTGGGGGTCGCTGAAGTGCTTGAGCAGGGCGTAGCTGGGAAGAGAGTAGCGGACGAAATCGAGAGCAACAAGAAATGCGGCCAAGAAAAGGGCCATGAACCACGGCCATCGCGGCCGCAGCGCTCGGAATTTCGACTGCTCTCGATCGGGTTCCGTCGCGCTCATCAAAGCGCCGCAGTCTATCGCTGCGCCAGCATGTTCAGAAAGTATTGGTGGACAAACGGATCCGCGGTCAACTCAGGATGAAACGTCGAAGCAAGGATGTTCGCCTGGCGAACCAGCACCGGGTGGCCTCCGTCCTCCGCCAGAACTTCGACCTTTTCGCCAATCGATTCAATGATCGGCGCGCGAATGAACACCATCTCCAGCGGCTCGTTGCGGAGCTTGGTCGGTCCGGTGTGAACATCGCTCGCCAATTGTCGCCCATAGCCGTTGCGCAGGATGGAAATGTCGAGCAAACCCAAGGATTCTTGCCGGGGTCCACGAACGTCGCGCGCCAACAGAATCGCGCCTGCGCAGGTGCCAAAAAGCGCGCCTCCCCTGCCGGCAAACTCCTTGAGTGCGTCGAACAGTCCCTCTTCCTTCATGATCTTGAGATGCGTTGTGCTCTCCCCGCCGGGCAGAATGATCCCCTGGGTGCCATCGATGTCCGGCGGTCTGCGGACAAAGGTACACCCCAAGCCCAGCCGCTCGAGCCCTTTGGCATGAGCCTGGTAGTCTCCTTGTATTGCTACGATTCCGATTCTCGCCATCTCCCGTTTTCCCGTTTCAATTGCCCGCAAGCCAGTTCTTCGGTTTACCATCCTCGCGTTTGCAGCAGATCCTTCTCCTCGATTTGCCGCACATCGAGGCCGCGCATGGCCTCGCCCAGCTCCTCTGACGCCTCCAGCACGATCTTGGCGTCTTTGTAGTGCGTCGTCGCTCTCACGATCGCGCGTGCCCGCTTGGCCGGATCGGCAGACTTGAAGATGCCCGAACCGACGAACACCGCCTCGGCTCCCAACTGCATCACCAGCGCGGCGTCGGCCGGCGTGGCGATTCCGCCTGCCGAAAAGTTCGGCACGGGGAGTTTTCCGTTTCTCGCCACCCAGGAAACCAGCTCGAAGGGTGCGCCCAGCTCCTTGGCCTCGTGCACCAGCTCTTCTTCACCGAGCGTTGTAAGCCTGCGGATCTGCCCAACAATGGCGCGCATGTGCCGGACCGCCTCGACGATATTCCCTGAGCCCGCCTCACCCTTGGTCCGAATCATCGCCGCGCCTTCGGCGATTCGCCGCAGCGCCTCGCCCAAATTGCGTGCTCCGCAAACGAACGGCACTTTGAATCCGTGTTTCCATACGTGATGCTCTTCATCGGCTGGAGTGAGGACCTCGCTCTCATCGATGTAGTCCACTTCGAGAGCTTCGAGCACCTGAGCTTCGGCAAAATGACCGATGCGGACTTTGGCCATCACCGGAATCGAGACCGCCTCCATGATTTCCCGAATGATGCGCGGAGCGGCCATGCGCGCGACGCCGCCCTCTTTGCGGATGTCCGCCGGCACGCGCTCGAGCGCCATCACCGAACAGGCGCCGGCCTCTTCGGCGATCTTGGCCTGCTCCGCGTTGGTGACGTCCATGATGACGCCGCCCTTCAACATCTCCGCCAAGCCGACCTTTACGCGCCACAGGTTGTTGTTCATCAAATCCATTTCCCTTCTCCCTTCTGTCGACTTGTCCGTGATCCTGACGCCGGGTCGCGCTAGTGCTTCTCGCCCTCCGGCCCCGGGGCCACAGTCCTCACGGCCGTTCGGAATCTCTGGCGCTCGACCTCAATGAACTTTCCCTGCCCGCGTGCCAGCACTTCCCCGGATCGATTGCGAATCTCGCCCTCGCGGATCCTCACCCGCTCGTCGCGAGCCACTTCCC
>JASHRC010000205.1 GCA_030037525.1 Candidatus Acidiferrales bacterium | reverse complement strand
CATTCGTCCGAGCCCAATGATCCCTATATTGGCCGGCTGCGGACGGGGCGACGCTTTGGCAGTCCCTAAGTACCCATCCGTCATATCTGACCTCTCACCCGCCAGTGGCTTCGCCTAGGCCAGGCGAGGTCCACATTGAACCACAGCCCGCTACAGCTTGCATCGCATTTTCCGTCTCGGCTCGATTCAGTGATGGAGCGGCCTTGCTCTAGCCGGTGTACGAAACTTCCAGGCAGCAGCCGGCAAGGCGCGATAGGTCGTGACACTCTTGGGCTTAGAATTAGGCAATTCTCGGCGCGTTGGGAATCCGACCCTCTCCGCCAAACGATGCCGGTCGGACGAAAATCACGGACGCTGTGTACCAGTGCTCCGCTGAGCTTCGACTGTTTCCGGGTAAAGACCGGCCGGGCGAGAGCGAGAAAACACTGTGGGCGTACAACTACCGGCTTGGCTTCTTCTTCGACTCCCGTGCCACGCCCGCTTGGCTCGCTTGGCTTCGCCAGTCGATTGCTGTAACCTTTCCGCGTTTTGCGTCACCTTTGCAGAGGAGTTTTCGTAGGGGGCACTATGCAACGCTCGGCCATTTTCGCGATCCTGTTTTCCTTGTGCTTTTTCATTCCGATCAGCGCCGACCAAGAACCGCTGCAGGGTTTCACGCGCGAGACTTCGTCCACCGAACTCCAGTGGGAGGCAAAATTCCGGGACATCCCGAGCCCGCAAAACCAGCGCAGCTATTTGGAACGCCTGGCCGCCCGTCCGCACAACGTGGGGACGGCGTATGACAAGCAGAACGCCGAGTGGATTCTCACCCAGTACAAGCAGTGGGGCTGGGACGCGCATATCGAAACCTTCGACGTGCTGTTTCCGACGCCCAAAGAGCGCGCCCTCGAACTGGTTGCGCCCACGCACTTCGTCGCGAAACTCGAGGAGCCGCCCGTGGCCGTCGACCCCACGTCCCATCAACAAAGCGAGCAACTCCCGACCTACAACGCCTATTCGGTCGACGGCGACGTGACCGCTCCGCTCGTGTACGTAAACTATGGCCTGCCTGAAGACTACAATGAACTCGCTCGTCTCGGCGTCTCAGCCAAAGGGGCAATCGTGATTGTTCGGTACGGCGAGTCCTGGCGCGGAGTGAAACCGAAGGTGGCCGCCGAACACGGCGCCGTGGGCTGCCTCATCTATTCCGACCCGCACGAGGACGGCTATTTCGTTCAGGAGGTTTTCCCGAAGGGCCCCATGCGCCCGCTTGAAGGCGTTCAGCGCGGCAGCGTGATGGATTTCCCGACCACGCAACCCGGTGATCCACTGACTCCCGGTGTTGGTGCAACGCCGGGGGCCAACCGTCTGCCCATCCAGGGCAATCCTGCGCTGACCAAGATTCCCGTGCTGCCGATTTCCTACGGCGACGCGCAGCCTTTGCTCGCCGCCCTCAGCGGACCGATGGCGCCCGCCCAATGGCGCGGCTCACTCGCCCTGCCCTATCACGTCGGCCCGGGTGAAGCGAAGGTTCACCTGAAGGTCGAGTTTAACTGGGACATCAAGCCAATTTACGACGTCATTGCCAAAATTCAGGGCTCTCAGTTTTCCGACCAATGGGTGATTCGCGGCAATCACCACGACGGATGGGTCAACGGAGCCGAGGATCCGATCGCCGGACAAGTCGCCGAACTCGAAGAGGGGCGGGCCTTCGGTGAACTGCTCAAGCAAGGCTGGAAGCCCAAGCGCACGATCATCTACTGTGCGTGGGACGGCGAAGAGCCTGGCCTTTTGGGTTCGACCGAATGGGGCGAAGAGCATGCTGCTGAACTCAAGCAGCACGCGGTCGCCTACATCAATAGCGACACGAACGGTCGCGGGTATCTGTTTCTGGAGGGTTCGCAGAGCCTCGAGCACTTCATGAACGGTGTGGCCGGTGACATCAATGATCCGGAGAAGAACATTCCGGTGCGCCAGCGCGAGTTCCTGCTCGAGCTTTCCCGCGCGTCAAGCGATGCGGAGCGCAAAGAACTGCGCGAGCGCACCGATCTGCAGATCGGCGCGCTCGGCTCGGGGAGCGACTACACCGTCTTTCTCGACCATCTCGGAATTGCGTCGGTGAACCTCGGCTACGGCGGGGAGGATCCTGGCGGCATCTATCACTCGATCTACGACGATATCTACTGGTACGAACATTTCGGCGACCCGACCTTTGCATACGGTCGTGCCCTTTCGCAAACGGCGGGCACGGCCGTGATGCGCCTGGCCAACGCCGATTTGCTTCCCTTCGAGTTTACCGACTTTGCCGATACCATCCAGGTGTATCTGAAGCAGCTCAAAAAACTGGCTGACGATTCGCGAGAGGAAGCGATCGAACGCGACAAGGAACTCGACGAGGGCCTGTTCAGCGCGGTCAGTGATCCTGAGCACCCGACCTTCGCGCCGCCTCACGAGGAGGTCCCTCCGCACCTCGACTTCGCGCCGTTCGACAACGCAGCCGACGCTCTGAAGGCGGCGGCGCAGCGCTACCACGACGTGCTCCAAAAAGCCTGGACGGCCGGATCTCCCCTGGCACGCTCGAGGATCTCAATCAGAAACTGATCGACAGTGAGCGCCGCCTCACCACCGAGGAAGGCGTGCCACGTCGGACCTGGTATAAGAACATGATCGACGCTCCCGGCGTGTACTCGGGGTATGGGGCGAAGACCATTCCGGGAGTTCGCGAGGCCATCGAGCAGAGAAATTGGAACGAGGCCAACTCGGAAATCGTCCGCATCGCCGCGGTTTTGAACAACGAAACGGCTCTCATCAACTCCGCGGCCCAAGAACTCGAGCCCCCCAAGCAATAGCCGCCGCGAGGCACGTCGGGATGAGGGTTTCGTCCCGCAGCCTCTTTTTGAGATACGTGCTACGCGGAGGCGCAAAAACCGGTTATTGGAAGTTGTTGACCACGACATTCGCGACTTTCTTGGCAAAGTCGAGCGTGGCTCTTAGGTTGCCGCCCATAAAGCGAACTTCTCCGGTGACATCCTGGGCGAGTTCGGACCTGCCAGTCTTGTCGGTAAACAAGCAATGCACTTTAATTGATGTGGCGCCCGAGACGGTCGTCACCTGGCGCTTCTCCTCGCTGCCTTTCTTAAAGCCGTACACGTTGCTGTGGAGGACGATGAGGTCCGGGACAGTCGTGGCAGCAGGGTCGCCATCGCGATACACATGCTGAAACTTGTTGGTCGTTTGAATGTGCTCGATCAGATTCTCATAAAGCGCTAGTCGAAATTCGATGGGAAGCGTCACTTCGTCGGATTGGACCATCAGAATTTGAATCGCGGACGCGTGGATTTTCGGTTGCGGCTTTTCTTCTGCCAAAGCTCCTCCGCGAAGGAGAAGGAAAACGGCGGCCAGCGGCAGCAACGCGATGGAATAGGCCGTACGGTTTACTTTCATTGTTGTTTCTTCGCCTTTCGAGGAGCCTGGGCTGCGGCTTCGACCTCGATGGGAACGCTGGTTTTAGCTCCCTGGTTCAGCAGGGCCTGCTTGGCGCCAAGCGCATTGCCTTGATGCAAAGTGAACACCGCGCCGTGAATGCCGCCGGCCGGATCGAGGTATTCAATCGCGAGAGTATCAATTTTGGTTCGGAACAAACTGAGGAACCTTCCGCTCCCATACGGGGCGAACAGGGTGAGCGTGCCAACCATCCCCCCGATCGTGCGCTCGGTGTCCTTTCCGGTAAGGACTTCGGTGATGGAGGCGGTGGGGACAACTGCGGTTTTCTTGTCTTTTTTGAAGACCAAAGAGCTGTTCTCGACCAAGAGGGTTCCTGAGGCGTTGTGCTTCAAACCCTCGAGGCCAAGGACATGCTTTGACCCAGGGAATGATATCGGGCTCGTGTTTGCGCCTTGCGCGACGCAGGAGACGGCCCGCAGCCCCACTCCCATCAAAATCGAAGTGACGGCACACAGAAGGAAAAGCGCACGACCCATTTTCGTTTTTCTCCCCACAGTTGAAGCAAGAGCGGCGATGGGCGCGAGTATACAGCAATCCTTGACTCGGGTGAAGAGACTCGGAGCTACGCTCCCGCAATAGCCGGACACGGTTCCCATTTCTCACCGAGGAAGTAATATCCCGACCCTTCGGACCGGCCGAGGGCGAATTGGCCTATGAAGATTTTCTGGCGCCGGCGGGGTTGGGAGCGTCCCGTGAACGGAGCGAAAGACGTGCGGAAAGCGATTCGCTCGAATGCGCAATCCTGCTTAGTGCCGTCCCGAGGCCAACCTCGTTCTAGCATCTAAACGGAGGAGTGCCCGAGATTCAGGCCCACTATGGCAGGAGGGGTACTGAGCCTCACGCTGTTGCACGAAGCAATCGGAACTCAGCGCCTCACCGCAAAGAAGTTTCTCAGCAACGAAGCAGCATTCTCTGCCAGCAATCCGGACCTCACCTCGACGCGATGATTGATCTGAGGATGTTCGAAAATAGAGAAACACGAGCGCACGGCACCGCCTTTCGGGTCATCCGCCCCATACACGAGCCGGTTGATACGCGCCTGAATCATCGCTCCCGCACACATGGCGCATGGCTCGATCGTGACGTACAGCGTCCCGCCCAGCAGGCGGTAATTTCTCGCGGCTCTTGCCGCCCCGCGCAAAACGACCATCTCGGCGTGCGCGGTAGGGTCGCAGTCGGTAATCGTGCGATTGCCCGCTCGCGCCATGATCCGACCATCGACCGCCATCACCGCCCCCACCGGGACTTCACCCCGTTCCGCTGCGGCGCGAGCCTCTTCAAGTGCCACCTGCATGAACGCCTCGTCGAGTCCGGGACTTTCGGTCACAGCGTCCTCAATCGGGGACAATCGTCTCCGGATTCTGTTCCATCTTCACAAGCACAGTTCTCCGAAACCACCGGCTCGCAAAATACAGGAAAAATCCTGTGGCGATCACTGCCATGGCAATCACGAATTCGTTTGTCCGGCCTACCACTTCACTGCTGTTGCGCACCAGCGCTGCGATGATCATCGCCAGGGGAGGAAGCCCAATCAAGATTGCGCCGGCTGTGCCGCCGGGGACGCGATACGGCCGCTTTAGTTTCGGTTCACGAATGCGCAAGGCCACCAGCGCCCAAAATTCCAGCAAAATACTGAGGCCGGTCAGCAATACGTCGAGAATCAAGCTCCGCTCGAATCCGAGTGGGTAGCACGCCGCCCAGAACGCCGCACCAATCAGAATCGCTGCCCACGGCGCGCCCGTCCGCCGGCTCGTTCGCAGGAACAGTTTCGGTAGATACCCGTCTCCGGCCATCACGCCCGGCAGCCTGGTAAACGACATCATCAGCGCACCGAATGAACCGACCGCTCCCAGCACCCCGGCCGCTGCGATCGCCATTCCGAGCGCCTCACCGCCAACAATCCTTCCCACGTCCGCCCAGCCCCCGTCAGTCCAAGCGTTCGGATCAAGGCCGGTGTGCGCCACCGCGCCAACCGGCAGCAGGTAGCTCAGGATGACCAGCGCCACGGCTCCCAACATCGCGCGCGGGTAGGTCCGTTGCGGCGATTCCACCTCGCCCGCAATCGTCGAGAGGTTGTCCCATCCCATATAGTTCCACATCGCGATCAGCACTCCGCCGAGCAGGTCTGCGTGGCGCAGCGAGACCGTGCCCGCTCCGGGATGCGCCTGGAACGGCGCAATCAGCACGAGCGCTGCAAAAGGCAAAAGCAGCGCTACATTGAGCGCCACCGATCCATCGCCCATGGCCCGCGTGCCGAGAATATTCCAGGCCGTGCAGAGCACGATCATGCCGAATCCGATGATCAGCCCGCGATGTCCGGCGACTAAATTGGGCGCGAATCGCCCGAGGTAGGCGACGAACAAATTCGGATAGAGCGCCATTTCGAACACGCTGCCAGTCAGTGTCAGCCAGCTCTCCTGGTATCCCAGGCAGGGGCCCATTCCGCGCCGCACCCAGACATAAAAGCCGCCTTCCTCGGGAATGGCGGTGGCGAGCTCGCTGACCATCATGGCCGTGGGGATGCTCCACAGTAGCGGCGTGATCAGCAGGATCAGCAGCGTGGCTCGATAGCCCGTCTTCTGCACGATCTCTTCGAGGCCGTAAGGCCCGCCAGCGACCATGAAGTAGGTTGCCGCAATCATAGGCAGCACGGTCATCTTGCCGGCGTTAGTTCGGTAGGTCGCCCGAAGCACCACGCTCTTTTGAACGCTCAAGAAAGTCCTCTCACGCTCGCAGCACCATCGTTAAAGTCCCCTCCCGCGTCGCAGTGTAAACCAAATCATGTCTGTTGATGCGCCATGTTACACAAAAAAAACCGAACCCATGTCCTGTCCTCGGCGCAGAGTTCGGTATAAGATGACTGGCGCGCCAGTCAGATAGGCAATCGATGGAACTTCGCAAAGACCCAATCACGCGAAGTTGGGTCGTCACCGGGCATCCAGAGCGGGAACAGGAGCGGGCCGATCCCTGTCCACTTTGCCTCGGAAATGGCTCGCAGGGCCCACTGTTGCTCCAATTGCCATCGCAAGGCGAGCCGCAGGTTCGCGTCTATCCACATTTTCATCCTCTCTATCGCGTGGAAGGCGATCCCGGCCGTACTGCGGACGGAATTTTCGATCGCATGACTGCGGTCGGAGCACACGAGATCATCGTGGAGACGTCGGTTCACTCTCTGACGCTCCCCCATCTGACGGACGAGGAAATCGAGCGTGTGCTCGAGGCCTACGCGTTGCGAGCCGTAGATTTGAAGCGCGACGCGCGTTTCAAGTACGTAACCGCATTCAAGAATCAGGGCCGCGAGGCCGGCGAGGAATGGTCTCACCCCCATTCGCAAATTACCGCGACGACCTTCGTGCCGCGCCGCGCCTTGTATGAGCTTCGCGCTGCTCGCGAGTGGTACCGCGACCGCGAACGTTGCGTTTTCTGCGACATTCTCCGGCAGGAGATTCGGCAGCAGAAACGCATGGTGGACAACGTAGGTGATTACTACGCCTTTTGCCCCTACGCGTCGCGCGTGCCATTTGAAACCTGGATGATGTCACGCTCGCACAATCATCAGTTCGAGGTGCCGCTACCGGGCGAAAGCCGCCGCAACCTGGCAATCTTGGTCGGCCGGACTCTGCGCCGCCTGCGATCGGTCTCATCCAGCTACCACCTGGTTGTGCACACCGCCCCCAACACCCTGCAAACCAAAGGGGAATTGAGCGACTACTGGGCGACCATTGCGGGCGACTACCACTGGCACATCGAGATCCTTCCGATCATGCCCGCTCGAAGCAAGTCCTACAGCATCAAGGAAGTCTATTTCAACAGCACACTCCCGGAAGAGGCAGCGGAGTGCCTGCGCGGCCTCCACCCGACGAAATGAACAGCCTGGCGGATTTGCTTGGTAGGCGCAACCCACAGCGTGGCGGGATTTTCTTTCGGTTTGTGTTTCTCGTCTGCTTTCTCTGCCTGCTGTTTGCGTGCTACGTGGTTCGCCGGCCACTCCTGCGCTTAATCGGCGGTTTCTGGATCGTCGATGATTCACCCAGTCATGCCGATGCCATTGTGATGCTTGGCGACGATAATTTCACTTCCGACCGGGCTGCGCGCGCCGCTCAACTGTACAAGGCAGGCTGGGCGCCCCAGGTCGTGGCCAGCGGTCGCTACCTCCGCCCCTACGCGAGCATTGCCGAGTTGGAAGAGCACGATTTGGAGGATCGCGGCGTACCGAGAGCCGCCATCGTGCGCTTTGCAAACAGGGCAGAAAACACCCGGGAGGAAACGGCCGCAATCGCCCAACTCATCTCCCGGCGGGAATGGAAGCGAATTCTGCTGGTCACGTCGAGCTACCACACTCGCCGTTCTCGCTATCTCGCCGAGCGCCAATTCCCGCCCGGAACCACGCTGCGGGTCCTGTCAGCTCCTGATGCCGATTACGACCCACAGAGCTGGTGGCGAACACGTGCCGGCCTTAAGATTTTCAGCCACGAATGTGTGGCCATGATCGTGGCGCTGTGGGACATGCGTCATAAAGAGGCCCAAACGACCGATTAGGGCTTGCTTCCTACCCCCCGGACCCGTTGTTGGCAGTTTGTACGACTCCGGCGGCATACATCACGTTTACAGGCCCTTTCGCCTGTACTATAGTTCGTGAACCACGCGGGATGCGGCTCCCAGCTCTGCATCCATCCGTACATTCACAGGAGGTTTTCATGTGGCGCAAACCGAATGAGGACAAGCTGTCCGAGCCGCTGGCAGCACCGGTTCCGTTCAAGTCCGAGGAGCCCGTCAAGCCTCAGTCACCTCAAGCCCCGCAAGTTCCCTCGAGCTTTGCGGCGCCGAGCATGACTTCTTCTCCGGCACCGTCTTCCCCGAGTCTTTCGAAGATCAGCGCGGGTCTCAAAATTCAGGGCGAACTCTCCGGGGACACGGACCTCTATATTGACGGCAGCGTCCAAGGTAAGGTTCGAATGATGAACGGCCGGGTTACCGTGGGCCCCAATGGGCGGGTCCAGGCCGAAATCGAGGCGCGCCAAATTTCTATTGACGGCACGGTCGAGGGAAACTTGAAAGCGAGCGAGAGCGCGCAGTTCGGCTCGTCCAGCAAGGTCGTGGGCAGCGTAATGAGCCCGCGCGTCGGTGTCGCTGACGGCGCCAGGCTTCGGGGCAAGATAGAGACCATCCGCACGCCTCAAACGCCGAAGCCTACGGCCGCGAAGGGTGCGGCGATGGAAGACGAGGCCGAAACGATTGGCTCGAAGGTCGAATAGAAACAATGAACTGGACGGCAAAGCCACGCCTGAGTAGCACAGGCGCGCCCGGCGCTGCGGCTCGCAAGCCCGGGCCCGCTACGTCGGTTTCTCCGAGCGCCCGCGTGTCCAACGGGTTAAAGGAGTTTCTGTGGCTTATCAGCGATGTGCCCCGCGGCCGAGTACTCGATCTGGGCCCAATCTGGCAGTCCACGGTCAGCTTCTTCGTCGAAAAGGGCTATCGCGTCTCTTCTGAGGACCTACTGAGAGCGTGGAAGGACTTTCTGACGACCGAAGAGGAGCGGCTGCGGACAGCTGCTGTAGGCGAGGGTGGCGAAAGGCTCTCGCCATCGAGGCTCGCAGAAAAGTTCCTCGAAACGGCAGTCCAGTATCGTGAGGAAAGCTACCATGGAGTTCTCGCCTGGGACATGCTTGACTATTTCGATCCGGCAGCGGTACCTCCGCTGGTAAAGCGACTTTCCAGTCTCGTTCACCCCGGCGGCGCCGTTCTGGCTCTGTTTCACAGCCGCCCGGCCGAGCGCTTCCACCGCTACCGCGTCGTTGACGCCCAATCGGTCGAGCTCATCCCTGCGCCCACGATCGCCGTTCACGCCCACGTCTTCCAGAACCGCGAGATTCTCGGTTTATTCGACGAGTTCCGCTCGTCGAAAAGCTTCGTTGGCCGCGATCAGGTTCGCGAAGCCCTTTATGTGAAGTAGCGGATCTTCCTCAACCCTCGATCAAATTGTGACCGTAAGATCAAATCGTCCTTCAGAATCCGGAGAGGCCTACGACGCCACGCCTACTGTTGCGGGATTGAAAGCGAGATGAGGAAAATTTCGCTAATTCCAAAGCAGGGAGTTTCCTTTAGGGGCCTGCAACCAAAACTCTTTGCCTTACATCAGTTACCCTGAATTCCCTGGTCAGGGCGTGGTGGCGGATTCCTCAGGCTCGGACGGCGCTAGAGCCCGTCGGATCATCAGAGAGCTCAAAAAAGGGAACCCGTTGTTGTGCAAGATGGAATAGAGTTAACCGCTAGAAAATCCTGGTGTGCTCAGAAGCAGAGCAAATTGGGGGCCCCGGAAACGATGACCTCGATTTGGAAGCAAGCCCTGGAGTTGTGCGCAACTCGCCTGCCTGATAGGCCAGGTAGGGTGAAGTCGACTCCCAGCCTTGTTGCACGATTTCTAGCCGTCAGCGGCATTTTGTGCCTTACCTCGTGTGGCGGCGGCCCTGGAACAACGGTGAGCTCGGTCTCGATTAGCCCGACCAGCACTTCGGTCAATGTCGCCGGGCAGGCTGACTTCACGGCCGTCGTCACTCTCCACAATTCCACGACCTCGACCACAACCACCATAAGCTGGCAGGTGGATGGCGTGCCGAGCGGTAACTCCACCTGCGGCACCATTGCGCCATCCCCGACCGACCAGCTAGAGGGCATCTACACGGCGCCGGCCGCTGTGCCCTCCAGCTCTTGCGGCGTGACGGGTGGAACCCTGGGCCAGGTTGCTGTCACGGCGGTGGCCACCCAATCCACGTGCTCCAGTTCTTCCTCGTCGGCGTGCGAGGTGACTTCAAATACCGCCGTTGTCACGGTCGGCGGGATCATCGGCCTGAGCGTCAGCCCGGCTTCGGCCGCGGTTCCGGCGGGAGGCAGTCAACAGTTCACAGCGCTCTTGAACGGCGTTGCCTCAGGGGCTTCCTGGTCTTTGAGCTCCGCTTCCGGAGGCAACCTCGGCTCGATCAACTCGAACGGCCTTTATACAGCCCCGCCGTTTCCCCCGCCAGGGAACTCACTTACGGTTACAGCTACGGCGACCGGATCGAACGGAGCCCCGGTCACCGCCACCGCGACGGTAACGGTCTCGTATTCGGACCATTCGCTCAGCGGACCCTACGCTTTCTCCTACATCGGGAATGACGGCTCGGGCTTGCTCGCTGTGGCCGGAAGTTTTGTGGCCGATGGCAATGGAAACATCGTCAGCGGTGTCGAAGACATAGAAAGCTTCCTCGAAGGTATATCCACCGAACTCCCCATCACGCAATCGACTTACTCGGTCGGGTCCGACGGCCGGGGTCTGGCTTCGATTAAGACCAGCCGCGGAACCGCCACCTGGCGGTTCGCGCTGAGCACAAATGTCCATGGACAGTTGACGCGCTTTGATACGGACGTGTCCGGCGGTGGTTCGATCGACCAACAAACCTTGAACGCCACGACGAATTCTTCCCCTTCGGTGATTTCCGGCAGATACACCTTCGGGCTTCTCGGTGTGGACGGAAGTTTCAACCCGCTGGGCCTGGCCGGCGAGTTCTCCGCCAACGGGAGCGGCAGTTTTTCGAATCTAGATGCGGTCCTTGACGTCAACGACAACGGAATCTCTGGATCGGGCACTGTCACCCGAGGCGACACCACGCTCAGCGGTGATTACGCGTTCGATTCTGCGTTTCCGGGCACCGGGCGCGGCACGCTCACGCTAGAAAGCTCGACCACGGGCAACCGCATGTTCGCCTTTTACGCCGTCGACACGCCGGGCAACTGCTCGAATCAAGCCTCGGTGTGCCAGTTGCATCTGGTCGAAATCGACGGCGTCGCGTTCACCGCCGGCGACATGTTTCTGGCTGCTGCGGCTCCCGGCCTGGCTGACGCAACCTACGTCTTCGCAGCGGGCGGGAATTCGGCAGGCGGGGCCTACGGTGCCGGCGGCGTTTTTGCGTCTAGTGGAAACGGCTCAACCTCCAACGGCACGCTCGACATCAACAGCGCCGGCACTTACAACAGCGGCAAATCACTGGGCTCATGCTCTTATACCGTTGACGCCTCGACCGGCCGGATCGACTTGGGCTTGTACCCCTCCAGTGGCAGCTGTCCGGCGATTTCCGGTCCCGGTGTAACGGAATTTGCTGCTTATCCAACGGCCGTCGGCAGTGTTGTCCTGCTAGAACTTGATTCCTCTGCCGTGGCAACCGGCGTGGCCTACCAGCAATGCGGCCCGCAATCTCAGGGCTGCGCTGCCAGCAGCCCGTCTCTCACAGCCATCAGCGTCGGTTTGGGACTGACCGGGCAAGGCCTCTTCCACAGTCCTCCGGCAAGCTCGGCTTCTTTCCAGCCGGATCTGGATGGTCAACTGAGTGTCAGCGGAACGTCGGTGAGCACAGGGAACCTGGACATCAACAACTTCACCGGTACGTTCCCGACCGACCCGATCGGTGCGAGCGGCACTGCCATTGGCAGCCCCACAAACGGCCGCGGGACGCTGACGCTGGCGCCAACCAACCCATCGGCCACCTACAGTCTGGTCTACTATCTGATTGACGACTATACCGCCCTACTCTTCGGTTCAGGGCAAACTCCGGTCGCCATCGGCATGGTCGCCCGCCAGTTCTAGGGGTCCCCTGCACGGTAGGCTGCCCCTCTCGGCGTCAGCGTGTTCACTCGGTTCACGTGGTTAGCGTGACTCGAATTGGGGTACCATGATTTGCGGACCATCCGTTCGCCTGCGAGTCAGGTCCCGCCAAGAAGGTGTCTTATGGCCTCTGCCACTCCTCGAAGTTCCGTGAATCTATCGCGTGAGCCGCTGTCGCAACAAGAGCTGCGCCAAATCCATGCTTATTGGCGCGCAGCAAACTACCTCTCAATCGGCCAGATCTACCTCTACGCCAATCCTCTGTTGCGCGAGCCGTTGAAACTCGAACACCTAAAGCCCCGCCTGCTTGGTCATTGGGGTACCACGCCAGGCTTGAACTTCATTTATGTGCATATGAACCGGCTCATCAAAAAGCTCGATCTCAACGTGATCTTCATCGCCGGACCCGGCCATGGCGGGCCTGGAGTGGTCGCCAACACGTATCTGGAGGGCACCTACAGCGAGCTGTACCCCAACATCCCGCAGACCGAAGAAGGGTTGCAAAAACTGTT
>JASHRC010000204.1 GCA_030037525.1 Candidatus Acidiferrales bacterium | reverse complement strand
GCCACAAAGCTGGTCATTCAGCTGGCTGGGATTTTTCACTACGGCTTTTTCCGCGATGAGCTCTACTACATGGCCTGCAGCGAACATCTCGCCTGGGGCTACGTCGACCAACCGCCGCTGATTGCGCTGGTTGCCTGGCTCGCGCGGCATTTGCTCGGCAATTCGGTTTTCGCCATTCGCATCTGGTTGGTGCTCGCCGGCGCCGCCGTGGTGTATGGCACCGGAGTTCTGGCCCGCGCACTGGGAGGCGGACGCTTCGCGCAGTCGCTCGCGGCCCTTTCGATTCTCTTCGCGCCGGGCTATCTCGCCTTCGACAGCTTCTTCTCCATGAACGCGCTCGAGCCCCTGTTTTGGCTGCTCTGCGCCCTCCTGGCCGTGCATATCTTGAAGGGCGCCTCGCCGAAATGGTGGGTTGTGTTTGGCGTGGTGTCAGGCATCGGCCTTGAAAATAAGCATTCGATGCTTCTGTTTGGATTCGGTCTGGTGTGCGGGCTGGTGCTTGCGCGCGAGGGGCGGATCTTTCGCTCCAAATGGATTTGGATCGGAGGCGCGCTGGCGCTTGCGCTATTCCTTCCGAATCTGCTCTGGGAGGCCCGTCACGGCTGGCCGCAGGTCGAAGTCGTGCGCAACGCGCAGCTTTACAAGAATATCCCCCTGTCGCCATGGCGTTTTGTCACCGACCAGATCGCCTTTCTCGGTCCGCTGACCCTGCCGATTTGGCTCGGCGGACTCGCCTGGCTATTTTTCGCGCGCGAAGCAAAGCGCTTCCGTTTTCTTGGATGGTCGTATCTGATCGTGATGGCCGTCTACATTTTCGGAAATGGAAAGTCCTATTACTCACTTCCGTTCTACACAATCCTGATGGCCGCGGGCGGGGTGCTGTGGGAGGAGCGGTCGGGGGGCCATGGCCGCGTCTGGCTGCGTTGGGCATACCCGGCCGTGCTGGTCATCGGCGGGCTCATCACCGTGCCTTTTGCCGTGCCCGTGTTGCCCGTCGACACCTTCCTGCGCTATTTGCAAATGCTGCCGTATTCGAAATCCGTCACCGTCGAACGCGACGCCGTGGATGCCGAGTTGCCCCAGCTCTACGCCGATATGTTCGGCTGGGAGAACACGGCGGTGACGGTCGCGCGCGTCTACCGCAGCTTGCCGGCCGAGGAGCGCGCGGTATGCGCGATTCTCGGAGGGAATTACGGCGAGAGCGGCGCGATCGACTTTTACGGTCCTGCCCTTGGCCTGCCGAAAGCGATCAGTGGCCACAACAGCTATTACTACTGGGGGTCGCGCAACTATTCAGGCGCGTGCGTCATTATCTTTGGCGAGGAATCCGGCGATTTCATCAAGCTCTTCGGAGACGTCCAGCTCGCCGCTGCTGCCGAAAACCCCCACGCCATGCCGAACGAGCAGCACATCCCCATCTACATTTGCCGGAAGCCTGTCGCGCCCTTGGCGGCTCTTTGGCCCCACTTCAAAATGATCATCTGACAGCGGGGCGCGCGACCTGCCCTCTTGCAGAGGGCGATGGGGACCCGAGCGCCTAGGCCCGCGGTCGCCGCCTTGGCACCAGAACTTCTCTCTCCAGCCGCGCGATGTCGAGTCCAGTAAGCGCGAGCCTTCGGCTGATCTCCGAGCCGAGATTCCTCACGATGCACAAGAGCACGCATTCGGTGTTCAGGATCGGCAGCGAGCGCCCTTCGCTGCGGTCGTAGGCGGGCGCGATCTGCTCGGCCTGCTTGAAAACTGTTGCCAGAGCGTCAGAAAGTTCCAGCGGCGTCTCCGCAGGTTTGTCGTTCCTCCTCAAGCGCAGGAGGTTCCAGCGCGGCGCTTTGCTCTGGCGCTGCTGCCGTTCATAGAGTTCTATCCAGGCGTGCCAGCGCTGCGGGCTGATTTGACAAATGTTGCGAAGCAGAGCTTCCACCTCGTCGCGATCGTGGTCGGCCCAATATTCGGCGAGGTGTTCCCAGTTGCAGATGTACATGCCGGCAAGGTAGTCGGAGATTTCGATCACCTGAGAGGCACGGCTGTGGGCCAGCATGGCCGCAAACTTTTCCGCTCTCTGCAATTCCAGCGTGAGCCGGTGCGACCGAAACCCTTCGGTCAGCCGTTGCGTGCCGCCGTCGCGGGACGCACCGGCCGAGTCTCTGCTCCCAAACCGTTTCATGCTCGATCCGTGACCTACTGAGAAGTGTATCGCAAGCGTGCACGCACGCCTCGCTTCACGGCGCGAGGTTTCCAAACGATGGTGGACCGCTCACCTCGGGCTCGCCGAGTGGACGGCTGATCTTTCAAGCTCCGTTCCGGGTCTCTTCGTGTTCTCTTCATGTTGCGCCTCGATGATAATGTCCCCTTTTCTCCTCGATAAAAATGTCCCCCTAGATTAATTCGACCTCCGAAAGGAGGTCAGATTGGGCCGGACTGAGATGAGCAGGAGGGAGTTGCGACGAGTGGAAGTGCTGGCGCGCGTTCGGAGCAAGCAGCTACGGATCGTGGATGCAAGCCGATTGATGCATGTTAGCTATCGGCAGGCGAAACGGTTGTGGAAGCGATATCGGAACGAGGGCGCGGCAGGTCTGAAGCATCGCAGCGCGGGACGGCCCTCGCATCGTGCTCATGATTGGAAGTTCCGTAAGAAGGTGCTGCACTTGGTGCGGGAGAAGTATGGTGGGCCTGTGGGCGAACGTTTCGGGCCGACTCTGGCAGCAGAGCATCTAGCTTGCGAGGACGGACTGCACATCGATGCCGAAACGCTGCGGCGGTGGATGTTGGCTGAGGGATTGTGGAGCCGGGAGCGGAAGGGATGGCGGCATCGTCGACGGCGCGAGCGCAAGGAGCACTTTGGCGAGCTGGTGCAGATGGATGGAAGCTTTCATCCCTGGCTGGAGAAGCGCGGGCCAGAGGGCTGCTTGATCGACATGGTCGATGACGCCACGAACCGAACGTTGGCGCGAATGGGTGAGGAAGAAACGATCTGGGCCGTGACGGATACGTTGCGCGTCTGGATGGCGCGCTATGGGGTGCCCCTCGCGTTGTACGTGGACTGGAAAAATCTCTACAAGCGGCCCGCGAACGCGAAGGAACGGCTCCATGGAGAAGAGCCGATAACGCAGTTTGGACGCATGTGCGCCAAGCTAGGGATCGAGATCATCGCTGCGAATTCGCCGCAAGCGAAGGGCCGAGTCGAAAGGATACACGGGGTCCATCAAGATCGGCTGGTGAAGAAACTGCGGCGTAAGGAAATCACCTCTCACCAACAAGTGAATGTGTTCCTGGAGAACGAGTACCTGCCGGAACACAATCGGAGGTTTGCCCGGGCGCCGGCCAAGGCGCAGGATTATCACCGGCGAGCGCCGTGTGCGGCCGAATTGGACCGGATTTTACGATTGGAAACCCCGCGCAAGATCTACAACGATTGGGTCGTGCGGTATGACAACCGGTTCTTCCAACTCCAGCGGCAGAGTCGGCATTACGCACCGGCTCATAGCGAAGTATTGGTGTGCGAAGGACGGCACGGGAACATCACGATCGAATATCGGGGGCGTGAGCTGGATTGGCACGAGATTCCGGCGCCCGTAAAGCCATGTTTGCTCGCGATGAAGCCCGCGACGGAAGGGGTCAAGAAACGGAGGCCGCCAACGGCGAAGCGGAAGTGGGTGCCCGCAGCGGACCACCCGTGGCGAAAAGCGGCTCGCCGAGCGGGGGAGCAGAAAGTGGCGCGAGAGGCCGTAGCCGTCGGCTCGTCGCGGAGCGTCGGTCGCCCAGGGTGAAGTGCGAAAAAGGGGGATGCTATGGGTCGACCGAGTTGGGAACCTTCGCTCCTAGGGTCTCCTAACGCGAAATTTTCTGCGGAAAACCGGCGGAGCCAGAAAATCCGCCCGCGAGAGGCGGTAGCCGTCGGGCCGGTTGAGCTTGCCCTCCGCTGCGCCCTAAACGCTCCGCCCTTCGGGCTCCGCAGGGCTTCGCTTCGGGCAAGCTCAACACACAACCAACAGCAAATTACAAAACCTAAAAAGGGGACATTTTAATCGAGGTAAGAAGGGGGACATTTTAAACGAGCTTTGACACTTCGTGTTCTCTTCATTGACTTGCCTACGAGCGCAGCTTACCATTCTGATCTCATGGCGGAAGCGGATCCTCTTGTCGGTCGCACCATTTCCCATTATCGGATTTTGGAGAAATTGGGTGGCGGCGGCATGGGTGTGGTCTATAAAGCTGAAGACACCGAACTGGGGCGTTTCATTGCGCTGAAGTTTCTGCCGCAGGACATTGCTCGTGATCCGCAAGCGCTAGAGCGGTTTCGGCGAGAAGCCCGGGCAGCCTCTGCGCTAAACCATCCGAACATCTGCACGATTCATGAAATCAGCAAACACGACGGCCACCTCTTCATAGTCATGGAGTACTTGGAAGGCACGACTCTGAAGCACGCCATCACGGGCCGTCCGGTGGAATTGGAAAGGTTGCTGGACATCGCCATTGAGGTGACCGAGGCGTTGGAGGCGGCGCACGCCGAAGGTATCGTCCACCGAGACATCAAACCGGCAAACATCTTCCTGACCAAGCGTGGACACGCGAAAGTGTTGGACTTCGGTTTGGCGAAGGTGAGTCTGAAAGGTGAAACCGTGGGCAAGCAGGTGATGCTCAGTGCGGATGCCACCAGGGGCATCAACGAAGATCACCTGACGAGCCCAGGTGCCGCTCTGGGCACCGTCGCGTATATGTCGCCCGAACAGGCCCTGGCCAGAGAGCTGGATGCACGCAGCGACCTGTTCTCATTTGGAATCGTGCTGTACGAGATGGCTACCGGCGCACTGCCGTTTCGCGGGGAGAGTTCGGCCGCTGTCTTCGACTCGATCCTCCACAACACGCCCGTCGCGCCAGTTCGGCTGAACCCCGAGCTCCCCGGCAAGTTGGAAGAAATCATCAATCAGGCTCTCGAGAAGGACCGGGGGATGCGTTGCCAAACCGCAGCCGAGATGAAGATTGATCTGAAGCGACTCAAGCGCGACCTGGATTCTGGCAGCCGAGGGGGGGCCAAGGCAGGCACGACGGCGAGCGTAGCCCCGGTGGCGGCCGCCGCGGAGCGATCAGTCGCGGTTCTCTATTTCGAGAATCTCAGCGGGGCAAAAGAAGACGAGTACTTCCGCGACGGAATCACGGAGGACATCATCACGGAACTGTCGAAAATTCGCGAATTGAAGATTTTCCCCCGCAATGCAGTCCTTGCTTACCGAGACAAACCGGTCACCGCGCCGCAAGTGGGCGGCGAATTGAACGCAGCGTACGTCCTGGGCGGAAGTATTCGTCGCGCCGGCAACCGCATCCGTTTGACGACGCAACTGCTCGAGTCTCGAACGGGCCATTCCGTATGGGCCGAACGGTTCGATCGCCAGATGGAGGATGTTTTCGCCATTCAGGATGAGATCGCCCAGAGCATCGCGGCGGCTTTGAAGGTGGTGTTGACCGAAAGCGAGAAAAAGGCGATCGCCAAAGCGCCAACGGCAGACGTCAAGGCGTACGACTACTACCTGCGCGGGCGGCAATTCTTCTATCAGTTTCGTCGGCGGGGTTATGACTTTGCCCGGCAATTGTTCACGCGGGCCATCGAGATCGATCCAGGATACGCGCGCGCCTACGCCGGAGTTTCCGACTGCTACTCCTATCTCTACATGTATTGGGACGCCAGCGAAGCGAACCTGGTGGCGGCCGATGACGCCAGCAGGAAGGCCTTGCTCCTCGATCCCGCGCTGGCGGAAGCGCACGTGTCCAG
Source organism: Candidatus Acidiferrales bacterium (assembly GCA_030037525.1). Taxonomy (GTDB): domain Bacteria; phylum Acidobacteriota; class Terriglobia; order Acidiferrales; family UBA7541; genus Palsa-295. Next base: position 11,020 of record JASHRC010000204.1, on the reverse strand, counting down.
AGGGTTGGCCATCTCGCTCAGCAAAAGGTACGACGAGGCCGAACTGGAATTCCAGACCGCCATGCGCCTGGATCCGAAACTCTTCGAGGCCTACTACTTCTACGCTCGGGCGTGCTTCCAGCAGGGCAAACTCGAGCAGGCCGCCAATTTGTTTGAAAAGGCTTCCCAGGTGAAGCCGGAGGACTATCAATCTTCGGTGTCCCTCGGGATGGCCTACATGGGCATGAATCGCCAAGAGGACGCGCTCAACGCCTATCGCCGCGCCTGGCAAGTGGCCGAGAAACATCTGGAACTTCACCCCGACGACGCGCGGGCCCTTTATTTGGGTGCGGTTGCGCTGTTTCGGCTCGGTGAGCGCTCGCGAAGTCTGCAGTGGGCCCGCAGCGCTCTGGCCATCGACCCGGAAGACTGTGGAATCCTCTACAACGTTGCCTGCACCTACGCCCTGCAGGGAAAGATCGAAGAGGCGATCGATTGTCTAGAAAAAGCTATGAAACATGCCTTCTGGTATAAGCGTTGGGCGCAGCACGACTGCGATCTCGACGCCCTCCGCCAGCATCCCCGCTTCCAAGCCCTTATGGAGCGCGAGTAGACTCCCTCGCTTCGGAAGTCAACAAGCGACGGCCAGCAACGAGCAGGCCGTGCTTTGTGCCTAAATGTCGTAGTAGAGATGGAACTCGTACGGGTGGGGCCGCATGCTCATGGGCGTGACCTCCTTGGTAATCTTGTAATCGATCCAGAGGTCGATGAAGTCCTTCGTGAACACGCCGCCCTTGGTAAGGAATCCGTGATCCTGCTGAAGGGCCTGGAGGGATCCCTCGAGCGAGCCGGGCACCGACGGCACGTGCGCCAGTTCTTCCTTGGAAAGTTCGAAGATGTCCTTGTCCAGCGGCCCTCCGGGATCGATTTTGTTTTCGATACCATCAAGCCCGGCCATCAGCATGGCCGAGTAGGCAAGGTACGGATTGCAGGACGGGTCCGGTGGCCGGAATTCGAGTCGCTTCGCCTTCGGACTCTCCGAGTACACGGGAATGCGCACGGCGGCCGAGCGGTTCCGCTTGGAATAGGCCAGGTTCACTGGGGCCTCGAATCCGGGCACAAGCCGCTTGTAGGAGTTGGTCGACGGAGCGGCAAAGGCAAGAATCGCCGGCGCGTGCTTGAGCAGGCCGCCGATGTACCACATCGCCGTCTGACTCAAACCGGCGTACCCGTCACCGGCAAACAGCGGCTTGCCGCCTTTCCAGAGCGACTGGTGCGTATGCATCCCCGAACCGTTGTCGGAATAAATCGGCTTGGGCATGAAGGTGACAGTCTTGCCGTATTGATAGGCGGTGTTCCGCAGGATGTATTTGTACTTGCACATGTTGTCGGCGGCGCGGATCAGCGTGTCGAATTTGAAGTCGATTTCGGCCTGGCCGGCGGTGGCCACTTCATGGTGATGGCATTCCACTTCGACGCCCACCTCCTGCAGCTTGAGCACCATGTCGCTGCGCATGTCCTGGTAATGATCGGTCGGCGGGACCGGGAAGTAGCCCTCCTTGTAGCGCGGCCGAAAACCAAGATTGTGTTCGGGGCGACCCGAATTCCAGCGGCCTTCGTCGGAATCCAGGTAGTAATAGGCGTGATTCTCGCGTGAATCGAAGCGAGCGCTATCCAGAATGAAGAACTCCGCTTCGGCGCCGAAAAATGCCTGGTCGGCGACGCCCGACTTCTGCAGATACTCCTCGGCGCGGTGTGCAAGGTTGCGGACATCGCGGGCATACGGCTTGCGCGTGGGCGGATCATATGCGTCGCAGATGAGGACGATGGTGGGCGTGTCGCGGAAAGGATCCATGAACGCGGTGTTCGGGTCGGGAATCAGCAGCATGTCCGATTCGTGAATCTGCGCCCAGCCGCGAATCGAACTGGCGTCCATTCCAAAACCCTCCTGCAACGATTCGAGCGTCAGTTCCTTGATCGGGTAACTGACGTGCTGCCACAACCCGGGCACGTCAATAAAGCGCAAGTCTACGATCTTTGCATTGTGCTTCCCGGCGTACTCGAGAACACCCTTCGGGTCCATCCAAACCTCCCACCTAGGATTTTGTCGCGTAGATTTAGGCGCGAGACGTTACCCTATGGTCCGATTCCACGTCAAGGTCAGCCGCGGCAAGAAACCAGTTCATTTTTTCATCGCTTGGATAGGATTTTCAAATGGGATCAGACCAAATTCATTTGCGAAATCTTGATGGCACTTCGCTGTGCGGTTCGATTGCGGCAGGTCATTTTTCGATTCAGGCGCACGGTGCCGCGTCCTGGACGGCGCTCGAGATCAGATGGATCGCACGGGCATGCTGACGACATCGTTGACTTCGATGACTTCCTTCACCACGAACCCTTCGGCATATTCGACGCCGATCATGCGGCCGTAATGTCGTGCGGTGTCGCTCATGCGACCCTCGAGCTCATCGAGTGGAAGAGCGACTCTCGAGCGGCGCTCGGTCCTGACAGGACGAAACTGGGAGGTGTAGCAGAGAATGGCCTGGCGCCGGCGGTCGTATTGCTGGGTAATGTCGACGGCGATTGTGGGACGCACGTCAGCGTACGCCGCGGCATAGAGAATCTTGAACGGCCGGAATGCCTCGCCGGGCAGAGGATAGTTTTTCAGACCGGCGAGGAAGCAGGCCTCGTAGCCGAGCCGCGCAGCCGTGTAGTGGTCCGGGTGGCGACCTTCCCAGTAGGGAAGGATGACGGTTCGCGGCTCGAGTTCGCGAATCACCTCGGCGATCGCTGCTTTATACTCGTCGCAAACGCGCAGGTGGGCGTCGGGCAGCCCGAGATTACGCCGTGCCTTGGCGCCCATGATTTTCGCGGCGCGGGCAGCTTCCTCTAGGCGCGCTTCGGGAGTGCCGCGCGTGCCCATTTCGCCGCGGGTGAGATCGAGGATGCCGGTGCGGTAGCCGGCCTGTGCCATCTTGATCATCGTTCCCCCACAGGTTAGCTCCACGTCATCGGGATGCGGCGCGATGGCAAGCAAATCGAGTTTCATTTCTCTCCCCGTGACCGCTGCGCGATTCTACCTAACACGCCCCGCATCGGTCACTTGCATCTGGTTTTCTTGTTGAGCGCAGAGGTCCGCCATTCAAGCTGCTAGGATTGCTCTTCTCCCGCTCCAACCCGCTCACGGTGTTGACGGCCGCCCCCTGCCGTTTTGTGTCTTGTACGTCGGGCCAGGTTACCCGCTTGCCGCGTCGTAGTACCGTTGGGCTATTCCGGGCGGGGCTCGTTTCCGGTAAAAAATTGCGGGGAGCAATATCCAGATGAGCTCCGTGACCATGAACTGCGCATCGGGCGGCGCCTGCCGCGAAGGCACCCAGAAAAGGCGGAAGCGTCTGCGGGGTTTCACCGTACTGGAGCTTATGATGTCGACGATCGTCGGCGTGATCGTCACCGCTGCCGCAGTCCCGGTCGTCACCAGCACGATGAGAATGATGCGGCTGAATTCGGCAACCAACAGTTTGACGGCGGCCATCAGCGCCACGCGTTATCAAGCGATCATGAACAGTCAGATTTACACACTAGCGCTGACGGCCCCAGCCAACACCTACGTCGTGTCCAATTTAGGTGCCGGCACAGCCTCCCGCGCCGTGCCGATACCCAGCCAGAATGTGGCAATCAATGGTGGAAACGGCGCGACGTACACGTTTACGTTCTGCCCGAATGGAATGGTGTACGGCGCCGGGGGTGCTTGCCCTGGCCCCGCGAGTCCAGCTCTGACGCTCTCCTATCAGTCCAAGCAGGTCAATATCACTGTTTCCGGTGTGGGAAATGTCACAACGACGCACAACTAACAAGCGCACCGGCGCCCGGGGATTCACGCTGATCGAGGTTCTGGTGTCGATTTCCATCCTGGCGATCGGCTTGCTCGGCGTCGCCGCCTTGGTCAGCAGCATGCTCCTAACAGGTTCCCAGTCTCGATACATGAACATAGCCAATGTGCTCGCATCCGAGAAACTGGACACCCTGAACAAATTCCCCTCGAGTGATCCAAACGTTTGCGACTCCACGGCCTGTGCCAGTGCGGCGAACAGCGGTTACTGCGCTGCCAGTTCGTGCGGGACTATCAACGCGGCTGCACTCTGCGCTGCCGGGGACCCCTTCTGCGATGAGGTCGTCGTCTCCGACACCACGGGGGCCGACTATGAGACGCAAACGCAAGTTGTGTACGACCCTGTGACCGGCAACACTTCAAACCAAACCACCACAATCGTTCAGACCAGTTTCGGGTGTGTGGGCACGCCCGCGTCCTGTGGAGTGGCCAATCCTCCCGCGGGAGGGGCCACCTTTACGCGCCGCTGGCTGATTACCGAGAATCCCACGATCACCTCCATCGCCGGCACACCCGCTACGGTCACCGGAGGAAGGCGTATTACTGTGCTGGTTACTCTCAACACTCAATCTACGCGAGCTCCAGTGAGCTTCCAGATGAGCACGGTGCGCCCGTGAGTCGCTCGGCACAGGCCGTGGTCGGTAGCCAGAAAGCAGTTCGCGGCGCGGCGCGAGGATTCTCGCTCCTCGAACTGATGATCGCCATGGTGGTTTTTTTGGTCGTGGCGGGTGCAGCGTTTTCGCTCTTCGACCAGCAGGTATCTTTCGCAACCCACCAGCAGAACCTTTCCGGGGTAGACATTGGCCTGCGCAACGCAATGTCGCAGTTGGAAATGGACCTGTCAGGGTCCGGTCAGAACCTGCTCGCCGCCGGCGCGGTCAACGGAGCTCCCGCTGCCTTCTCGCTTGGCGTAATCATCCAAAACAGCGTGCCCGCGGTTCAGGGAGGGAACGCTCCGGCCTGCGCTCCCACGGCCACCTGGTCATATCCGACTCCCAGCGCATGCTTCGACGCGTTGACTATACCGAGCCTCTCGCAATGTACGGCCACCGTGTCTGGGGTAACCTACAATCCGGTTCTGGTCGTTTCCGATGCAGCGGGCTTCGACGCTTTGGGTTCGAGTGCGACCATAAACGCCGATGACGCTAACACCCAAGGCAGCGCCACGGTCCAAGCGGCTGACACTGCAACGTGTTTCAAGGACGGCGATGAATTGCTGGTCGTTCAGTTTCCCTCTGGCGCGGCTACGACGCTCTCGTGTGACTCGATTGCATTCAACTACTGTATGGTGGTGGTCGAGCTTACGCAGAACGCTACGGTGAGCGGTGGGAAGATTCAGCTGACGCACACCCTAACAGGGACCCACACCGATCCTCTCGGTATTATGTTCCCTGCGAGCGGAGGACCCTACTACCCCAATGCCTGGGGACAGAAGTGCGGCGCGGCCGCGCAGACGGACTGTTTCAATAATGGCGCGTTTATTGTCGACCTAGGCTCCTCGTTGTCGAACACGATCACCTATTTTGTTCAGCCGAATCCCGCCAATGCCGCCGACCAGCAATTGAATCGCTGTGTCGGCGGAGTTTGCTCCGTTCTGACCGACGAGGTCATCGGATTCAAGGTTGGGGCGGCCCTTTGGAGCACCGCTTCCAAGGGTCAGACCGATATCGCGAACTATTTCTTTAACTCGGCAGCATATTGCAGCGATGCCATCAGTGGCGCCGACTGCTCGGTGCTGCCTCCGCCCTCGAATGATCCTTACGACTTCACATTGGTGCGCTCGGTGCGGATTTCAATGATCGGGCGGACGGTCCCCAGCACCGACATGGCGCTCCGGAATCTCAAGAACGGTTTCGATACCGGGCCCTACCTGGTTCAGCAGGGGTCCGTGGTCGTGGACCTCCGAAACCTAAGCAACACCGAATTCGGAAATTAACCATTCACATATAAGAGGTGAATCCATGGGATCACGCAGGGACAATTTGCCAGAGATGAGAGGCCGTCATCGACTCTCGCCCGCCCTTAGACGGAGCTCGCGGGGCGCTGCGCTGATTGCCACGCTCCTCCTGCTTGCGTTGCTGAGCGCCATCAGCGTGGCCATGGTTCTCATGGTTTCCTCCGACACCATGATCAACGGTTACTACCGAAATTTCCGCGGGTCGTTCTATGCCGCTGATTCAGGCATCAATGCGATCGTCGAAGCGATGAAGAACGCCGTTATGAACACTGCCCTTGACAATGGCGCAAACGGCGCCCCGCCACTCTCGGTTGGAGGCGTCACCATGCCCGCCACAGCCAGTACGTGGACGAACGTCGGAAATGGAGCGACCGCGTTTTTGGCCGCTGCGTACGCGCCGTACCAGGCTAGCTACTACAAGGTCGGAGATCCAGGGTCATGGAATGGCCAATTCACAATGGTCGCGAACCCCGACGGGAGTCTACCCATCGGGACGGTGCAATTTGAAGTGGCGCCGAATCCATCGGACGGCGACGCCTGCTGGCCGCCCACTCCCACCTGCACCAATGGCAAGACCACCGTCGCCAATGACTACGACTATCAATGGACATTCTTGTATCCGTACGAAATTACCGTGCAGGGACAGTCCGCCGGATCAGAAGCGGAAAAGATAACAGAAAAGGGAGTGATTACCTACACCAGTATCTCGGGAACTCCCGGGGCGGGGAATCCTCCCAGTTTCTCGAGATGGGCCGCGTTCATTACGAACTTCGCTCCGTGTATAGGCGCGTTGGTGCCGGGCTACATGACCGGGCCCATGTTCACCGACGGCCAATGGGGATTTGGGAACTTCTCGAATCCTGGCTACACCTTCACCGGCACGGTCGGCCAGGTCAGCTCGACGACGAGTTGGTACCCAGGCTCGAATTGCGAGAACCAAGCCGCCATGCCGAGCGGCATGAAGGCACCAGTCTTTCAGGAGGGTTTTCAGACCAGTCAGAACTCCATCGTGGCGCCTTCGAACAGCTACAATCAGATTCAGGCCGTTCTGAACGCAGAAGGCACTGCCCCCTGCCTGGTTGCGCCATGCGCGGCTGATCCCGCGCCCACTGCCGCGCAGATGAATGCGGTATTGAAACAGATCAACGGCACAACATATCCGAGTTCCGGCAGTGTCCCGACTGCGGTCTACATTCCCTACTACACCGAGACGGTTGCCGGCCAGACTGTAAATGTCTACGGCAGTAATCCATCCAACGGTGGAGACGGATCGGCAGGGGGCTTCTACGTCAACGGCAATGCCGCCCTCACTCTCAGTGCCACCACGGACACTGCCGGGAACATCACGCAGACCTACACGATTACACAAGGAAGCACGACGACAACGATCGTGGTGGACAACACGTTGAACACCACCACTGTGATGTCGGGCAGCACCACTTTGACGCTGCAGGGCGTTCCCACACAGCTTGATCCGAACTCCGGGTCGCCAATCATCCAGACCGATCCCTCCGGCAATCCCGTGAACCCTACACTCGTCTACATCAACGGTTCGATCACGGCCATGCAGGGAACAGTTCAAAACCTTACCGGCATCAACATAACGGCCGCGGACAATATCAACATCAACGGCAACCTAGTCTACGCTCAGGAACCCGTCTCTGTGCCCGCGGACGTTTTGAACTCCTCGACCAATGCCGGCGTCATTGGGGTCTATACCGCTAACGGCAACATCAATCTGAGCAGCCCCTACTCCAATAACAACCTCGAAGTGGACGGCAGCCTCGCGCCCATTGGCGGCAGTTGTGCGAGCAGCTCTTGCGGATTCACCGCTTCCGGCTTCATCAACACATTCAACAACGTAGGTGGGCAGATCCAGACGAACATTTTCGCTGCCGACATGAACGCCGAAAACACCTATTACGACCTGCGTTTAGCGAATAACTTTGGACCTCCGTGGTTTCCCACGGCCGTTCCACAGGCCGGTGCAACTTCTATCCCTGCTTCCCAGGGAGTTTCGATTGCGCGAACCTCCTGGCAGGAGGCGAATCGCCAGTAGCGCTCTTTGACGAAGAGTGATGCGAGAGCTGGCCCGCGTCGATCTGCTGCGCCGAATCGCGATTAGCCGTTGCTCTGGAGGCTTGCGTCCACTGAAAAACGCCCGGCGCCTGCTAGGAGCAGAAAGACGACGCCGAATAGCATACAAAAATCGGTTCGCGCCTCAATCCATACCCGCCTCGCCGCGATTCCCCTGCTCTCGGTCATCTCCGTGGCTCGCACCACCGAGCGGACATACTCACCCTGCACACCGTCGATGAAGCGCTGCGGCAGCGTTTAGTACGAGCGGTCGCCGCGGTAGAGCAGGAGGTTGTGTTTGTCTTCTAAGAACGCCCAGAGGTGATACCACTCGACGCATACCAAAGAGAACGGTACTCCAGGTGAAGCGCTTGGTCGCCAAACCAGACGCGAAATGGACCTAGATATGGCGGCGGCCGTCGGCCGGGACGAGGCTTAAGCATTAAGCAGCAGGAGTCCGAGCGCTGCGCATTCGACGCAAAGCAGGCGGTCCCACCGAATGACGCTGTCGACGAATTCCGCAAAATACCCCGCCCAAATACTGAAGGCCACAACAGGGCCCAATGGCGCCACCATTGCCCGCCAGCCGCCGCCTCTGCGAATGTGTAGCCAGGGCGCCCATCGCAGATCGGCGGGCGTGCAGTTCACTTGGACAGTGCGGGGCCTGAAGCGCATCGGGCCGATCCAGGTGGCCGGTGAGCAGGTGCCGAAACTCGGTGATCGCCGCTTCGTTTGGGAAGGCCCGCTTCGGCACGACCTCGATGTTGTCTTTGGTCCGAATCACGAAGACATCCTTGCTTTCGACCATCGAGACTGGCTGCGGCCACTCGTAGCAGGTGCGCTTGCAATCGCAGCCAAATAGGATCCCTTCGTCACCGCTTTCCACGTAACGATGGTCGCGGCAAATGGAGTCTGTCGTAGCGCTCCGACTCGCGCTCGATGCGGCGAGCTTGAATTCTGGGCAGAAAGAAAAACCCGGCGAGGGCAAGCCCGCCGGCCAGAATCGGGGTGATGGACAGGGCGTACTCTGAGGGGGTGCTTTCGCCTTCCCGCTCCCCTCAAAGAGGTGATGGAACAGAAGGACCAGGCCGATCCCGCCGCAGAGAATTGCGGCCAGCTTTAGCGGGACCGGACCGCGCTTCCCGGGCCACTGTGTTTCGAACGCGGGCTGAATCGTCAGATCGGCCTGGCGCGAAGCGGTAAAAGGGATGCGCACAGCTCTGAAGTGTAGCAGGGCGACCGAGCCTCTCTTGCAGCCACGAGACCAGGTGGCCTGTGCGCATTTTGTTTTCCGACCAGTGGGTCGGGTGATATCGTGCCAGTCTCCGGTTCGGGGGAGGGCGCAGGAGATGCCATCGAAGCCACTGGAAGGACAAATTGCGCTGGTCACCGGCGCCGGGAAGCGCATCGGGCGCAGTATCGCGCTTCGTCTGGCCGTCGACGGGGCGCACATCGCGGTTCACTACCATTCGTCGGCGGCGGATGCGGAGAAAGTGGTCAGTGAAATCGGCGCGCTGGGAAGACGAGCTGTTGCGATCCAAGCCGATCTGTCGGAGCGGCGCGAAGTCGCGGGCATGATCGCGGGGGTTGAAAAAGAATTCGGGCGCCTGGATATTTTGGTGAACAACGCAGGCGTCTTTTTCCCGGCGAAATTTGAGGAGCTGACCGACGAACAGTGGGAGCGCGTCATGAACGCGAACTTGAGGTCGCAGTTCCTTTGCTCGCAGGCAGCGGCGCCGGTTATGCGGGGGCAAGGCCGCGGGCGAATTATCAATCTGTCATCGCTTGGAGGACTGTTGCCCTGGCCTGGTTTCACACATTACTGCGTGTCGAAAGCGGGCTCGATCATGTTGACGCGGTGCCTGGCGCGGGCGCTGGCGCCGGAAATACTGGTGAACAGCGTCGCCCCGGGCACGATTCAATTTCCGGGTGAGCCGCCGGATGAAGAATACATTCGGCGCGTGCCGCTGCATCGGACTGGCACGGGCGGCGACATCGCCGCTGCTGTTGCCTACCTTGCATCGGCGGACTTCGTGACCGGGCAAATCATCGCTGTCGACGGAGGGCGAAGTCTCGTATGATCAACAGTTGCTGCGCCCCACCGTAGCAAAGAGCTTCGTCCTTAGGGGTTAGCCACGGGATAGGAGGCGGCAGGCAGAAGCCAAAGACGCGGGTCAGGCATCTTGGCGGAGGAATCGATGTGCGCACGGGCGCAGCCGACCATATTGGAAGGGAATCCGAAAGCGGAGAGTACGCTTCGGTCCGCCTGTGGCGTTCTCGCCGGAAACCGATCGAGCTTCTGCGATCGATCCACTTTTCTCCCGATTTTGAGAATCGACCGAAGGAGACAGCTGGATCGCCAACAGGGAGCGGAGATGACAAACATTTCCAAGCGGGCATCGGAGCGAGCAACGGGCTGTGCGGTCGCGGTTGCCGCCGTTGCAATCGTGGTTTTTGCAGTCGCCGCCCGCGCGCAAGCTCCGTCGAACTCCGCGCAGGAGCTCCCGCCGCTGATTCGCTCAACCAAAGGGCCCGACCTCTTTCGCGCGTACTGCGCTTCGTGCCATGGCCTGGACGGGAAAGGGGACGGTCCGGCTGCTTCGGCGTTGAAGGCGAAGGTCCCCAACTTGACGCTACTGGCCAAAAACAACGGTGGAACGTTTCCCACGGCACGGGCGCGAAGGACGATTACGGGCGAGGATGTGATGGCGTCGCACGGCTCGCGCGAGATGCCCATTTGGGGACCCATCTTCCATCAGGTGGAAGAGGACATCGATCGCGGAAACGTGCGAATCGAGAACCTCCTCGAGTATCTGCAATCCATCCAGGTGTCGAAGTAGCGCTGAGAAGATCAGGCATTTGCCGGGTGGAATTTTTTCGGCGCAAAATGCTGTTTGCAAAACTGAGATTCTCGAATATTCTGTTTCCAGCGGGGTAAGGAGCAGGGTGGCAGATTCTTCAACTCTTAAGGCACTCGACCGCTTTGGCAGCACGCAGCGTGACGACGCGTGGTGGATCGAACTGATCCCCACACTCGTCGTATTCACCGCCTTCATTGTTTACGCAACGATCCGGGCCTTCCAGGGCAAGTTCTACGAATGGGGACCGTATCTCTCGCC
>JASHRC010000203.1 GCA_030037525.1 Candidatus Acidiferrales bacterium | reverse complement strand
AGGTTCATCAGCACCTGCTGCAATTGCACACGGTCCGCTATCGTCTTCGGAAGGGCGGCGTCCAGATCGGTACGGATTGAAATAGAATGACGGCTCGCAGCATCGTGCAGCAGAGCGACCATCTGCCGAATGATTTCGTTGAAGTCGATCAGCTCGCGTTTTGGCGTCCCCCGCCGGTAGAATGAGCGATTTCGTTCAATGATGCCGGCGGCGCGATCTACGTCGCTGACAATTCTCGATGCGCTATGACGAGCCTCTCCAATCTCAGGCGGCTCGCGCTGCAGCCATCGCAAGCAGGCTCTGGCGTTTATTGCAGCGGCGGTGATTGGCTGATTGATTTCGTGACCCAGCGATGCCGCCAGTTCTCCCATCATGCTTATGCGGTTGAGGCGCATCAGATCGGCCTCCAGCTGGCGCAATCTTCCGCGCTCCTCTTCGGCCCGCTTGCGCTCAGTGATATCGCGCGCCAAGGCCAAGAACCGACGTCCACCTTGCTCGAACCGGCCGGAGCGGATTTCCACCGGAAAGACCGTTCCATCCTTTCGCCTGTGAAGGGTCTCGAAGGCTAATGTTTCCCCGGCGGCGATGCGCTGCTTCAGGCGCAGGATGGACGCCTCGTCCAGGGCGACATCGAAATCAAGCGAGCGCATTCCGATCAGTTCTTCCCGCCTGTAGCCCAGACTGTCGCAGGCCTCGCGATTGACGTCGAGAATTGTCGATTGATCGTCAAGCAGGAAAAAAGCGTCCGTGGCGCGGTCGACAAAGGTGCGGAAACGCGCCTCGCTCGCGCGCAGCTCGCGCTCCGCCAGCCTCAGCTCGGTGATATCCTGCAGGACGCCAAACTGGCGCAGCGGCCGCCCCAACTCATCCCACGTTACCTCGCCCTGGCTGTGGACGACGCGCACGACGCCGTCGGGACGGACCACGCGATATTCAACGTCATAGCGTGGACCGCCGCGCAGCGCAGCCGCCGCGGCTTCAGCGGCTCTCGGTCGATCCTCCGGGTGGATCAGTTGGAGCCAGCGTTCATGCCAATCTGGCAGGTCCACCGGCTGCACCCCGAAAATCCGGCAAACCTCGTCCGAAAGCGACACGTGATTTGTAGTGAGATCCCGCTCCCACCAACCGACATGCGCGATGCGCTGCGCCTCCTCCAGGTACTTCTGGTTGCGGCGCAGCGCCTCCTCCGTCCTCTTGCGTTCCGTCCTTTCGCGGGCTTCGCGCAGCGCGCGCCGCACCGAGGGCACGAGCCTTGATAGTCGCGTCTTCAGAACATAATCCGTCGCCCCAATTTTGAGCGCTTCGATCGCTACCTCCTCGCCGAGCGTGCCGGAAACAAAGATGAAGGGCAGATCAGGGCGGACACTCAGTGCCAGTTGCAATGCGGAAAGCCCGTCGAACGACGGAAGTTTGTAATCCGCGAGAATGAGGTCAATATCGGCGTGTTCAAGCGCCGCCAGAAACTCAGTGCGCGTCTCGACGCGGGTTACTTCGCAGACAAAATGATCGACTTCGAGGAGCTCTTGAATGAGCTCCGCGTCAGCGGGGTCATCCTCCAGCAAAAGAAGCCGCAGCGGATCCGTCACGATGCCTTCTTCATGCTGCCGGGGGGTGGCTCGTTGATGACTGCCCAGAAGACCCCTAATTCCTTGACGGCGTTGACGAACTCGTGGAAATCAACCGGCTTTACGACATAGGCGTTCACCCCGAGCTGGTAGCTTCTGATCATGTCTTTTTCCTCGTGTGATGACGTCAGCACCACCACAGGGATCATCTTCAGGCGCTCGTCGGACCTGATTTGCTGTAAGACCTCCAGCCCATCGATCTTCGGCAGTTTCAGATCCAGCAGCGTGACCGCGGGGTTGTCGTTGGAGCGAGAGCTGTATTCTCCGCGACAATAGAGGTAATCGAGAGCTTCTGCTCCGTCACGGGTGACCACGACCTCGTTTGCCAGGTTGTATTCCTCCAACGCTGTCAGAGTAAGTTCGACGTCTCTCGGGTCGTCTTCCACGATCAAAATGCGTCCCAGTCCGTTCATTGCCTGTTCGCAGTCCTCTCCGCTGCATGCGGTGCGTCAGGAAGTGAGAAATAGAAGGTTGCGCCCTGATCGACCGCTCCCTCGGCCCGGATTTGCCCTCCATGGCGGTGGATGATGCGCTGCGCGGTGGCCAATCCGATCCCGGTGCCCTCGAACTCTTCAGAGCGGTGCAGACGCTGGAACACCCCGAAGAGTTTATTTGCATATTGCATATCAAAACCGGCGCCGTTGTCCTTCACGAACACCTGTATTTGATTTGCCTCGCCGGCGGCGCAGCCAAGCTCGATTTCGGCTCGCGCTCGCATCCGCGTGAACTTAACCGCGTTGGACACCAGGTTTACAAGGACCAGCTTGAGCATGGAACGGTCCCCGTAGCACACCGGCAGCGCCCCGATTTTCCATGCAATGTCGCGACCGCGTGTCTCCTGCCCCAGTTCGGCCACGACCTCCCCGACAAGCTGATCCAGGTTTACTGCCGTCATTCTGGTCTCGGTCCGCCCGATCCTGGAAAATGCCAGCAGATCGTCAATCAGATTACCCATTCTTTTTGCTGACTCGAGTATCGTTTGAATGTATCGACGGCTTCTGTCGTCGAGGGAAGAAGATGCTTGTTTCTGCAGCAACTCGGAGTACCCAGCCACATGACGCAATGGCGCGCGAAGGTCGTGGGAGACGGAATAGGCAAACGATTCCAGTTCCTTGTTGGCCGCTTCGAGTTCCGCCGCTTGGTTGGCAAGGTCCTGATTGAGTTTGCGAATTTCGTCCTCTTGGCGCTTGCGCTGTTCCAGTTCGGTCTCAAGGTGATCCCGGGCCTGCCGAAGATCGCCCTCGATCCGGCGCCGAACAGCGGCGAATGAGGCAACAATCAGCGCCCATGCGATGAAAACGAAAAAGTAAGGTAGATCTCTGCTCGAAATGTAGAAGGTGTGGAAAGGCTCCGTAAAGAAGTAGTCAAAGCAGAGCGCGGCCAGCACGATCGCCAGCACCGAAGGCGCAGTTCCTGCATACCAGGCGGTGAGGGCGACCGCCAGCGCAAGAACCGGCACCTCCACGCCGTGGAAGTGGTAGTATTGCAATGCAAGCGCCAGCCCGAGCCCAATGGCGACGAAAACAACCGCAAAGCCAAAGCGCAGCACCGGTGAACGGATCCGGTGCAATTGTAGATTCCAGCGCGCCAGGGTGCGCTTGACGCCAAGATCTGTAGGGCTTTCCGCCTGGTCGGTCATTATGGGACGTTTCCGATACCGCGGCTGCCTTCGTTG
>JASHRC010000202.1 GCA_030037525.1 Candidatus Acidiferrales bacterium | reverse complement strand
GTCCGCGCATGGTTCGGTCAAGCGCTTCTAGGAGAGCCGTGCGCCGTATCGCGTTGCGCCGTAGCAATCGATGCAGGTAGAGATCGTACTGACCGGAGCTCATAAACTCGGCCAGCGTCTGTTGTTCCAGAACGGCCGACTGCTGATCTCCGAGCCACTTGGCCATCCAGAATATTTCGGTTAGAGCTTTGGGTACGACCAGATATCCAATCCGCAGCGCCGGAAAGATCGTGCGAGAAAATGTCCCAACGTAAATCGTGCGGCCTTCAACATCCAGGCCCTGCATTGATTCGAGCGGTCGTCCCGCGTAGCGAAATTCGCCGTCGCGGTCGTTCTCGACGACGAGGGAATTCGTTTGCCGCGCCCATTGCAAAATTTTCGTCCGGCGCTCGAGCGGAAGGATCACTCCAGTTGGAAACTGGTGGGACGGCGTCACGAACAAGAGACGCGCTTTCGCCGGAAGTGCGCGGGGAATCAAGCCAAGCCGGTCAATCGGCACCCGGCGGAGGCGCGCGCCGTAGGCGGCGAGAATCTCTCGCGTACCTTGGTAGTGTGGATCCTCTATCGCCACCGGGTCACCGCGATCCACGAACACCCGAGCGACGAGTTCGAGTGCTTGCTGCGACCCTGTCGACACTATAACTTGAGAAGGATCGCAATTGACTGCCCGGCTTCGTTTGAGATGCTGGCAAATAGCTTCTCGCAACTCGGGCACGCCGGCCGCAGCGGAATAGCCAACCTTTCCGTCCGAGTACTTGCGAATGACTCGCAGCAAGATACGACGCCACTTATCGAACGGAAACAATTCCGTGTCCGCCGTCGCATAAGCAAAATCATAAAGCAACGGGGAAGCGTTTACTCTCTTGATACCCACGCGGCGCGCAGCCTTCTCGGCAGCAATCCCAAAAGCTGCCAGCTGCACCTTCGGCCGGGTACCCGGTGGCGTGGAAGCAATGCCATGCAATCCTTGGGTTACGTAGGTACCAGAACCAGGACGACCCGAAACGTAACCCTCCGCCAGCAATTGCTCGTAGGCCACTAGGACCACAGTGCGCGACACCCCCAAGTGCATTGCCAGATCGCGCGTCGAGGGTAAACGCTGGCCAGCCGTATAGGCACCGGAGAGCAGGGCCCGTCGTAGGCCAGCGTAAATCTGTCGGGTCAGCGAACGAGATCGGTCAGAAAGTGGTATTGGCGGATACATAAGAAATGGCTATTCAACACTACCACAATCCCTGCGATATTGGTGATACCCGCGGGTTACCTGATCACGCGCGGCGCTTGGGGTCGGACATCCCAACAACGGGTATGCACGATGGCAGATGATCTAGTGATTCGCGGCGTGCTGAAAGATGACTATCAGCAATGGCGGGTGCTATGGGACGGATATAATGCCTTCTACGGCCGCGAGGGCAAAACGGCTTTACCGGACCATGTAATTGATCTGACGTGGTCCCGATTCTTTGATCGATACGAACCTATGCAGGCGTTCGTTGCTGAGCGCGCGGGACAGTTGCTCGGCCTCGCACACATTCTATTTCATCGAAGTACCATCACCGTCGAATCGAGCTGTTATCTCCAGGACCTATTCACGAGCAAGCCGGCAAGAGGCAGCGGCATTGGGGCCGCTCTAATTGCGGAGGTCTACAGATTTGCTGAGCGGGCCGGTACAAAAAAAGTGTATTGGCAGACCCATGAGACCAATTCAGCTTCGATGAGGTTGTACGACAAAGTGGCCGAGCGGTCCGGCTTCATCGTGTATCGGAAGTTCCTTGGACATGAATGACGGGACAGCAGCGGACAGACGTTGCGGCGTGGATTTGGCAAAGCGAGCCGTTCAGATGCATTAGGTGTAAGTGAATGGAGGCGAAGTGAAGCGCAAGATGCTCACGCAGGGTAGCCGCTGTCGCGACGACCGAGGAACGTGGCCACCGACGAGGTGGTCAACAAAATGGCGCGAACAATGGGGCACTGTCGGCGCGTGACCGTCCGTTTGATGATAGGTGGGGACAGGCACTGCCGGTCTCTGTGGATTAACTGACTGGAGAAATAGCCAAGCGAATTGAGCGGGTGCAACGTTCGTGATGGCAGAACAGGTCTGACCGTGAGGGAGGTGGAGTCCCGAAGCAGATGAGAAGCGAGGCATGATCGACGAAGTGGAATGGGCGCGCATGACGCGAATAGAGCTTGCGGAGTTCGCCTCCAAGCCAAGAGCGCTGGTGATGCTGCCGGTGGGATCGCTCGAACAGCACGGTCCGCACTTGCCGACGATGACGGACACAGCCAGTGCTCACGCCGCGGCGGTTCGCGCCGCGCGTCTGGTGTCGGCCGAGTTGCCTGTTGCCGTAATGCCAGGAATGTGGCTTGGATTGAGCGAACATCACCTGCCGTTCGGCGCTACGGTCAGTGTCTGCTTTCAGACGTTCCGGGCGATCGTCGACGACATCGCAAGGTCATTGAAGGTTCTCGGGGTCTCGCGTCTGTTGATTGTGAATGGGCATGGCGGAAACGTAGAACCATTGGCCGTGACTGTGCGAGAACTGGCTGTAAAGCATTCGATGGCTATCGTAACCACCACCCCCTGGTACCTGTCGCCGATCGAAACGCGCACCGTCTTCGACTCCAATCCCGTGGGCAGGCACGCCTGTGAGGGGGAGACATCCATAATGCTCGCCATCGCACCAGACACAGTGCGGAAGGAGCGCTTCGACGACGCAATGCGGAGCCGTCCGCACGGAGTCCGTGGAAGAGAAGGGTTCTACCGTTTTTTTTCATTTGCGGAAGTTGCTCCTCTCGCGGGGTGCACCGGGGACCCGCGAAGCGCCACGGCCGAAAAAGGTGAGAAATTCTTGGCTATCCAGGCCAAGGCGCTCGCCGAGGGCATACTCGACGAGAGTCTGTGGACGGTACCGAAGGCCGTGTGGTCAGGGTCCGGTTGACTCATATCCGATGATGGAACGCCGGAGCGTGGAACGCGTCGTGTGGAGCAAGCGAGTCGTCTTAGCGGCGATCGCGGTGCTCGCCTTTGCAAACGCCTCCTATGCGTTTGAAGGCGACGCGCTCTACGCGAAACCCGGCCAGTTTTTCACCGCTTCCGACGGCACCAAGCTGAAGTTCTATTGCAGGGGAAGGGGCTCGGCGACGGTCGTGTTCGATGCCGGCGAGCGCGGATATTTGATGAATCGGATTTCCGATCTAGTAGGCTACGGATGGGCAGGATGGGTCTCGGCGTTGCTGGTGAGCAGTCTTATTTTTGGTGCAGCTCACGGCTATCAGGGTTTGGCCGGTGCCATTGGAGCTGCCGAGATCGGACTGCTGCTCGGCGCAATGTATCTTCTTAATAAGCGCAATCTCTGGATGAACATCCTTTGCCACGGTTTTGTCGATAGCATCTCGTTAATCTGGTTGTATTTGAG
>JASHRC010000201.1 GCA_030037525.1 Candidatus Acidiferrales bacterium | reverse complement strand
TTTCCGATGACGCCGCCTTGATCACCGGCATGGCGCGATTTCACGGCCGGCCTGTGCTGGTGGTCGGCAATCAGAAGGGCCGCGACACCAAACAGCGCTTGGCTCGCAATTTCGGGCAGGCCAAACCCGAGGGCTATCGCAAGGCCCTGCGCGCTATGCGGCTGGGGGCCAAGTTTGGCCGTCCGATTCTTGTATTCGTCGACACCCAAGGCGCGTACCCGGGAATCGATGCGGAAGAGCGCGGGCAGGCGGAGGCCATCGCCTACAACATTCGCGAGATGTCGCGGCTCGCCGTTCCGATCATCGTTGTCATCACCGGCGAGGGCGGCTCGGGGGGCGCTCTGGCCATTGCCGTCGGAGACCGCGTGCTGATGCTGGAAAACTCGATCTACTCGGTGATCTCGCCCGAGGGCTGCGCTTCGATCATGTGGCGCGACTCTACCAAGGCGGAAATAGCAGCCGAAGCGCTGAAAATCACCGCGCCCGATCTGCTGGAATTGAAGCTGATTGATGAAATCGTGCCCGAGCCACCGGAAGGCGCGCAGACCGACCACGCAGCAGCGGCGCGACTGCTCGAGCCTGCCCTCTGGCGCGCCCTCGAGGAGCTCTCGCGGCTTTCGCCCGATCGGCTGCTTGCCGCGCGGTTTGAGAAGTTTCGCCATATCGGCAAATTCTTCGCCTGAAGCTACCGGATCCTCGCTCCTGCCTGGCCCGACGGCACTCGATCGACCTGCCGAACCGCTCGCTCCTGCTTAGGCAACCTCTCTCGTAGGCCTTCGCCTTTCGCCAGTGGAAGATTAGGCACCAGGGGATCTGTTCTGATTGCTCCGACGCTCCTGCTGCATTAGTTTGAAGCCACAGAGGCATTCATCCCATGGCAGAGGGCGAGGCTCCGCTGATGTCGGAAGTGTTCCGTCCGTACGAAAAACTTGTGGAGATCACGGTCCTGGGGAAGACATTTCTGGTGCCGGAGCGCAACTCTCTTCTGCGCGCTTTTCAGTTCATCAGCCCGGAAACGGTCCCCTATGGGCGCTTCTGCTGGAACCAGGAGTGTCAGTATTGCCGGGTACGCTGCCAGTTGCCCGACGAAGACCAATCGCGTCCAATCCTCAGCTGTAAATTCATCGTCTCGGAGGGCATGGCCATCTCGGACCTCGCCCCTGAATTGGTTGGCTGCCTGCGTGCGAAACTGGGAAGCGTCCCCCAGGATTCCGCGGACGGCTCAAACGCTCAGTAGCGCCTCTGAAGGCGGCGCACTGTTTTCCATGAGGGCACCCGGCCAGTGAGCGGTACCACGATATTGGTCGCGGACGACTCACCTGTCTACCGCAAGCTGGTGGAACAGGCGGTTTCGGAAAACGCCTGGACGGTTTGCTTTGCCAACACCGGCAGCGAGGCCATTGAGATCGTCGAGCGGGTGCATCCTGCCATCGTGATCACCGATTGGGTGATGCCGGACCTGACCGGGATCGAGCTATGTCAAAAAATCCGCGCTGACCGAAACGCTGCCTACACCTACATCATCCTTCTGACCAGCAACGCGGAGAAAGAGAATGTGGTCAAAGGACTCTCGGCGGGCGCCGATGATTACCTCACCAAGCCTTTTCACCGGGACGAGCTTCTGGCGCGCGTACGAGTAGGCGAGAGGCTGATCGATCTGCAGCGCCAGATCGAAGCCAAGAATCGGGAGCTCGAGGAACTCGCTCTCACCGATTCTTTGACGGGCTTGCCGAATCGCCGGGCGGTCGAATCTTGGGCGCCCCGCCTTTTGAGCGGCGCCGCACGACATGGCTTTCCCTTCTGGGTCGTGGCCATCGATCTCGACCACTTTAAGAGCATCAACGACAGATTCGGGCATGAAGCCGGAGACACGGTTCTGAAGCGGTTCGCGGAAATCCTGAAGACGAATGGAAGAAAGTCCGACATCTGCGGGCGCACCGGAGGCGAGGAATTCGTTCAAATCCTCACACACGCCAAGCAGGCGGAAGTCGGCCTGGTCATCGAACGGATTCGACAGCAATTGATGTCAGAGAAATTCCTGCTGAACGGCGCCGAGGTAACCGTCACGGCCAGCTTCGGTGCAGCCGGATTCTGCGGGAAGACATCTCCTGAATTCGCTGAATTAGTCAAACAGGCAGATGCCGCCCTTTATCGGGCGAAACACCTTGGTCGGAATCGCGCCGAAATCCAGCCGGTCGTGCTCGCGTAGCGCCGCTTGAGTGGGGCGCGCGACCCCATAGAAGTAGTTTGAGGCCGTCATAGCGGCCGGCTCTACCGTTGGTCCCTCGAGCAAGCAGCAGCTCTTGGCTCTTGATTCTCCTCTTCCGAGATCGGCAAGCTCTGCCGGGGCCCATCCTGATTAGAATCGATTGGCAATCTGCAGCTGTGTTAGAATTTCTCGTACCTGCGAAACGAGGGCGCGATTTGAAAGCCCAGAGGAAATTTCTGGTCGGTTCCGCGATTATCGTGCTGACGCTTTTGGTGTTGGCCTACGTCGGCTACACGCAAAGCAAGACCTACTACCACACGATCAGCGAGCTTTCCACGCTTCAAGCTCCCCAACTTCATCAGCGCATGCGGGTTTCCGGCAATGTCCGCACCGGGTCGATCGAGCATCGCGACGGCCGCGTCGATTTTGTTCTGGAGGAGCAGGGCAAATCGCTTCAGGTAAGTTACGCGGGGACCGATCCGCTTCCAGATACGTTCCGAGACGGCGCGCAGGCCCTGGTGGAGGGCCGCCTGCGGCCGGACGGCGAATTCGTGGCCGAGCAAGTGCAGGCGAAATGTGCATCGAAATATGAAGCGACTCCAACCGGCGGGCCTGCTCCGCCCAGTCCAGCGTCGATCAGTCCCGCGCAGGGTTCGCCGACCGGAAGTAGCTGAAGGCAGCAGGGGGATCTTTGGACATTTTTGGCTCGTTTGCGCTGCTGCTCGCGCTGGCCGCCGCCGTGTATGCAGCGGTGGGCGGGATCGCCGGAATCCTAGAACGCCGCCCTCTGCTCACCAAAACCGCGCGCAACGCGGGCATGGCCGTTTTCGGCCTCGTCACCCTGGCGGTCGGGACGGTCGAGTACGGCTTCTGGAGCGACGATTTTTCTCTCTCTTACGTCTCCGCACATAGCAATCGCGCACTACCCCTTTATTACAAGCTCTCGGCGCTCTGGGCAGGCCAGGAAGGCTCTTTGCTTTTCTGGACCTGGCTGCTTTCGATCTATGCCTTCTTGGCGCTGTTCCTGAACCGCAAGCGGCATCCTGAACTGATGCCCTATGTCGGCGTGACACTCGCCAGCGTCCAGATTTTTTTTCTCACTCTCAACAATTTCATAGCCAGCCCTTTTCGCGTGCTCGGCGGCATGGACACCTCCGGCGCGATGCACGTCGCGCGTCTCTCTGACGGCAGCGGGCTCAATCCGCTGCTGCAGTACTACGAGATGGTGATCCATCCGCCCATCCTGTACCTCGGCTACACGGGCTTCACTGTGCCGTTCGCCTTCGCCATGGCTGCGCTGCTGGGCCGCTATCCCGGAGAGAAGTGGATTCACATCACGCGCCGCTGGACCATGGTCGCCTGGTGCTTTCAGACGGTCGGTATTTTGCTGGGGGCGCACTGGGCGTACGCGGTGCTCGGCTGGGGCGGATATTGGGCATGGGATCCGGTCGAAAACGCGGCGCTGCTACCGTGGATCACCGGCACCGCATTTTTGCACTCCGTGATGATGCAGGAAAAGCGCGGCATGATGAAGGTCTGGAACGTGTGGCTTGTCTTCGTCACCTTCATGCTGTGCATTCTGGGAACTTCGCTCACGCGCACCGGCGTGGTGAGCTCGGTGCACGCGTTTGCCGAGTCCTCCATCGGCAGCTGGTTCTTCACCTTTCTCGGAATCATCCTTCTGGTGTGTCTCGCGGCGTGGTGGAAAAACCGCGATTATCTGCGTAGCGACAATCAACTGGACTCGCTCGTTTCGCGCGAATCCAGCTTCCTTTTCAACAATCTGATTTTGCTGGCGGCCTGCTTTGCCGTGCTGTGGGGCACGCTCTTCCCGGTTCTTTCCGAAGCCGTCACTGGCGCGAAGATCAGCGTCGGGCCCCCGTTCTTCAACAAAGTGAACGTGCCGATCGCACTCGCTCTCTTGTTTTTGACGGGCGTCGGCCCGCTGCTGGCCTGGCGCAAGACCTCTTTTGATGCGCTGAAACGAAATTTCGCCTGGCCGCTGGCGGGCGGAGTCGCCGCCGGTGCAGTCGCGTTCGCGCTTGGATTTCGCCAGTTCTACCCGCTCATCTGCCTGATTCTTTCGGTGTTCGTCGCCTTGACCATTGCCGCCGAGTTCTACCGCGGCGCGCGCGTGATCGCCTCCCGGGACCGACGGAACCTCCTTTCCGCCGTCGGCGAGCTCTCCCTGCGCAACACGCGCCGTTACGGCGGCTACGTAATCCACTTCGGCATCGTGCTGATCTTCATCGGCATTTCCGGCTCGGCCTTCAATCAGGACATCCAGAAAGAGATGAGTGTCGGCGACACCCTGGCGCTCGGTCCCTACGCCATTCTCTGCCAGAACTTCGATCAGCCCTCCACCGCCAACTACTCATCCGATCGCGCCACTCTGGAAGTCTTGCGCAACGGCAAGTCCGAAATGATGCTCTATCCCGAGCACCGCACCTATCTCGCCAGCCAAGTTTCCGAAACGATTGTGGCCGTCGAGAGCACGCCGCTGCGCGACCTCTACGTCGTCTATGCCGGTGCGAGTCCGGAAACGGGCAAGCCGGTGATTCACGCCTATCTCAACCCGCTGGTGAAATGGATCTGGTTCGGCGGAATTGTGGTGGTGCTCGGCACCGGGCTGGCCATGTTGCCGAATCGCAGGGCGGCGCTCGTGCTGCGCCCCACAAGCGAGCGCGCCTGGGGCGAAATCGCCGCCTCGCGGACGGTGCCGGCCGGCGTTCGAATGGTTCAAACCAAAGGCCATGATTAGCAGAATCTCCCGCTGTCGATTTCCGAGCGCGCTTCTGGTCCCGTCCGCTCTCCTGTTGGCGCTCGCGGCTTCGCCTGCACTCGGGCAACAAACCGAGCGCGCCAAGCGTCTAGGGGCCAAGCTGATGTGCGTTTGCGGCTGCAATCAAATTCTGACGGCATGCAATCACGTGGGCTGCACCTATTCGCATACGATGCTCAAGGAGCTCGATCTACGAACGGCGCGAGGTGATTCCGACGACGTCATCTTGCAATCCTTCGTCCAGGAGTATGGCCCGACGGTGCTGGTCGATCCGCCGAAGAAGGGTTTTACCGGCTTGGTCTGGATCCTTCCGATCCTGGTACCCCTGCTTGCACTCTACCTTGTAGGGGAACTCGTTCGGCGCTGGCGCGAGCGAGCCCGACTGGTCCCGGCCGGCACGCCGCTTTCTTCCGAGCTACTCGACCGGGCGCGGCGCGAGGCGGAGAGCAAAACCGATGAGTGAGTTCGACATCGGCGTCGCCTGTGCACTGCTCCTGGTTGCGGCCATGATTTTCGTCTTTGGCGTGCGTCGCGAACCCTCCGATTTTGCGCCGCATCGCACCAAGCTCGATCAGCTTCTCGACCGACGCGATGCCATTTACGAGAATTTGCGCGATCTGCGGTTTGAGTATCGCGCCGGAAAATTCTCCGAGACGGACTACGACGAGATCAAGCAATCGCTGGAAATCGAGGCAGCCCGCGTGCTCGCTGAAATGGACACCGTGACCGGCGGCGCTCCCACGCCGGCTACGCGCCAAGCCGCTTCTCCCAAGGTGCCCCGGGCATGATCGCCCTGCCACGCCGAAAGATGGATGGGGTGGGAAGGCTATTCTTGACTGCCCTCCTTTGGGGGCTTCTGGCCTCTCGGTCGTTCGCGGGAACTGTGACCGGCACGGTCACCAACGGCACCACCGGAACGCCGGCCGCCGGTATCGACGTGATTCTTATTCAGCTCCAGGGCACCATGGCGCCGGTGGCGCAAACCAAAACCGACGCCAACGGCCATTACCAGCTCGATCATCCGGGGCTCGGCAATGAACCCATGCTCATCCGGGCGATCTATCGCGGCGTGACCTATCACGAGCCGGCAACGCCGGGCAAAACCACCGTCGATATCGAAGTGTTTGAGCCAACCGAGAAGCCCAGCGCTTTAGCGGTGACCGCGTGCGCGATCATTCTGGAACCCAGCGGCTCTGACCTGATCGTCAACGAAGAATACTTGCTTACCAATAAAACGCAGCCCCCGGTGGCGTTCTACCGGCCGGGCGACTCATTTGAATTTGCGGTTCCCGCCGATGCGCAGCTCGGCGACGTGGCTGTCGTCGGTGCTAGCGGCATGCCTGTGAAACAGGCGCCAATCAGCAAGGGCAAGAATTGGCAGGCCATCGATTCCCCTTTTCGTCCGGGCGACAGCAGCGTCCGGCTGTCTTACAAAATCCCCTATCCTCGAAATCAGACCTCGCTAAAATTCAGTTCACGCTACTTGATCCAGCGAGTTGCCGTGTTCGCGCCTCCGGGAATGGAGGTCTCCGGAGACGGGTTCGCTACCGCCGGCCAGCAGCAGGGCTTTAACGTCTTCATGAAGGAATCGTTTGCTGCCAATGCGCTCGAGGCTATCTCGATCTCCGGCACAGGACCGATGCCCCCATCGAGTTCTAGCGATCAAGCCGCCGACGACACGCAGAATCCTTCCGTGAACTCGCGTGCCGACTCGAGCGCCCCAGCACCTAGTGCCAGCTTGACCACTCTGCCCACGCGCCTGGACAGCGTGAGGTGGTACATCCTCGGCGGATTCGCAGCCCTTTTCGCACTCGGGCTCATCTACATTTGGCGCCAGCCTCAAGTCGCCTTGGCCGGCAAGCCGAACGAAGCTCGGACGCCCACATCACAGGCCCCGGCGGCCACCCCTTCGGTAGGGCCCCCCGCAGTGTCCGGGCCGATTCCCGGCAAGGGAGGAACCGCCGCGAACCTCGATCGCGCCGTTCGCGGCAGCCTCGATGACTTGAGAGACGTTTTGTTCAGACTGGAGTTGCGTCGCGAGGCCGGCACCATCAGCGAGGCGGAGTACATGAGCGAACGCGACCGCGTTCAACAGGTTTTGCGCGACCTGGTGAAAGGTTAGGCATTGTCCGGCACGCTTTCCGCGCCCGCACCGGTGGTTTCCACCCCTCCGAGCGCAGGTCTGGGAATCTCGTTCGATCACATCGAAAAGCGTTTCGGCTCCCTGTTCGCCCTCGACGGGGTCTCACTGGAAATTGCCGCGGGCGAGTTTGTCGCACTGCTCGGTCCGAACGGAGCGGGAAAAACAACCTTGCTGCGCATCGCCGCGCTTTTGACCAAGCCGACCCGCGGGAAAGTGTCCTTTGGCGGACTTGCGCCCGACCATCAACCCACCGGGTTGATCGGCATGGTCGGCCACAGCCCCCTCGTTTATGACGAGCTGACTGCCGTGGAAAACCTCCTCTTTTTTGCGCGCCTGTATGGCTTGAGCGAACCGCTGGGCCGTGCAACCGCGTCGCTGGAGGCCTGCGGCCTTCTTTCGCGGGCCAAGCATCTGGTCCGCACGTTCTCGCGAGGCATGCGCCAACGGCTGGCCATCGCCCGGGCGCTGTTGCACGGTCCTCGACTGCTGCTCCTCGATGAGCCCGCTGCTGGCCTCGACCGCCAAGGCCTGGATTGGCTCACGAGCACGCTGGCTGGTCTCCACCATTCCGGAATCACCATGATGGTCAGCACGCACACGCGCCACCGCTCGCTCGATTTGGCCACACGCGCCATTTCGCTGGCAGGCGGACGCGTTGAGCGCGATAGCGGTAGCCGCGGCGACCCGCGCCCTTTGCTCGCCGATCTGCGTTCGGAGGAACCGGCGTGAGCACAGCGCGAGCTGCGGCGATTTTGCTCGCAAAAGAGCTTCGCCTTGAATTCCGCACGCGCGAGCTGCTAAACGCCACGATCGTCTTTGCCCTTGTCGTTGTGGTCTTGTTCAGCTTCTCGTTCGATCCCACCTCAGCTGAGTCCCGGCGACTGGGGCCCGGCCTGTTGTGGATCGCTTTTCTGTTTTCCGGTTCGCTGATGCTGCATCCCTCGTTCGGACGCGAGCAGGTAAACCAAACACTTGACGCCCTGCGGATGGCGCCGATTTCTCCCTTCGCTCTCGTGCTGGGCAAGATGCTGGCCAATTTTCTGTTTCTATCTGCTGCCGAAGTGGTGCTCGTACCGGTTTTCGCCATACTGTACAACGTAGGGCTCACCGGGGTGGCGGGCAGGCTCACCTTGGTCATTGTGCTGGGGACGTTCGGACTGTGCGTCACCGGCACGGTGTTTTCCGCGATTGCGGCGCACGCTCGCCTGCGCGAACTCCTGTTGCCCTTGCTGCTGCTGCCGATCCTCACGCCGCTGCTCATTGCTGCGGTCGAAGCCACAGCCTCGCTTCTTGCGCCCGAACCGGGGCTTGACCGCGGGTGGCTCGCATTATTGGCAGGATTTGATATCGTGTTCCTTACAGCCTCATGGCTGCTCAGCGACTTTCTCCTGGAGGAGTGAACGCGGTCCGATGAAGGCTCGCGTCCCAGTCACCGTCCTTGCCGCCGGGCTCATGCTCGTCGCCGGATACGCGGCATTGTTTATCGCGCCAGATGAGCGGACGATGCACGAAATCCAGCGCATTTTTTACTTCCACCTGGGATGCTGGACCGCCATGTTCATCGCACTGGGGATTGCTTTCGTGGCCAACATCGGATGGCTGCTCACCAGTAGGCCCCGATGGGATTGGCTGGGTGTTTCGGCCGTCGAAGTCGGCGTCACGTCCTGTACGGCCGGGCTGATCACGGGCGTTCTTTGGGGAAAGCCTGCTTGGGGCATCTGGTGGACCTGGGATCCGCGCCTGACTACCTGCTTTATCCTGTGGCTGCTCTACATTTCCTACCTCCTGTTGCGAGGGCTGATCGAGGACCCGGCGAGGCGCGCCACACTGTCGGCCGTTTTCGGCATCTTCGCGTTCCTGGATGCACCGCTTGTCTATGTCTCCAATCGTCTGTGGCCGCGAGGACAGCATCCAGCGCCTGTGATTTTCGGCGGGCCAAACTCCGGGATTAATTCCACCATGCTCAGGACCCTGATGATCTCCATGACCGCAATGGTTGTGCTGATGTTGATTGTCCTGCTAGACCGCTACCGGCTCGAGCGACTGCGTCACGAACTAGACGAACTACGCGTGGCCACCGAGCGAGGAAACGCAAGGTCGACCCTCGCCCCGGTTGCAAGGAGTTGAGTATGAGGAACTTCCATTTCTTGTTCGCCGCATGGATGGCGGTTTGGGCTGTTTTCTTCGTTTATCAGATCTCCGTGGCCGGCCGCATTTCCCGCTTGCGCGATGAGATTGACCGGATCAAGCAGCAGCTTCAGGAGGGCGAAGGCGCGCCCGTTCATGGCTCGTAGTCAGCAGCGAAGAAAACTCTTTTGCCCCTCCCGCCATCACACAGCTCACGAGGGTTACCGCCAGGTGGGTGTATAATGGCGGACAAGGTTTCCTCCCGGAGGTACCATGACGAACTCGTTTTCAGTTCGGTGGATGGCAAGCCTGCTGGCAGCTTCCCTGGTTACCATGCCTGCCGCCGCCCGCCCGCAGGCCCAGCAGCAGTCGCCCAACACACAGCAACCCACCTCGCAAGGTCCGGCATCCGATGCACCGTCGCCCAACCAGCCGCAAACCACCGACCAGCAGTCGACCTCTGGTTCGACTGCATCCCAGCCCGTGCCGCAGCAGGACAATCCCAATGTCAAGCCCGGGAGCGAAGCCGATGTCAATGCCATTGGCCACCGCAATGTCGGCAAGGGTCTGGACTTCTACTCGCTCGACCGCGAGATCGCTTTGGGGAAACAGCTCGCGCAGCAAGTCGATAAGAGCGCCAAATTCATTGACGACCCCGTGGTCACCGAATACGTGAATCGCGTAGGACAGAACCTGGTACGCAACTCCGACGCGCGCGTGCCGTTTACGATCAAAGTGATCGATTCCGACGTGGTCAATGCCTTCGCGCTGCCAGGAGGCTTCTTCTACGTCAATAGCGGCTTGATTTTGCACGCCGATGAGGAATCGGAACTGGCCGGGGTGATGGCTCACGAAATCGCGCACGTATGTGCGCGGCATGGCACCAAGCAGGCCACCAAAGGCGAACTCGTAAACCTTGCCGCCATCCCGGCAATGATTTTTATTCCCTACACCTGGGCGGGATACGCGATTTACCAGGGCATGAATTTCGCAATTCCGCTGACCTTCCTCAAGTTCTCGCGCGACGACGAGCGGGAAGCGGATTACCTGGGACTCCAGTACATGTATAAGGCCGGCTACGACCCCAACTCCTTTGTGGCCTTCTTCGAAAAAGTTGAGGCAGACGAAAGGAAAGAGCCGGGAACGATTCCCAAAGCATTTGCCACGCATCCGCCGACACCTGACCGCATCGAGGCGATCCAAAAGGAAATTGCCACGATTCTTCCGGCGCGCGACGAATACATCGTTTCCACGTCCGAGTTCGATTCGGTCAAGGCGCGCCTGCAGTTAATCGAAGCCAACGTCAAGGTGAAGAGCAACAATCCCAACCGGCCGACCCTGCGGAAGCGCACCTCACAAAACAAGGGCGGGAATACAACGACCGACGGAGGCAGCACCTCGGGAGGCGATAGCACGTCGACTTCGACCGATCAAAGCTCCGACGACAGCGACCGGCCGACTCTCAAGCGTCGTCCCGATGACACGGACCAACAACCGTAATCTTTGAAAGTCGGGTGGCCTGCGGATCGAGACTTCCAAGCCTAGTGGGCGTGCGTTTCAGCCACGCCAAGGCGCTTCAGTCCTTCCGAGTAATACTTGCGGTAGAGGATATCCCATTCTTCGCTGCCCTCTAGGATCTCCTTTTTCTGAGAGCCGATTTTGGCGCGTGCTTCGGTGTCGATTTGCTCCTCAAGTTTCAGCAGCGAGGTCAGAATATTGACGATCTCCTGGCGGATGGTATCGCGGTCTTCGACGAAATCGACGGCGGGGCTCGCGACCAGAAAGTCAATGATGCGGTGGGAAAGCCGGACCGTTTTTTCGCGGCTCAGTCGCATATCAACGCAGAATGAGCTTCCTGTCCCGCGCCAACTGGCTTTTCACCTTCTTGTACATCTCCTGGTAGGAGACGCCGGTGCGGCGCATTTCCTCCGAATACCGGCTCAAAATCTCGCGCGCTTCCTCACTCAGCCGGTCTTCGACACTCACCTCATCGGCCATCACCTGCCGGACCTGCTGGGTGAGGGCTTCGGCGTCTTTGGTTTCAATCATTTTGGCGGCGATCAGGCGCTTGACCACTTCCTTGGCCATGTAGCCGACAAAATCCCGCGAGAGAAGCATGTCGACGGCTCCGCAATCGAGGACTACTCAATCGAGTCTAGCGGTTGCACCTTAAAAGTTCAAGGCGCGTACCCGGGTGGAAATCCCTCGGATCGGGCGCTCCGCAGTGGCTTTCGCTCCACGCCGGTCGATCGGTCCGCGAATTCCCGGCGACTTCTGCTATCCTAAACCCGCAGCGGATTTCGAGCGCGAGGAATGGTCGTCATGAAAGCTTCCCTAGCGTCGGAGCGGGGGGTCAAGCGGGTCTTCAACTTCAATCCGGGCCCGGCGGCCTTGCCCCTGCCGGTTTTGGAGCGCATCCGCGCGGAGCTGCTCGACTACCATGGCTCCGGCATGTCTGTGATGGAGATGAGTCATCGTTCGCCGGAATACGAGGCCATCAACGAGAAAACCGAGAAAGACCTCCGGCGCCTTCTTGGCGTTCCGGAAGAGTATGCGGTGGTTTTCCTGCAGGGCGGCGGCAGCGGGCAATTCGCGATGGTCCCGATGAATCTCTATCTGCCAGGCAAGCCCGTCGACGTGCTGCATACGGGCTCCTGGACGGCCAAAGCCATGGAAGAACTGAAAAGGCTGGCGAGCTGCCGCATGGCTGCCTCAACCGAATCCGAGAAATTCACGCGGGTTCCCCGAAAAGACGAAATCACGCTCGTGCCCGACGCTTCTTACGTGCACATGTGCACGAACAACACCATCGAAGGCACGCAGTGGAGGGAAATTCCCGACACGGGCCCGGTTCCGCTTATTGCCGACATGTCGTCCGATATCGCTTCCCGGTCGATGGAAGTGCGGCAGTTTGGATTGATTTTTGCCGGGGCGCAAAAGAACCTAGGCCCCTCCGGCACTACGATCGTGATCATCCGTCGCGACCTGGCCGAGCGCGCCAGCCATCAGACTGCCAAAATCCTTCAGTACAAAACACAGATCAAGGAAAAGTCGCTCTATCACACGCCGCCGACGTTTGCCGTCTATGTCGTCGGACTGATGCTGGAGTGGATCGATGGCGAAGGCGGTGTCGCCGCCCTCGAGAAGCGCAACCAAGCCAAAGCGAAGCTGCTCTATGAGACAATCGATGCCAGTCGATACTATCGCTCGCCTGTGGAGCGGGACTCCCGGTCGTCGATGAACGTGGTCTTCCGTATCGCGGGAGGCAACGACGCGGTTGAGTCGAAGTTCGTCACCGAAGCCGAGTCCGCTGGCCTGGTGGGCGTCAAGGGGCACCGCTCGGTAGGCGGAATCCGCATTTCACTCTACAACGCCGTGGGACTCGATGCGGCCGAGGCCCTGGTCAGTTTCATGCGCGAATTCGAACGCAAGAACGGTTAGGGAAGCATTCCTGATTGCTGATACTCGACTCGTCCCCCCTGGTTACCGTCAGTCTCATCCGGGATCACACACGGTGTGGTCGAAAAGCCACATGTGGCTTGACTTTGCGATCGGGCGACATTTATCGTGAGGAGCTTGTGAGATCCGCCGCAAAAACCGCCTTTGGTCCGAGTCCTCGGGCGCTCCCAAGTGCGTTAACCGGCCGGAAAACGCGCGCCGGCGGGCCAAGCCTCCCGAGAACGGCGCCGACCGACGGCGCACCGCCGCTCGATGAGTATTACAACTCGCTTTTTACCCGGTTCGGACCGCAGCACTGGTGGCCGGGAAAAACGAAATTTGAGGTCGTGGTCGGCGCGATTCTGACGCAAAACACCTCGTGGGCCAATGTGGAACGTGCCATCACAAACCTGCGGACGGCCGGGTTGCTATCCCCAGCGGCAATCGAACGGGTTCCTTCCACCCGATTAGAGGAGCTCATTCGTTCCTCCGGCTATTTCCGCCAGAAAGCACGGAAACTCAAAGCGTTCTGCCAGTTTCTGGACCGCGAGTACGGCCGTTCGTTGCGGCGCATGTTCGAGACGCCCACCATCGTGCTGCGCGACAAGCTGTTGGGTATCTTCGGAGTGGGGCCTGAAACAGCCGATTCGATCCTGCTCTACGCGGGCGAGCACCCGGTCATGGTCGCTGATGGCTATACCAAGCGCTTGCTCGCGCGTCACGGCTGGATCGGCGAAAAGGCTGGTTACGAAGATGTCCGCTGGATATTTGAGCGGCATTCGCCGGGAAACAGCCGCTGGTTCAACGAGTTCCACGCGCTGATCGTAAATACCGGGAAGAGTTTTTGCCGAAAGCAGAAGCCGCTGTGCCAAGCCTGTCCGCTCGGCCGCTATCTCGAGGAGGGCCGCTGAGATGGAGCGCGCTCAGCCCAAGCGGCAGTGGTGGCCGATCGCCATGTTTGTCGTGGTGGTCTTGCTGGCCGCCGCGGTAATCACCCTGGGGTCATTCCGAGTTCCGCTCGAAACCGGACAAACCAGCACCTACATCCTGTTCGCGCTTTCGATGATCATCGGCGCCTCGCTGCTGACGCTGGCATCGATCTTAGTGCGCTACCTAGTCAAGCTGGGACTGGAACGGCGCACCGGGCAACTCGGCTCACGGTTTAAGGTCAAGATGGTGTTGGGCGCCATGGGCGTGTCTCTGCTGCCCGTCGTGTTCCTGTTCTTTTTCAGCTATGCCTTGATCAACCGGACCCTGAATCTCTGGTTCCCGCGCCCGCTGGAAATCGCCAGCGAGGAAAGTCAAACACTGCTTTCGCATTTCGAGGCTTCTGAATTTGCGCAGCTGACGCGGTTGGCCCAGGTCTCGGTCGTCGATGGCTCACCCGATGCGGCCTTTCTGGCGCGCAGCCAGTCGGTGGATATTTGGTGGGTAGCGAACTCGACGGGGAAGGTCGTCGCCAGCCGTGCCACGTCGGGCGGCGACGCCCACGCGGAAATCGGGTCTCTCTCGCCTGGGCCCGTCGAGACGATCGAGAGCGGCGCCCAGGTATGGAAAGTGAACGGGCAGCTGTACCTGGCGGGTACTGCGCCCGTGAGGGGGGGAACGCTCTATGTGGCGCGGCGTTTGCCCGATGATTTCTCGAGCCGCTACGCTGATATTGAGACACAAACCACAACCTATCTTGCTCTCAAGCAGCAACTCCGCAATTACAAACGCATCCTTTTGGCGGTACTCGCGTTCATTACTCTGGTCCTGCTGTTCGCAACCACCTGGGTCGCCCTGTTCCTCGCCAAACAGGTGACCGTTCCCATCCAGGCGCTTGCCGAAGCCACCGGCGAAATCTCGCGCGGGAATTTCGACCAGCGCATTAACGTTCAGGCCCGCGATGAGCTCGGCACTCTGGTCCGTTCGTTCAATCGCATGACCGAACAGCTCAGCGAGGGCCGCAAGCAAATCAACGAATTCACGAAAAGCCTCGAGCAAGCCATCGAAGAGCGCGAGCGGCGCCGGAACCTTATGGAAACGATTCTTGAAAACGTGCCGACCGGTGTCGTTTCGCTGGATGCATCGGGCAACGTGGCGCGGGTGAACGGCGCTGTGGTGGCCATCCTGGGCGAATCGGTGCGCGGGGCGCGCACGCTCGCGGAATTGCTGGGAGACGAAGCTGCCAGGGCCGTGTTGCACCTGATGCGCAGGTCGCTGCGGATGGGCGCGGCGTCTCGCGAAATTGAAATTGCCACCGGCGGCCGGCTGGTACGGGCTGCCGTGACGGTCAGCTCCCTGGGCCCGAGGCGGTCGAATTCCGGATTTGTAGTGGTGATCGACGACTTGACCGAACTTCTCCAGGCGCAAAAGGCCGCGGCGTGGCAGGAAGTGGCTCAGCGGATCGCGCATGAAATCAAAAATCCGCTCACACCGATCCAGCTTTCCGCACAACGGCTGCTTCGTCACCTGGATCGCGCCTCTTCCGCCTATCCAGGATTCGCACACTCGGAATTCGAGAAACTTGTTGCCGAATGCGCCGGATTGATTGAGCGAGAGGCACAGACGCTCTCCTCTCTGGTGAATGAGTTCTCGCAGTTTGCGCGATTCCCCGCTGCTCGCCTGGTGGCCGCCAACGTGAATTCGATGGTCCAGGCCGCGCTCGGCCGTTTCGACGGCCGTCTGGAAGGCATCGCGGTATCGAGCGATCTGGCGGCTTCGCTCCCGCTCATCAAGGCCGATCCGGAACTCATGGGCACCGTGCTCGCGAATCTGATCGACAACGCCGCCGAGGCCATGGAAGGAACCGCCATCCGCCGCCTACACCTGGCCACCCGCGCGGTGGCCGATGGCGACGCCGTCGAAATTGAGGTCTCCGACAGCGGCCACGGTGTTTCCCCTGAGGATAAAGAAAGGCTTTTCCTCCCGCACTTTTCCACCAAGGGCCGCGGAACCGGACTCGGCTTGGCCATTGCCAGCCGCATTGTCGCCGAGCACAACGGCACCATCCGAATCGAGGACAACTCTCCTGTGGGGGCGCGGTTTGTGATGCGCTTCCCCGCTGCCGAAGTCGCCGTGTCCACACAAATCGGATAAGGACCCGACGTGCCTCCCAGCCTTCTCATCGTTGACGACGAAAGCGGCATCCGCCAGTCACTGGGCGCGCTGCTGCGCGACGAAGGCTACGAAGTCGAGACACTCGCTTCGGGCGAAGAGTGTCTGGAGGAGATCGAACGGCGAAAATTTGACCTGATCCTGCTGGACGTATGGCTGCCGGGTTTGGACGGTCTCAGTGTGCTCGAGCGCCTCGAGACGCTCGATTCGGCGCCCATGGTGGTGATGATCTCCGGACACGCAAATATCGAAGCCGCGGTGCGGGCCACCAAACTGGGCGCCTTCGATTTCATCGAAAAACCGCTGTCGCTTGAAAAGATCGTGGTGGTGGTGCGCAACGCGCTCGAATACATCCGCTTGGAAGACGAAAACCGCCGGTTGCGCGCAGAACTCGAGGAGCGGTACCAGATTATCGGCTCGAGCGTCCCTATGAAAGCGCTTCGCCAGCAGATTGCGCTCACCGCTCCGACCACGGGCCGCGTTCTGATCTACGGCGAAAGCGGCACGGGAAAAGAACTGGTTGCGCGCGCGCTGCACGCCAATAGCTCCCGGCGGCAGCAGCCCTTCGTGGAAGTCAATTGCGCGGCCATCCCCGAGGAGCTGATCGAATCGGAAATGTTCGGTCACCGCAAAGGCAGCTTCACCGGCGCCGGCGAAGATAAGATCGGAAAATTCCAAAAGGCCGATGGCGGAACGCTGTTCCTGGACGAGATCGGCGATATGAGCCTGAAGACGCAATCGAAGGTGCTGCGCGTGCTGGAAGAACAGCGCGTCGAACCGTTGGGCTCGAACCAGCCGGTGACGGTGGATGTTCGCGTGATTGCCGCGACGAACAAAAAACTGGAGGAGGAAATTGCGCGCAATGCCTTTCGGGAGGATCTTTTCTACCGGCTCAACGTGATTCCGTTTTATGTTCCGGCGCTCCGAGAACGCATGGAAGACATTCCCATCCTTGCGGCCCATTTCCTGAAGGAATTCTGCGAAGCCTACGGAAAGAAACCGAAGGAATTCACGCCACAAGCAATGGAAGTGCTGCTGGCCTATCCTTGGCCCGGCAATGTCCGCGAATTGCGGAATTTGGTGGAGAGGCTCGTGATCATGTGTCCCTCCCCGCGAATCGAGCCACACCATCTGCCCCCGGAACTGTTTCGCGGCGCTTCGAAGAGTCCCCCAAAGCCATACGCCAGCTTGCAGGAAGCGCGCTGTGCGTACGAACGCGAATTCGTGTTACGCAAGCTCGAAGAGAATCGCTGGAATATGACCAAGGCGGCGGCCGCGCTAGGGCTCGAGCGCAGCCACCTCTACCGCAAGATGCGCGCTCTCGGCATTGCCCC
Source organism: Candidatus Acidiferrales bacterium (assembly GCA_030037525.1). Classification (GTDB taxonomy): domain Bacteria; phylum Acidobacteriota; class Terriglobia; order Acidiferrales; family UBA7541; genus Palsa-295. The sequence continues at coordinate 41,949 of JASHRC010000201.1, read as the reverse complement.
CTCGAAAGCCTCCTGATCGGTCGCGACCGGCCAGCGGAAGTCAGGAGGGGCCGAGGCCTTTGGCTGTATTGGTTCGGTGCCGTGCGGCAGGCCAGCGCCGATCAGCGCCTAGCCCCCAGTCTCTTCCTGTTCTATTTTGGCGAGTTGCTCGAGCTGGCGGTGCCAGTCGAGCTGGTGGACGAGCGTGGCGTTTTGGCGCCAATTCGGCTGTACCTTTACGAAAAGCTCGAGAAAGACGTGCGCGCCGAGGATCGACTCGATCTCCCTGCGCGCCAGAGTTCCGATTTTCTTGATGGTTTCGCCGCCCTTGCCGATCAAAATCCCCTTCTGCCCTTGGCGCTCGATGTAGATCGTCGCACGGATTTTGATCAAATCAGTTTTCTCTTCAAAGCGGTCGATCAGCACAGCCACCGCGTGCGGCACTTCTTGTCGGGTCGCATGGATGGCCTGCTCGCGGACCAATTCAGCAACCAGAAAGCGCTCCGGCTGGTCGGTGAACTGGTCGGGCGGAAAGTAGGGCGGCGCTTCAGGAAGGCGCGCAACCCATGCGTTCACAAGATCCGAGCAGCCTTCGCCACGGAGCGCGGAAATCGGGAAGATCTCGGCGAAATCGAAACGTTGCCGATAGCGATCGATCAGCGGCAGCAGCAGGGGCTTGCTGACGCGGTCGACTTTGTTCAGCAGCAGGAACACCGGGCCCGTGAACCGCTTGATCCATTGGAGTGAAAAGCGGTCGCCCGCGCCGAATTTGGAGGTAGCATCCACAATCAGCGAAAGAAGGTCGATTCCCTGGAGGGCACGGGCGGCCTCGGCCATCATTTGATGGCCCAACACATTCTCTGCTTTGTGAATTCCGGGAGTATCGATCAGGACGATTTGCGCATCGTCCCGATTCAGGATCGCCTGGATGCGATTCCGCGTGGTTTGCGGTCGCGGGGAGACAATAGCCACTTTGCGGCCTACCAGCGTGTTGACCAGCGTGGATTTTCCCGCATTCGGTCGCCCGACAATGGCGACGAATCCAGATCGGAATGGCATGCCGACGCGATTTTACTAGAGACTCGGTGGCGTTCCCTATCGAGGAAAAAGCTGAGGGGGTCGGGAAGTTAGCCGGGCTCGGAGGCCGGATCAGGCACAATCTTGACGCGCAGCTCGCGGGTGCGGGGACCATCGAACTCCGCTAGGAAGATAGCCTGCCAGCGGCCCAGCGCGAGCTTCCCGTTTTCAATCCATACGATGGCGGACGAGCCGGCTAGGGCCGCCTGGATGTGCGAATCGGCATTGCCTTCGGCATGCTCATAACTGGCATGGTGCGGAACCAGGCGCTCAAGTGTCGTCGCAATATCGCGAGCCACGGCCGGATCATCGCCCTCATTGATCACAACGCCCGCGGTCGTATGGGGAACATACAGGTGGCAGATCCCCTCCCCGCAGCCGGATTCCCGAACCACCGCCCCAATTTCGGCGGTGACGTCTTTGAGCTCCGCTCGCCTGGAAGTTCGGATCGAGAGTCTGCGAGTAAACGCGCGGCTTGGGCGATCGGCTTTGGTCATGGCCAGAACCTGCCAGTCCCGCGGATTTCGATCCATACGCGGGGCGTGTTTTCTGTGAACTCTTTTGTTAGTGCGAAGAGTTGCCCGAAAGCTCGCGAACAATGTCGCCCACGAAGCCTTTGGCATCACCGAAAAGCATCAGCGTTTTGTCGAAGTAGTAGAGCGGATTATCGATTCCCGCAAAGCCCGGGTTCATGCTGCGCTTGATGACCATTACCGTGCGAGCCTTGTCCACATCCAGAATCGGCATGCCGTAGATGGGGCTCCCTGGATCGGTTCGCGCCGCAGGATTCGTCACGTCGTTGGCGCCGATGACCAGCGCCACGTCAGTCTGGGGCAGCTCCGAGTTGACGTCGTCCATCTCCTTGAGGCGGTCGTACGGTATGTCTGCCTCGGCGAGCAACACGTTCATGTGCCCCGGCATGCGGCCCGCCACCGGATGAATCCCAAAGGTGACCTCGACACCCTTCTTGGTGAGGTTATCGAACAGCTCGCGCACCTTGTGCTGGGCCTGCGCTACCGCCATTCCATACCCAGGCACCACCACCACCTTGCTCGCCGCCGCGAGAATCTCAGCCGCTTCTTCTGGCGAGGCGCTTCGTACCGTGCGGGTCTCCTGGGCCGCTGCACCGGAGGTTTGCACCTGCCCGAACGCGCCGAACATCACATTGGTGAACGACCGATTCATGGCCTTGCACATGATGACCGACAGAATGAAGCCGGATGAGCCATCGAGCGCCCCCGCAACCACCAGCACTTTGCTGTTCAGCACGAAACCCAGCAGCGCGGCTGTGAATCCGGCGTAGGAATTGAGCAGGGAGATCACCGTGGGCATATCGGCGCCGCCGATGGGCGTCACCAGCAGCACGCCAAACACGAGTGAAATGACAACCATGATGGGGAACAGGTAAGGCTGTTCGGGATTGATGACCAGCGCAATGATCAGCAAAACGGCGACCGCCAGAACCGAAAGGCTGACGATGTTCTGACCTTTATAGACCACCGGACGTTGCGGGATGAATTTAATTTCCTGTAGCTTGGCGGCGGCAATCAGGCTGCCAGTAAAGGTCAGCGAGCCGATCACCACCTCGAGGCCGATTTCGCCCATGCCGAAGTGCGTCAGGCGCGGAATACCCACGTAATATTCCGCAATTCCAATCAGGGAGGCCGACAGTGCTCCGAACGCGTGGCTGAGCGCGGTCCGCTGCGGCACGGCCGTTATTTTCACCATGCCGAGAGGAATTCCGACGCCCGCTCCCACGACGAGCGCCACCACGATCCATTTGTATTCGTGCACCTCCGGGTCGGCCAGCGTGGCCGCCAGCGCCAGGGCCGCGGCGATTTCACCCGATAGCACGCCACGCTTTGCGGTGGTTGGCGAGCTCAGCCACTTGATCGCCAAAATAAACAGGACGACCGATACGATATAGGTCGTGTGGATCAGCTGCATGGAGGCGGCGCTGCTCATGACTTCTTGGGCTTGCCGCTTTTGAACATGCGCAGCATGCGGTCGGTGATGAAGAATCCGCCCACCATGTTGCTAAAGGAGGCAGCGACGGCGATCAACCCGAGAATCACCGACAGCTTCGTCTCCTGCCGGCCCGCGATGATGATGGCCGCCACCACCACAATGGCGTCGAGCGCGTTCGTCAGCGACATGAGCGGCGTGTGCAGGAGCGGAGAAACCCGCTTGATCAGCTCAAAGCCCACGAATCCCGCCAGGATGAAGACATACAGATTCGACAAGAAATCCGAAGGCACGTTCCCCTCCCTAGGCCTGAACCGCCAGAGCCGGCAAGGAAAAAAATTCCCGGACCCTCGCGTTCACGATTTCGCCTCCGCGCGTGAGTAGCGTCTCGCGCGTGATCTCATCGTCAATTTTCAGGTTGAATTTGCCATCCTTCACCAGGTGCACCAGAAACGCGGTGATGTTGCGCGCATAGAGCGAACTGGCATGGTAGGGCACCGTGCTCGCCAGATTGATTTGGCCGATGATGGTCACGCCAGAATCGATCACAGTTTCGCCCGAGCGAGTCAGTTCGCAGTTCCCCCCGCGCTCTGCGGCCAGATCGACGATCACCGATCCCGGCGCCATGCCGCGTACCATGTCCGCTGTCACCAGCACCGGTGCCTTCTTCCCCGGCACTACCGCTGTGGTGATCACCACGTCGTTTTCCGCAATGACTTTCGCCATCGCTTGCCGCTGACGCGCATAAAAATCCTCGCTCTGAGCGGTCGCATATCCCCGTGCATCTTGGGCATCCTTCGCTTCGACGCCCAATTCCACGAATCGTGCGCCGAGGCTCTGCACCTGCTCCTTGACGACTGGCCGCACGTCGTACGCCGAAACAACGGCGCCCAGCCTTCGCGCCGTGGCGATGGCCTGCAGCCCGGCCACTCCGACGCCAATGATCAGTACGCGCGAAGGCGTAATGGTGCCCGCCGCGGTCGTCAGCATCGGGAAAAACTTCGGCAACCTGTCTGCCGCAATCAGCACAGCTTTATACCCGCAGGCCGTTGCCATCGACGAGAGTGCATCCATGCTCTGCGCCCGCGTCGTTCGCGGCATCATTTCCACCGCAAACGACGTCACCCCCTTGTCCGCGATCTCCTCGACCACCTGGCGCGACCCCAACGGCCGCAAAAATCCGATCAGCACTTGATCGCGCCGCAGCAAGGGCAGATCGGCCTTGCCCGTCTCGTCGTTAGAGCCGTAGCAAAGCACCTGGGTGATAATGTCGGCGGCCCCAAAGACGGATGCGCGATCGGGCAGAACCTTTGCGCCTTTCTCCGTATAGCTAGCATCGGGGTATCCCGCCGCGCTTCCCGCCCCAGCCTCGATTACAACGTCCAAACCGACTTTCTTCAGATTGGGGATGAGGGGGGGCACCAGCGCGACCCGCCGCTCTCCCGGAAAACTCTCCTTGGGCACTCCGACGATCACATCCTTCTCCCCGGGGATTCGCTTCCCGCGTCAAAAAACTGGCAGGGCCCCTTACGGCAGCGCTCTCGCACGCTTCCAAAACGCTCTATCATACACGTGCCGTCCGTTATTTCCAGCGGAAGATGCGCCACACCGCCGCCGTGATGGGCGTGGTGGGCTCGCCATTTGTGCGCACGCCCGTCAAGCGGTTACCATAGAAGCTCCAATTTATCAGATTTGAGCGAACCATGACCATCCGCGCGCTGCTCTCGCTGGCTGCCCTGTTTCTTTTTGCCGCACCCGCTCCGCAGCAAGGCATCGATTCCCGCGGCGTCATCGAGATGGATGGCGAAGTCTTTTCTCCCCCCGATCCGCGCGAGAAGGCTGAGTGGACCTTCGCGCGCCTGGAATACGATCTCGGCTATCAGTACGGCCGCTTTGGCTTTCGGCGGTGGGCGGCGGATTGGCCGAAAGCGGATCGCCAGTTCATTCGCGGCGTGCGGCGTCTGACGCGCGTCGAAGCCCGCTCCACGGAAACCCTGGTCGATCTGGATAGCGACGAGCTTTACGACTGGCCCTGGCTCTATGTGGAGGATCCAGGTGGCTGGCGCCTGTCCCCCAAGCAAGCCGCGCGCCTGCGCGAATATCTGCTTCGCGGCGGATTTTTGATGGCCGACGATTCTCATGGCGAGTACGAATGGCAAGTTTTCGAAGACGGCATTCGCATGGTCTTCCCGGACCGCACGATTGAGGACCTGCCGAACCAGGACGAAATTTTCCAGGTTGTCTACGATCTGAGCGACCGGGTTCGCATTGACGGCACGCGCTACATCTGGGGCTCTCGCTGGCCCTACACGCCGGACAGCGCCACGCCCCAATGGCGTGCCATTCGCGACGACAAAGGGCGTATCATGGTTGCAATTTGCCATAATTCCGACGTGGGCGATGCCTGGGAATGGGCCGATAGCCCCGAATATCCGGAACATGAAGCGTCGGTCGCCTACCGCATCGGTGTGAATTACATCATCTACGGCATGACCCACTGACAGCGCGTGCGAATCAGACCCGTTGCATAAAGACACGACGTATCCTTTCTCGCTCGGCCGTATCTGGAAGCTTCCGATTTTGTCCTTTCTGGCTTTGAAGAAAACCAAACTACAGAGGGTATCGGGGCGGTTTGGTGGTTTGGAGGAAAACAGAGCCATATGAACGATCGGAATTGCGCGAGCAGGCCATTTCTGCAAGTAGTCAAAACGGCACGTTCCGCAGGACCATCGATCCCGCACCCGGTCCCGCTCGTTTTTGTGCCTCACGGCAGGGCGCAGAGTCTGAAGGTGTCGAGAGCATGTCGAAATGGGCACTAAAACCTGCTATGGCGTCGGCTCGAGAATCAGCTTTTGCACCCTCCAGTTCAGAAGCTCCGCCACATACAACTCGTTTTCAGAGGGGCAGGCCAGCTCGTGAATCCATCCGAATTGTTTGAGCTGCTTCCCAGATTCGCCAAGCATTCCCAACACCTTCCCATCCAGGGTCAGCTTATAGATCCGCCCTGGATAGGCATCTGCGCTGTAGAGCACCTGCTTAGGGCCCGGGGTGATGCATATGGCCCAGGGAGCGCCGGGAGCCATCGTGCCCGTCGTTGCTGTCGGCTTGTTGCCAATGGCGGGACGGGCATCGGGTGGCGCCGGAACATCAATGGTCATCTGCCGCAGAAAATTTCCGTCGCCATCGAAGACTTGAATCCGCCGATTGCCTCGATCCGCCACATACACGCGTCCGTCGCGATCGACCGCGATGCTGTGCGGCACGTTGAATTGCCCTGGCCCGTCGCCGGGCGAACCCCACGACTTCACCCAGTTCCCGTCCTTGTCCACTTTTGCCACGCGCGAATTGATGTAGCCGTCGCTGATGTACGCGTTGCCCGCGGCATCCCAGGCCACATCGGTCACCTGCCGGAACAATCCGTCGACCGGCGGCAGGGGCGGCCGCGCATGCTTGAGCGGACCGGTTCCTTCCTCCGAGGCTTCCTGCTTGCGCCCGAAGACCATCACCACCCGCCCCGCTGGGCTGAATTTAATGACCATGTCTGAGCCCTTGTCGGCGACCCAGATGTTGTCCTGTCGGTCGACTTTCACCGAATGCGCGAACGACCAGGCGTAGAGGTTGTGCCCGATCTCGCGCAGGAACCGGCCGTCGGCGCCAAATTCCAGTAGCTCGGCCGCGGCGGCTCCATAGGCGGGACCTGTTGTGTTGCCGCGTGAAAACACGAACAGGTGCCCCTTGGAATTCACCGCCACGCCCGCAACCTCACCGAGATACAAGTCGGCCGGCAGCTTCAAGAAATCCGGCACCGAGCGATAGGGAATCTCCGGCACCTCGGCGGACTGCTGTGCTCGACCGCTCATAGCCATCCCTGCGAAAACGAACGCCCCCACTACGCGCCACGCCTTCATTTCGCCCTCCCTTCCCGAATCGATCCACACAGACCGGACGGGCCCAACCTATACCTTTCCCAGAGATGTTTGACAACGAGGGAATCTGGGCATATCTTCGCCCTATCCGAGTCAATTTGGCGGCTGCGTCTCCGCCCTGGAGGTGGCCATGACAAGCTTTTCATTCCCGGGGTGTTCTGGCATGCGGTCGTATGTCGCACTCGCACTGCTTGCCATCGGGATGCTCGTCGTGCCGCCCTCGCGGCTCGCCTTCGCACAACAGGACACGCCGACCTTTTCGAGCGTCGATCCCCTGTCCGGCAAAGTAAATGACGAAATTACGGTCACCGGCACCAATCTCGGCAAGTCAACGGTCTCCGCTGTCTTTCTCTCCGATGAGAAGGTTGACTACAAGGCCGTCATCGTCAATCAAAGCGACACCAAGATCGTGATGAAGGTTCCGCAGGTAAAGCCTGGGAGCTACAACGTCTCCTATCAGCGCGGCAATTCAATCTACATTCAGCCCATTCGCTTCACTGTCGAATAAACGGGTCATTCTAGCGGACGCACCTGCCTGGCGGCGATCTCCCCGACACAGGCAACCCAAAAATCTCCCGCATGCGCCCGCTCGCGTCTCGCTTACCATGGTCGAGCGCAGAAAAGAGCCGGGCCCGTGACCAATCTGAATCCCCAAGCCAAGCAAATGGCCGACGAATCGATGGTCCGCAACCTGGACGCACAAGCGCGCGCCATTTGGCCCCAGGAAATTCCCCTGCTCCGCCGCTACTTGCTTCCTTCCGAGCCGCGGATCCTCGACGCTGGCTGCGGGACGGGCGAAGCATCCTCACGCCTCGCCGAGCTGTTCGCTCGGGCCACGATCTTGGGGGTCGATATTCTCGATAGCCATCTCGATCTTGCGCGTCGACGCCACGCCCACCTTGCTCCGCGCCTTTCGTTTGAGCACCAATCTGTTTACGAACTTCGCTGTGCGGATCGCTCATTCGATCTGACCGTCTGTCGCCACGTGCTTCACTCGATTCCCAATGCGGACCGGGTCATCGCCGAGCTCAGGCGTGTGACGCGCCCGGGCGGCTACCTGCACTTGATTGCCGAGGATTACGGGATGCTGCATTTCCAGCGGGGCCAGCTGGATCCGCGCGATTTTTGGCACCTAGTCCCCACCCAATTCGGAGCCGCTACCCAAACCGATCTGTTCGTGGGCCGCGATGCGTTAGGAATCCTCGCGGCGATGAAGCTCCAGCAGATCCAAGTGGACTACATCGTGGTCGATACGCTTCGAGTGCCGCGCGAAACATTCGCCGCAATCATCGAAGCCTGGCGCGACGGATACGCCGAGGCCATCGGCGAGTACACCGAAGTTCGCCGCGAAGAGGCCGTCGCCTATTTCAACCAGATGATCGCCAACATTCGCGACCCGCGCGGCTACGCCGTCTGGATGGTCCCGGTCGTCTCCGCCCGTTTGCCTTTCTGAGACGGTCAGGCCCCAGGAACCGACCTAGGGGGGAGGGGCCATGGGGAATTTCTCTAGCAGTTCAAGCACAAATTCGACAGAGGACGCGAGCAGCTGGGGACATCCGAGCCATCTAACGAAAGAAAGCTATGCACACCAAGGATCGCTTGCATGAGACTTCTCGGGTCTAGCCGCCTCCTCCCGCTTTGTATCGCCGTGCTTTGGCTCGCCCCTTCGGCCGACGCCTGGGGCTGCAAAGGCCACGAGGTTGTTGCGCTCGTTGCCGAACAACACCTCGATCCGCACGCAAAAGCCGTCGCTTTTGGCATTCTTGGCGACTGGCCGGCAAATGGGAACCTTCCGCGTTACTGCCACGCAACGGGCGATCCGCTCGCTGACGCTTCCACTTGGGCCGACGACGAGCGCCAAGTTCGGCCAGAGACCGCCGCCTGGCACTACATCGATCTTCCCCGCGGCGCCCCGGAAGCCGACTTGGCCAAGTACTGTCCTCCTCCGGAAGGCTGCATCCTCAGCGCACTCACCGAGCAGCTCCGCATCCTCCGCGACGCGTCTACTGCGCCCGCGGCCCGCGCTGACGCGCTGCGCTTTGTCATTCATTTTGTCGGCGATATTCACCAGCCGCTCCACACCATCACCAACAATGACCTCGGTGGCAACTGCGTCCCGGTCACTTTCTTCGGCCAGCGGCCGGAAGAATCGGCGATCAGGCGCGGCTCGTTTCATCCCAACCTGCACAGCATTTGGGATACCGACATCCTCGAGCGCATGTCTCCCGGACAGTCCCCGTCGGATGTGGCCAAAGACCTCGAGACGAAATTTCGCTCTCGAATTTCCAGATGGCAGGCGCAGCCGGCTGCCTTCGCCGCCTGGGCTTGGGAGAGCCACGAGCTCGCCGAACGCGTCGCCTACGGGCAACTTCCTCATCCGATTCCGATCGAGCGACCGCGTCGGGTGACCACTTGTGCCGAGGTCGCCGGCCCTATGCTGCGCCTGGATGAAAATCTCGCCGAACCGTATCAGAACGCCGCCGCGCCCGTCGTCGACGAGCAACTCGCCAAAGGCGGCGCGCGCCTCGCCGCCCTCCTGAATTCCCTCTGGCCCTAAGGAAGAACACGCGAAGATGACCGACAGAGGCCGACCGCAACTGTGATCGCGACGATGCTATTGCTTCGGCGAGATAAAGACCGGCACAGGCGGTGTGATGTTGAACCTTTTGGAGAAATCACCCTGGTTGATGGCGATGCCGACGCGCCCGCGTGAATCGATATATACCAGCGGCTGCCCGACCGGCACTCCCATGAAGGTTTTCTCATAGGGAAACGTATACGTCTTCTTATCGATCCTCAGCGTAACTTTGTCTTCGAGCGAGTAACCGAGCTTTTTGAAATCGTCCCCTGGAATATTGGTAATGAGACTGCCGAACGGGTCATCGAGGTCGATCACCTGGCCGCTGATGCCGCCCTCCTCCACCATGGCCACAGTCGGGTTCAGCCGCACCAACTCGCTGACCTCCGGCCCCGCAAGCATCCAGTCCTCTCCTGCGGCCAGATGAGCTGCAGCAGGAGAAAAAATATCGCGGCCATGGAACGTCGACGAAATCCTGTCGCCGATCATCCAGGCGGGATTGGTAATTTCGCGCGCGCCTTCCAAGCCATCGCGATCGAGTACCGGCGTGATCAGGCCGTTGTCCGGCAACACAAAGAATTGCCGCTTCTTCGACTTGACGATCACCGCTTTGCGCGATGTGCCCACGCCGGGGTCCACCACGGCCAGAAACACGGTACCCGGCGGATAGTACGGGGTCACTCCCGCGAGGAATCGCGCGCCCTCTTCGATAGAGAAAGGCCTCACCTGGTGAGTAACGTCCATAATGCGGGCGTCGGGCGCAATTCCGATGATGACGGCTTTGCAGATCGCCACCGCGTCGTTTGCCGTGCCGAAATCGGTCAGGAAGACGATAATGGGTCTTGTCTGGTCCGCCGGCCGACCACCACAGGCCGCAAGCCACAGAGAAACCAGCAGCAGGACCGCTCGCCTTGCCATCGAGTGCATCATTCCCTCCCCGGCACGTCGGCAATGAACAAGTTCGCGATTATATATCCCCGGTAGAAGCTTCAGCGGATTTTGGCTCGTTTTCATTGTGAGGGGGCGCACAGCCAGCGTATGATGCGCACCGAAGAACTTGAAGTCAGGAATTTGTTTCAGGGGAGAGGGGCCCAGGTGTCAGTTTCGTTTCCGAACACTCGGCGCGGACTTGTAGTGACCAGCGTGATGCTGTTTTTTGTTGTCCCCGTTGCCCGGGCGCAAACACCGTGGGCGACGCTCGATGCGCCTCCCACCGGAGTCGCTCCTCCCGGAGACGCTCTTCGGCCCGGCCATCTGGGACGCCAAATCGCGGAAGTCGAGCCGATCATCCATTTTTATCACGATCTGATCGGGCTCGAACTGCGTGGCACCCGCGACCAACCTCGTCCCTTCGGCCAGAATCGCGGTTTGCAGGAAGTTGCTGAGCTCGCCCAGGGCGTGCCCAATCCCTATGATCAAGCGAGCCGGGTGGCGCTGCTTCCAATTCCCGGGACTGCCGCAGCACCGGGTGGTCTGGAGATGACCATCGAGGCCATCGAAATCAAAGGAATCGAGTCTCGCCCCTTCCATCCCGCTTTGACCGATCCAGGAGCTTCCTACCTGAAGCTCATTGTCAGTGACCTCGATAAGACTCTCGCTCTACTGAAAGATGAGCGCTTTCCCATAATCACTGTCGGCGGAAATCCCGTCGAGCTCACCGGCTGGCCCGGCATCACCGGCAGGATTCGCGCCGTCGTCGTGCGCGACCCCGATGGATACCCGGTCGAATTGATGGAACTGAACCCCCCGCCTCCCACAACTGCCGCCCCAGGCAGCAAGGTTCTCGGGGCGCGGGTCACTATTGTTGTCGACGATCTTGAAAAAACCGCCCGCCTATACCAAAGCCTGGTGGGTCCGGACTTCCAGTTTTGGCTGAGCCCCTCGCCGCTGGACGACCAGGATCTGACCGGCACGCACAGCCAGTTCCGGCTGGCCGAGGCCATGGTTCCTGGCTCTCCGGTTGTCATGGAGCTCGTCGAATACGACCATCACAGCAGGCACTTTGAGCGTCCACACTTTCAGGATCCCGGCGCCGCGCATTTCTTGTTTATGGCGAAAGACGACGATGTGATCATCGGCCGGGTCAAGGCAGCCAATTTGCACACGACGAGCCCGTCCAACGCACCGGTTTTCATCGCTCCGACGACGCGCATGTTTTTCGTGACAGATCCGCAGGGATTCTGGCTGGAGTTCATGGACCACGATGTAAAGAGAGACCCGAACGCAAAATAGGACCCGCCACTGGTCGCTACCATGCAGCCCTGATTTCCCGCTAAGTGTTTCACTCTTGCGCCCCGGGCACGGGAACTGTAAGGTACGCCATGGCCACCCCAGCCGATTCGGCTCCCTTATCGACACAACACGCCGCCGAGAAGACTCATTATGGTCTCAGGGGCGAAGTCCTCTCGCCCATCGAGACGCTTGCACAATCGGTTTCCACCATGGCTCCCAGCAGCACGCCTGCAGCCACGATCCCACTGGTCTGTGCACTCGCCGGAAATGGAACTTGGCTGGCTTACCTCCTGGCAACCGTTGCGGTGCTGCTGGTGGCCCTGTGTGTTGCCAGCTTCGCGCGCCATTCTTCTTCACCAGGCTCGCTTTATGTCTATGCCGAGACAGTCTTGCCGCGATGGCTCGGGGCCGTGGTGGCCTGGAGCCTAGTGCTCGCCTACGTGGCAACGGGTTCCAGCGTCATTGGTGGCTTCTACCAATACGCCGCAATCGTTCTTCTGCGTTCGCACAGTACGCCTGTTTCAGGTGTACTGCTCACCGCGATCGTTACCGCGGTCTCGATGTGGGTGGCCTGGCGCGACGTGAAAATTTCTGCGCGCCTGATGCTCTGGATCGAAGCGGCATCGCTGCTGACGATCCTAGCGGTCGTGGTTTTGGTCCTGGCCCGGCGCGGACACCATCTGGACACAAGCCAGGCCACGCTCGCAGGGATGAACGGCAGCGGTCTGCGGTTGGGGCTCGTCCTGGCGCTGTTCAGCTTCGTAGGATTTGAAAGCGCGACAACGCTCGGCTCGGAGGCACGCAATCCGCTCCAGACCATCCCGCGCGCAGTCATTCAGAGTTCCCTTCTCGCCGGAGGGATCTTCGTCGCGTGCGCTTACACCGAGGTGCTGGGGTTTCACATGCTCGGGCAGAACCTGGGCGATAGCCAGGCTCCGATGGAGACGCTTGCCCGCGTGGCGCGCGTGCCGATTCTGGGGACGCTGATCAATATCGGCGTGCTGGTGAGCCTGTTTGCATGCACGCTTGCCTGCGTCACCGCGGCGGCGCGCGTGCTGCTCCTCATGGCGCACCGCGGACTCGCCCACGGCAAGCTGCGCCACACCCACCACCGCAACGAAACGCCGCACATTGCCGTGGTGGTCGCGGGAGTCGCCGCAGGAGTGCCAGTCGCGGTGCTGGCAGCGCGCGGCGCGAGCGGACTAGACGTTTACGGCTGGATGGGCTCGCTTGCGACCTACGGCTTCATTGTCACCTATGCACTGGTGGCCGCGGCGCTTCCGGCCTATTTGCGCCGGCATCAGGCATTTCATGCGAGCGCACAAATCCTTTCCTCGGTGGCGTTTGTTGCCATGCTGCTGGCGCTGGTCGGAAACTTGTATCCCATTCCGACCGGACCCTACGGGAAGCTGCCCTACATCTATCTGGTCTATCTCGCGGCTGGCTTGGCGTGGTTTGTGGCAAGCGAGCGGAGCAAGCAGCGCGAGCGCTCTTAGAGCTGCGATCCTTCGCGAGGCTCCGGCTGCGCCACAAAGATCAGCACGATTCCCGTAACCGTGAATACCCGGAACGCCGCCTCCTGCCCATTCCAATTCTTCGATTGCCACATCAGAAACCACTCGCCCCCGACGCCGAGAAACGCAACCAGCCACATCAGCAGACCCAGCGTCAGCGCCCCGATGGCGACGCTCTTGGCGCGCTCGAAATCCCCCGGGCTGGCGCTGAGCATTCCGGCCAGCCGAACTCCCGCTCGCCAGCACAGCAGCATGGTCAGCGATTCCCACCCGATGATCGCGAGGTAAAACGCAGTGTGCATCGCCGGCAGACGGATGGCCCGCCACATCCCGTGGTTGCCAGGAAAGGTCGAATCCATCGTCAGCACGTGCCGCACAAACTGGTAATTCGAATCGTAATCGGTGAGGTTGTTGAACACGACGAGCGTGTAGAAAATCGCGACGCCAAAAACCAGCAGGGCCTTCGATGCGCGCAGCGTCATGGCTTCTCCGGTGTCTCGGAGAGGAAGGTCCGAAAATATGCGATGAGTGCGCCCATCGTCGGGTCGTCGTAGCCAGGATTGCCGGGCATCGCAGAGTCCGGGTTCTTCGTTTTGGGATCGCGCACGTAGGAGATGAAAAAATCCGGCGATGCCGTGGCCCAGGCGGAAAGCACCAGCCAAGGCCGCCCGGATTTCTCGCCGCCTTCGCGTCCCGCGTTGTGGCAACGAAAACAGTTCTGCTCGGCGATTCTGTATCCGGCCTGGACCGCAGCATCGCTCGCATGTAGACCGCGCGGCTCGATCGCCCCCCACACGGCCTTTTGGTTCCGAAATTCCAGCCGGATCACGCCCCAGGGGATTTGCTCTTCGTCGGCGTGTGCAAAGACTTTGAAGCTCGGCACGAAATTGTCGTAGGAGACTGTGTAGGGCCCCATATACACGCCATGGCCTGCGTCTTTCGGCCAATCCGGCGGAGCTTTGCCGCCGATCTCCAGAACCAGCAGGGGATGATGCGCGGCGATGTAGTCGGCCGGAAAATTCGAACGATACCCGTCACTGGCAACCGCGATCACCAGATCGGAACCCGGCTCGCGGCCGAGTGCGCGAATGAGCTCATCAAACGCCACGCCGCTCACCGGCGTCGGCCCAGTGAATTTGTCGTCACCGACGGCTGTAAAGCTGGTTTGCGGCAGTGCCAGCAAGTCATCTCGCCTGATATATCGCGTGCTGCCAGCCGGCAACCCTTCCAGATCCCCAGCGACTTCCAGATCCAGGGCAGACTGCCGCGTCGCCAGCCATTTCTTCCTCAGGCTGCCGTACAGAGCGGACTGCCCTCCGGTCCCCGGGGCAACAGCGAACACACCGCCAAGAAGAGCCCCAATTAAAACCACGGGCAGCTCGATTCTTCGCATGGCGCACATCCTATCGCACCAGGGCGCCGCCGCAAGCAGCAATCTCATCGCGGCACACCCGTGCTAAAGTGTGCCATCGATTCAGTCGAGGAGGTGCCAGGAACATGCCCGCGGAAGCTCACGCGCGACTTGCCAAACTGGGCTATGTGCTGCCCGAGCCGCCCGAGCCCGGCGCCAATTACGTTCCGGCCAAGACCATCGGTCGCATGGTCTATCTTGCCGGGGTGATCTCGGTGATCGATGGGGCCGTGGTGACGGGCACGGTCGGAAGGGGGCGCACCGTGGAGGAGGGCTATTCGGCAGCGCGCGCGTGCGCGCTCAGCCAATTGGCCGTGCTGAAACGCCATCTCGGCTCGCTCGACAAGATTAAGCAGATCGTCACGGTAAACGGTTACGTGAATGCGGTCGCCGGCTTCGAGGATTCGCCAAAAGTCGTCAACGGCGCCTCCGACCTTCTGGTTGAACTATTCGGAGAAGCCGGGCGCCACGTGCGCGCTGCGATCGGTGTCGCCGCGCTGCCCCGCAACGCGCTGGTCGAACTGCAAATGACCGTCGAACTCGAGTAGGCACGCCCATGCAGAAACTTGCTTCTGAGGCCTTGGCCTGGTCGAACCATCTTGATTCCGAGTGCCTCCATGGCTGAATACTCGCTCTGGGCCGATCCGACTCACTCTCGCTGGAATCGCGCTCTCTCGCCTCGCCTGACGATTGCCCCGGGCGACACGGTTCATCTGGCATGCCACGACGCGAGCGGCGCCCAGGTCAGGCCCGGCATGACGCTTGGTGAATATCTCTTGATCGACCGCGACCGGATCCATGCACTCACCGGCCCCATTTCGATCGAAGGCGCCGAACCGGGCGACGTTCTGGAGATCGACATTCTGGAGGTTGCCCACAAGGGCTGGGGCTGGTCGAGCGTAATCCCTGGCCTCGGTTTTCTGAAACAACGCTTCCCGCAGCCCTATCTTTTTCACTGGCAGCTAGAAGGCGACCTGAGCCGTTCGCTTGAGCCTGCGGTTGTCCCGCTGCGGCCGTTTTGCGGAGTCATGGGCGTCGCGCCCACCGAAGATGGCGAGTTCCGAACGCGGCCGCCCGGAATTTTCGGGGGCAATATGGACGTCCGCGATCTCTCTAGCGGGGCGAGGCTGTACTTGCCCGTTTTCAACCGCGGCGCGCTGTTCTCCGCCGGCGACGCCCATGCCGCGCAAGGCGATGGCGAAGTCTGTATCAACGGCATTGAATGCCCAGCCGACGTCACGCTCCGGTTTCACATTCACAAACACGAACCCCTCCGAGCTCCCCTGGTCGAATCGCCCGTCGCTCGGGAATCGGTCTGGGACGACGGCGCGTGGCTGGTCGTCGAATCGGCAACCGAGGCGGTCGATGCAGCCCGCGCGGCTACGTCGCGTATGATCGACCTGCTGGTCGCCCGGTGGGCCCTGTGGGATGTTCACGCCTACATCCTTTGCAGCGTGGCGTTGCACCTCCGTTTCAGCCAAGTCGTGAACGAGCCCATGTTCACCGTCTCGGCGCTACTTCCTAAACGCCTCCTGCCCTCCCGCAAGTTATTCTAAAATTTGCCGTTGCGCTCACCGGCGCGGAGAGCAAGCAAGCTCGAGGAATCGCTCTGTCTTCATCTCTTACGTTTCTCTTATGTAGTGCCCTTGCTTCGACAAGTTTTCCACAGCTTTTGCATCCAAATCCCTGATCGGATTGACAAAAAGAATTGATTTTCCTCTCGGTTCGATATCGAATACCCTCCCATCCAGCAGTTACGGGGTTTGATCGGCAACGTAAGCTTCGCAACGTGGTTTCGGCGATCGAATCGCCGATGGAACCGAAGCTCCTTTTTATGGCTTCAACGGGTCTGATCGTGGAAGTGTTTCTGATCTATTTCAGGGGGTGTTTACGCCGATGAACGAGCGGACGGGTCTTTCCATCTTCGCTGTGATTTCCCTTCTCTTGGTTCCTCTCGTGTTTTCCATTCCAACACCTGCCCAGCAGACTCTTGGCGGAATCACCGGCGCCGTGGCAGACAGCTCCGGTGCCGCGCTTCCCGATACGATCGTCACAGTGGTGGGCGATCAAACCGCTCTTACGCGCACGGTCAAGACCGATTCGAGCGGCCTCTACACATTCGTGGACTTGCCAATCGGCCCTTACACCCTGACATTCACGCACCAGTCGTTCCAAACGCAGAGGATTCCTTCCATCACAGTGCAAGCCAATCGCACCGCCACCGTGAACGCATCCCTCAGCGTCGGGGCTGTCAGTACCACCGTCACCGTTCAGGAAACTCCCCTGGTCAATGCGGTAGATACGACCAATGGCTACGTGCTCGACAAAGTTCAACTTGAGAATGTCCCTTTGCCAACCGGCAGCTTCACGGGACTGGCCATTCTTTCTCCCGGCGTGAACGCGGAGCTTGCGAGTGGGAATGGGGTGAACGCCGGGTTGGGCAATCAGCCGATCTGGGCTAACGGCCAGCGTGACACCAGCAATACGTTCCTACTCAACGGCGTCGACGCGAAGAATCTCTTTAACGGCAAGAGCACCAGCGAGGTTTCTTCGGCTCGGGTGGTGAACAACACAGGCGTCAGCGGTGCCGCCAGCACGGCCGCGTTCGAGATTCAGAGCACAGCATCTCCGTATCTTGCAATTGGCCAGGCGCTTCCGACCCCGCCTCCGGAGACCATTCAGGAAGTGCGCGTCAATACCTCGATGTACGACGCCCAACAAGGCTCAACCAGCGGTGCGCATATCGACATGAGCACAGCCTCGGGCACAAACGACATCCACGGCCAAGCCTACCTGCATCGCGCCACCGATTGGCTCAACGCTGCGCCCTTCTTCTTCAAACAGGACCCGAACATTACCAAAAAGGTTCCCGAGCTCCATCGCGAAGTGCCCGGCGGGACCCTCGGCGGGCCGCTCATCAAGAACAAGCTCTTCGGCTTTATCGCCTACCAAAACGTCCACGACACCGACCAGGAGATTGGCCTCGGGAAGGTGGTTGTGCCGACTGCCTTCACTCCCGCTGTGGACCCAAACTGTGTGGCCAACCGGACCCAGCTCGCCTTTCAGCAGTGTGTGGTGGACGTCGTCAACAACGAGTTTCCCTTCGGCAGCAATATTCCCATCACCACCGCCAATATCGACCCGATCGCGCTCAAACTGCTCCAAGCGAAATTGCCCAATGGGCAGTATATGGTTCCGTATGCCGACAGCTACGACAGTCCCAGTTTTAACTTCCCCGAGACTGCCATCGTTCCCGGCACAGCCTATTTCCTGGCCAATCAGGCGGTCGGGAATGTCGATTTCATCGCTACGCCCAAGGACACACTGGCTCTGAAATACTATTACCAGCATGACCCCAGCACCGCACCGTTCGCCTATTCAAGCGTCGCGGGCTTCAGCCAGCACTTGGATGCCGGCAGCCAGGTTGCTACGATTACCAACACGCAAACTCTAACCCCGACTTTCAACGTCGCCGAAGTCTTTGGTTTCATCCGTGAAAAACTCTACAGCACAGTTGCGCAGCCTCCCGGCTTCACTCCCGCCGATCTGGGAATCAACGCTTTTAACGTGGGCGACACCACGTTTCCGGGGATCACCATCGCCGACGCTTTGGGCACCAGCAGCCCCGTTGCCTTGGAAGCCCTGCAATTCGGCGAGACGGCTGCGTCTCAAGGCGCCTTCACGGGTATCTTCCAGAATCGTTTCATGCCTTCTGCTGACGCCATCTGGATTCGTGGCAGGCACACCATCACGTTTGGGGGAACGTGGTCCCATACGCAGATGAACGCGCGTGACGACCGTACCGACAAGGGCATGATCGGCTTTGCCGACTTCTCGCAATTTGTCGAGGGTTTGCCGACGCCCTACACCACCGACGGTTTCATCGGCACCATATTCCTGCAGGGAAATGCCAGGCGCCATTACCTGGCGAATGAAACCGGCGAGTACATCCAGGACAAATTTCAGCTTCGTCCAAATCTGAGCGTGACAGCCGGCCTCCGGTGGGATTATGACGGCGCACTCAGGGAAAAGAACGGCCTGCTATACAACTTCGATCCCAGTCGTTACTCCTATAATCCGGTGACCGATTCGTTCAACTTGGACGCAAACGGCAATCCCGAAACCGGCTTCATTATTGCTGGCAATAATGCGAAATTCCCGACCAAAGGCGTCAGCGCCTCTACTCTGACCGGCAGGCAATGGGGCTTTGCACCGCGCATCGGTGTCGCCTGGAGCCCCAAGATATTCAACAACAAGCTCGTAGTCCGCGCTGGTTGGGGCATGTACTACGACCGCGGCGAACTGTTCTCCTTCCTGTCTCCAGGCTTCGCTGCGGGGATCGTCCCTGCCGGACCGTTCGGCGTCAATCAGTCGCCCCCCTACGTCCTGGCCCAGTCTTGCACCGACATCTCTAGCGATTATCTGGGCTTCGTTCCGACTTGCAATACGGCGACGGCCACGAACCCCTATAGTGCGGTCATCCCGTATGGCGGCTCGTTTGAAAATCCCTGGGGAGGAACTCTCGGTCCGCCGCCCACCGGCAACCCAGCTACGCTTGACCAGTATTTCCCCCACGCCCCTGGCTGCGCCCCGGGAACATGCATAGCTCAGGGAATCGAAGACATCCAGTCGCTGTTCGCCTTCGCCGTGTACAATCGCGCCAACAAGCTTCCCTACACGATGAACCAAACGCTCGACATCCAATGGCAGCCGCGCAACGATCTAGCCATCGATGTCGGCTATGTCGGCAACCTGGGTCGCCACGAGGTGATTCCCATCCCCTTCAATCAGGCGGGCATTGCATCGCCCAGCTACCCGCTTTGCGGCGGTGGCATCGTCAAGGGCGTGCAGCCGATGTGCCCGGCTGGCGCGCTCTATCCACAGTCGTACACCTACGGCTACAGCGTGCAGCCCCCTGCCACGTTACCGGGTGGAGCCTTGTACCAGACAAACTATGAAGGGGGGAACGTTGACCTCCGTGTTCCCTACATCGGCTACTCTTCAGAGTCGGAGTCTTACACAGCGGCCGGGGTCTCCGCGTACAACGCTTTACAGGCGCACGTCGAGAAGCGCATGAGCCACGGTCTTCAGATCGGCGTCTCCTACACCTATTCCCACTCGCTCGACGAACAGAGTGCCCTCGGCCTTTTCTATAATGGCAACAATCCGCTGAATCTGCGCTCGGCTTACGGGAATTCCGATTTCGACCGCACGCATGTCGTCAACATGAGCTACCTCCTGCGACTCCACAATTTTGCCTCCGAGTCCTCCTGGCAGGGCAAGATCATCGACGGCTGGGCGCTGGCCGGCACCGCAATCATCCAGAGCGGGCAGCCTTTCAGCGTGATCGACTATTCAGGGGCCGTCGGCAGCATTTTCTACGGTACCTCCGACGGCATCACCAACCCGATCGTTCCGCTAGCGCCTGGCTGTACGGCAAAGTCAGCGGTAACCGGCTACATCGGAGCTTATGGGAATGGCACCCGGCCGGCGCTGAAGGCATCCTGCTTCACGCTGCCGCTTCTCAGTCCGGGTGCTCTGAACGGAGCGATCCCACCGGGCGATCTCTATGAGACCAACTTCATTCCGAGTGGCGAGCGCAACATCTTCCGACAGTCGTGGCAAAAGCGCGCGGACATGTCCATCGTCAAGACTACCAAGATTACCGAGAGGGTCTCGGCAAAGTACTCCTTCGACGTATTCAACGTGACCAACACGCCGAGCTTCGACCTTCCCGTCGATGACGTGACCCAGAACGAGTTCTTCAACGACTTTCCGACGCTCGGCACGCCGCCGCGTCCAACAGCCTGCAACAGCACAAACACTGGCTTCTACAATTGCCCAGCAGGCTTGGGCAACGTGAACAAGACCATTGGCGGCCCAAGAGAGATTCAAATGTCGCTGAGTGTTCTCTTCTGATTTTGCCGGGAGCGCCATTCTCAAAATGGCGCTCTCTCGCCCGCGCATCGAAAAAAGGGGGCCACGCAATACGCCGCCCCTCTACCTGGCCTGGTCATCTTGGGAAATCCGGATTAGGCTCGGCTCACGGTGACCGAGAGTGTCTGGATGGGTGCGGCCCTGAACCGTTCCTGCAGCTCCGCAGAGGAAGAAAAGAGCTTTCCCTCGACGTGTCGCGCGGGAAATAGGAAGCTCAGCTCAGGCTCCGCAAACGGATACGGGTCGAGCAGGAAATCGCGCGATCCGCGCCAGCGCACGCTGATGCGGCTGTAGTTTCCCCCTTGCAAAGGCAGTGGGTGTAGCAGGTGGGCGGGAGGACGGAAGTCCACGCAGGTAAGCAAGGAAAGATAATCGGTCGCTTGCAGCAAGCGGAAATGGTCGAGGATGGCCGACTCGGTTTTCTGTTCGGCAGGCAAGCTCGTATCGCCCGCAATCTTCTGCTGAAGCGACAGTTGAAATGCTTTCTGCTGCTCAAGGAAGCGATCGAGCAGAGGCAGATCGGAGGGAGCGATCGTCGAACGGTCTGCATGCTCGCTCAGTAAGTTATAGGTGTGCATGGAGATAAGAATTGCAGCATAGGGATCCTCCCCAGCTATCAGGCAGACCGCGCGGTCGCGCACGGCGAGATAATCGGCTAGATCGATCTGCTCGAAAGCAGAGTACTTGCCGACCAGCTCGAACGAGAATGCGCTGGGCTTGCCTTCATGTGTCACGAGCGGAGCTGCATCGCGAGCCGCCCAGCCATCGTCATGCCGCGAGATTCCCTGAAGGACGCGAGCGCGCGGTTCAGGCGGCCGGAACCGGTCGTTTCCCCAGCGCTCGGCGAAGGCGCCGGCAAGTCGCGCGTGGTCGGGATGGGTGACCAGCCACCAGCCCGTTTCTGTCTCCAGCCGAAGCACGATCCCAACGATAACACACGCTTGGCCCGTTTTTTCAGCTTGCCGCTGGGCGGTTATAATGGCTTATGAGGATTTTACTGTTCAGCGGGAAGGGCGGCGTCGGCAAGACCAGCCTGGCCGCCGCAACCGGCATCCGGCTGGCGGAACTCGGTCGACGCACGCTGGTGATGAGCATCGATCCCGCGCACAGCCTGGCCGACTCTTTCGACCTCGGGGGCGACCTTTTCCACACCCAAACCTCCGACCCGCTGCCCATTAGCGATCGCCTTTCGATCTTCGAACTGAATATTCAAAAAGAGATCAAGCGCCACTGGCAGGAAATTTCCTCCTACGTCACCTCGGTGCTGCGCACGACGGGAATCAGCGGGGTGGAGGCCGAAGAGCTGGCGATTCTGCCCGGCATGGAAGAACTCAGCGCGATGATGTACATCAACCAGTACCGCCGCGAACAGCGCTACGACGTCATCGTGCTCGACGCGGCTCCGACCGCCGAGTCCATGCGCTTCGTCAGCATGCCGACCACGCTCGACTGGTACATGAAGCACATCTTCCCGTTTCAGCGGAACTTGCTCAAGGCGGTGCGGCCGATCGCCAATCGGGTGGCGCCGTTCGAATTGCCGACCGACAGTTATTTTGCGAATATCCGCGAGCTGTTCGGGAAACTCGAAGGCGTGGCTGACTTGATGGAAGATCCGTACACCACCAGCGTCCGATTGGTCACCAACCCGGAAAAGATGGTGCTGCGCGAGACCGAGCGCGCGTTTGTCTATTTTTCGCTGCATGGCCTGACCGTGGACTCGGTGATCGTCAACCGGCTGCTGCCAGCAGAAGTAGTCGACACGTGGTTCAGCGAATGGCACATGTCTCAGGACAAGGTGCTCAAAGAGATTGAGGAGTATTTCGCGCCGGTTCCGGTCGAGCGCGTCCCGCTGTTCGCCCGCGAAGTCCTTGGCAAGCAACGTCTCGAGGAACTGGCGCGGGTGCTGTATCATGACCGGGACCCAGCGGCGGTGACCCGAACCGAGAAACCGTACACGTTCGGAAAAAGGGACGGGGTCTATGAGATTCGGCTGATCCTGCCCTTCGCCGCGAAGGGCGAAGTGGGTCTGTTCAAGAAGGGCGAGGAATTGGTTGTGGAAATCGGCACGCTGCGCCGCCACATTGGTTTGCCCCGGTCGATGGCGACGCTGGTCCCTTCGCGAGCAAAGTTGGATAATCAGATTCTGAGAGTGGAGATGAAGGAGACACCCCAATGACCAACGACGAGACGTCGAATCCTGCCAGTGGGAGCCCGGCGAGCGGTCGCGGTGCGCCGCAGGAAGTGCACGCGTTTATCGATCAGATCGCGAGCTGTTTTGAGGTCCCTCCGGCGGTCCGCCAGCATTTCGTGAATTCGCGCGTCGAATTCTTGAAGGGCATTCGCGCCGCAATCGACCATCGCATCGAGAAGTTGTCGGCCAAAGTACAGCACGGCTCGAAGATTGCGGTGGAATGACCCCCTCGCCGCTGGCATGGGAACAGGGCGGAGTCCTGAAACCGGGGCTGCCTGGCGAGCCGAACTTCGAGCTCAGACGGAGTTAGAAATTGAACGGCCCGGGAGGATCCCGGGCCGCTCGCGGTGCCTATTCGGTCGCTCGCTTCCTGCTGTGATTCAGGCGGCGACTTGCTTCACCGATGGCAGGGTCTTGATTTCAACCTTCCGCGGCAGTGCGGCTGTGGCGATCGGAGCTGTGATTTCGAGCACGCCGCTGCCGTACTCGGCGACGAGCTTCTCCACCATCACTCCCTCTGGCAGGGTAATCGTCCGCTCGAACTTGCCGTAGGTAACCTCCCGCTCCATGAACTCAACTTCCTTGACGGCGTGCTGGAACTTTCGCTCGCCGCGAATTGTGAGTACGTGTCCCTGCGTGCTGATTTCCAAATCCTTGGGCTCGATGCCCGGCAGGGTCACGCGGCAGACATACTTATTGGTTTGTTTGTCGACATAAGTTTCAACCGCAGGAGTAATGCCAAACTCTCTGCCAAATACGGGCAGTTCTGGCCATTCTGCCAGCGGCCTTCCCGTCAGAAGCCGATTGAACAGCTCGTCGAACTCATGGCGCAAACCGAACAACTCTCCATAAAGGGTTCTCATGGCTCCTCCTCTCGCTCCACCAGGAGCGATCTAGGTTACTTTCGGAGGCAGCGGCGGAGCTGAAGCTATCTTCCGGCCCGATGGCCGGTGCGTCGAGGCCACATGGCGCTTCACGTTTCCTTCAGACCCCGCCGCTGTTTCCCGTGAGAAGAGCCCTGCGGCCAGGTCCAACCTCGTTTTACCATCTTGAGGGTGAGCCAACCGTTTTTTCTTTCTCGGTAGCTCATTCCCTGGCCGTGTCGTTCCTTCTCTAACCCCCTCGTACGACCGGACGCCCCCGGGGTCAGTGATGGGCGTCACATTATGACGTGATGAGGGTCACCGCGGATCGCGGCGAGCACTCCCTAAAATTTGTTTTTGTCCCACCTCGTTAAGTGACCGCAGGCTGCGGAGCGGTCTGCTCGAGCAAGAGCCGGCTCGGGCCAAAGCAGCCGACCTTCTCTGCCAAACACGACGCGAAAAAGGCCGCCGCTCGATGGCGCTAGGCCTTTTGAGCCTGACGGCGGAGAAAGGTCGGCACGTCGAGGTCGTCTGCGGCGATTTCCCGTGCGACCTCCACAAAATTGTGCGCGGCCTGCTGCACGACAGTGGTCTGCTCAGGGGCCACCGGCACCTCGCGTCCCGCCTTCCAAGTTCTTGGCAGATACGACGGCCTGGCGTGCGTCTTCTTGTTCGCGACTTCTCGGAAACCGGCTGCGATCACCGTGATCTTGACCGACTCCTTCATCGCATCGTCCTGCACCGCCCCGAAGATGATGTTCGCGTTTTCATGCGCCGCTCTCTGGATGATCGAGGATGCCTCGTGGACTTCGTGCAAGGAAAGCGTGGACGAGCCGGTGACGTTGATCAGGATGCCTTGCGCGCCGTTGATGCAATTGTCTTCAAGCAGCGGACTGCTGATGGCCCGGTTCGCAGCATCGATGGCGCGATTCGATCCAGACGCGACGGCCGTGCCCATCACGGCATAGCCCTGTCCGGACATGATCGTGCGCACGTCAGCGAAGTCACGATTGATGATGCCGGGAATCGTGATGATATCGGAGATGCCCTGCACGGCTTGGCGCAGAATGTCATCAGCAATGCGGAACGCCTCGAAGAAGCTGGTGCCCTGCTCGACGCATTCCATGAGCCGCTCGTTGGGAATCACGATCACCGTGTCGACGCAGCCGATCAGCTCGTTGAGCGCCTGCTCCGCCTGTTGCATGCGGCGCTTGCCTTCAAAAGCGAACGGCTTGGTCACCACCGCGACCGTCAGCGCACCGAGCTCGCTTGCGAGATTGGCGACCACGGGCGCCGAGCCACTGCCGGTGCCGCCGCCCAGGCCGGAGGTGACGAACACCATGTCCGCGCCGTCGAGCGCCTCCAGAATTTTCTCCGTGTCTTCGAGCGCGGCCTTTCGGCCGACCTCGGGGTTGGCGCCCGCCCCCAGGCCCTTGGTCAACTTCGCGCCCATTTGGAGCTTCACAGGGGCCTGCGAAAGTTTCAGGGCCTGCAAGTCGGTGTTGGCCGCGATGAATTCGACGCCCTCCACTTTGGCGCGAATCATGCGGTTGACGGCGTTGGATCCGCCGCCGCCGACGCCGATCACCTTGATCTTGGCGCCGTCCTGCGTCTCTTCACTGAACGAAACCCGGAGGTTCGATTCCTTTGGTGCCATGCTGCCTCCCCTGTCGCGATCTTCAGATTCTCGGCTCACGCCCCCGCAAACATGCTCTTCAACTTGCCCAAAAAGCCGGTCGGACGCGTTCCCGCAACGCGGCGCGTGCGCGCCGCGTAGAGAACAAGCCCTACGGCCGTGGAATACTCGGGCTGGGAAACTTGCTCGCTCATTTCGGCAAGGCCTCGCGGCGAGGCGATGCGCACCGGCAGATGAAAAACGCGTTCGGCCAACTCCGCAAGGCCCCGCAGATGCGAGCCCCCTCCCGTGAATACCCATCCGGCGGGAATCTGCTTTTCCAGTCCAGAGCGCCGCAGCTCCTCGCGCACCAGCGACAGCAGCTCCTGCGCGCGTGGGATCAAGATCTCGCCGACCATACGCGAGAAAATCGTGCGAGGCGGGCGGTCGCCCACGCTCTGAATCTCGATGGGCACGTCCTCGCCCAGCAACTCCCGGCAGGCTTGCCCGTGCTCGCGCTTGATCTTCTCGGCTTCAGGGATCGGCGTGCGCAAGCCAACCGCCAGGTCGTTGGTGAAATGGTCGCCGCCGATCGGAACTGCCGCCGTGTGCCGCACCACGCCGCCCGTATACACAATCAGCTCGCTCGTACCGCCGCCGACATCGAGCAGGCAGGCGCCGAGCTCGCGTTCGTCCTGCGTGAGGCACGCTTCGGCAGAGGCGAACGGCTCGAGCACTGTATCGTCCACGCGGACGCCGGCTCGATTCACAGCCGTGACGATGTTCTGCGTAGCGGTGCCGGAGGCTGTGACGATGTGAACGTTCGCCTCCAGGCGCTGGCCGACCATTCCGATGGCATCGCGAATATTGTCCTGACCGTCGAGAAAAAACTCCTGCGGCAGCACGTGGAGCACTTCACGGTCTTCGGGAAGAGTCACCGCCCGAGCAGCCTCGATCGAGCGGCGAACATCCTCGCGTTGAATGTCGCGGGGCCGAGTGCCGATGGTGATTCCGCCGCGGCTGTTCACACCCCGCACGTGTCCCCCGGCCACGCCGATCACAGCCGATTCCACCGGGACACCAACGACGGTTTCCGCCTCTTCGATCGCCCGGCGGATCGAACTGACCGCCAGATCCAGATTCACGATTTGACCCTTGCGCCAGCCCTTGGACTCGGCGGCGCCGAGGGCCGCGAACTTCACTCGACTGTCCTCATCCATTTCACCAACAAGTGCGCAAGTTTTCGTGCTGCCGATATCGAGCGCTACGACGTGCCGTTCTTTCTTGGTCAAATTCCCTCCAGCTGACCTGCACTCCTGCGACCAAACGTCTAGTGCCCCGGCGCCTGCGTCCCGTCCGGCGGCGTCACGGTCCGTTCCTGATTTACGACGGCCTCGCGGCTGAAACGCAGATCGACCGATTCGATGCGCCCGGCCTTGGCCTGCCACCCGGGGAAATCATCCACCAGCGTTTGATACTTGCCGGAGAAATCTTCATTGCCGAAATGCACCAGCACGGGCGCGGGGGCAGATGTCTGGGTCGTGGATTGCCGACCTGCGGAGTCCTGCTCCAAGCCGGTCAAGGCTGCCCGAAGGTCCTGCCCGTCGGAGAGGTCGACTTCGCTGACCCGGTCGGCTGCATCGCTTTCGACCGAAGCAATCTCTTGCATAAACTTCGAAAACAGCTGCATGCGCTGCTCGCGATCTTCAAGCGGCATCTGCTGGCCGAGTCCCACCACCACCGGAAAGTGAAAGTCGCCCTGGATGGGGCGTTCCAGGATGACGCCGTGTGCATCGATGAGCGCGAGATCGCTTGCCTCGCGCAGGAACGCGATCGGCATGCGTTCGGTAACGTCCACTTCGATTCGATCGGGCAACGCCCGCCGCACCGCAGCGTGGTCGACCCAGGAGAGCATTTCGATCTGGCGTCGCCTTCGATCCAAGGGGATTCGCAGAACGCTCTTCCCTCGATCAGGCACAAAGATTTGGCGCACGCTCTCCGGCCGGACGTGATGATTTCCCTCGATGCGGATCTGGTCGGGATGGACCAGAGCCATTTGCCGCGACGTGAGCAGGAAACGTCCGCACTGGTACGCTGCGGCCCCGCCCACAAGTCCGAGGGCTGTCCAAGTCGTCACGCGCAGATAGGTCTTCCAGGCCTGCCGGCCGAATTTCCGCCGCTTGACCTCGACCGGCTTCTGGCGACGAAGGTACCTGGGCTCCTCGTCCGCCAGGACTTCCTGCGGGTACACCTCAGCGTCGATGGCTTTTAATTTCGCCAGACAATGACCTCATTTTCGAGTTCAATTCCGTAGGCGGTGCGCACGCGCTCGCGCACAGAATCGATCAGTCCCAGCATGTCGGCACAGCTGGCCTGACCGAGGTTGACGAAGAAATTCGCATGCCGGTCGCTGACCATCGCATCGCCCAGGCGATGGCCTTTCAGGCCCAGTTGGTCGATCAGGCGCCCGGCCGAGCCGCCCGGCGGATTCTTGAAAACGCAGCCCGCACTCTTTTGGTCCAGCGGCTGGCTCGAGCGCCGCTTCTGGTTGGAGACCTTGATGGCTGCCAAGATCTCTTGGTACGGCCTGGACGGCAATTCCAGTTTCACGCGAAGCATCACATCCTCGGGCCCAAACGAAGTATGCCGGTAATCAAAGCGGATGTCGCTGCCACAGAGCGTCTCGATTTGGCCCGAAGCCGCCCGATAGAGTTGGACTTCGCGCACATGGGGGCCGATCTGCGTGCCGTAGGCGCCCGCATTCATCCGCAGCGCGCCGCCGACGCTTCCCGGCACACCGACGAGTCCTTCCAGGCCGCCCAGATCGTGCTTGGCGCAAAAGGTGACCGTTCCGCCCAGGTCCGCTGCGGCGTCGACATACGCGGCGTTGCCTTCTACGCGCATGGCGGACCCTGAGGCGGGCAGATGCAGCACGATGAAACCGAGTTCGCCATCGTCTACCAGCACGTTCGTGCCGCCGCCCAGAAACTTGTGCGGATTTCCTTCCTCCGCAAGCAGGCGCATCACTTGCGGAATCGTTTCGGGGCGACGGAGCAGGACTTGGTCGGTCCGACCGCCAATCCCGAGCGACGTATGATCGGCGAGCGAGACGCCCGGGCGCACCTCGTTACCGAGTTCCGCCAGTTGCGCCACGGTTTTAGCGTTTATCCGCATGGGAAATCGAATCCTTTGCGCCCAGCAGCATGGCCAGTTCTTCGGTCACCCGACCGACGCTCCCGGCGCCAATGGTCAGAACGGCATCGCCCGGGCGCGCCTCGCGCAGAATAAATTCGATGCCGCCTTGCAGCGTGCTCGAATAAATGACTCGCTTGTGGCCGGCCGCGCTGATGGCTTCGGCCAAAAGCTCGCCGGTGACACCTTCGATGGGCGTTTCGCCAGCCGGGTAAATGTCGGTGACCACCAGCACGTCCGCCAGATTAAAGGAGAGCCGAAAATCCTCCCAGAGGTGCCGGGTGCGGGTGTAGCGGTGCGGCTGAAAAAGCACCAGCAGGCGCGCGTAGCCGCACAAGCGCGCGGCTTCCAGCGTGGCGCGAATCTCAACAGGATGGTGGCCGTAATCGTCGATCAGCGTAACGCCGGAAAACTTCCCTTTGACATCGAACCTGCGGGCGACTCCGGAGAATTTTTGCAGGCCCTGGCGAATCAGATCGGCCGGGACATTCAGCGCGAGGGCCACCGCCGCGGCGGCCGAAGCGTTGCGTACCTGGTGGATTCCCGGCGGCCCCGGCAAGCCGAAAAGGCCTAACTCCTCGCCGTGATATTTCAGGCGGAACTCGCTAGAAAGACCGTTGAGCTTCACATCGGAAATTACCAGATCGGCCTGGGCGGACGTGCCGTAGCTGATCACGGGACGCCTCACGCCCGGCAAAATCGCCTGCACATTGGGTTCGTCAAGCGACAGGACGACCGAGCCGTAGAACGGCACGCGATTGGCGAATTGCAGAAAGGCCTCTTGAATATTCTCGAGTGAGCGGTAGTGGTCCAGATGCTCGCGGTCAATCGTGGTGATCACGGCGATGACCGGCGCCAGCAGCAGGAACGAGCCGTCGCTTTCGTCCGCCTCGACCACCATGTATTCGCCCTCGCCGACGCGCGCGTTCGAGCCGGCATAGTTCACCCGCCCGCCGACCACGAACGTCGGATCCAGGCCTGCCGCGCCCAGAACGGATGCGACCATCGAGGTGGTCGTCGTCTTTCCGTGCGCGCCCGCTACGGCAATGCCAAACTTCAGCCGCATCAACTCGGCGAGCATTTCCGCGCGCGGAATCACGGGAATCTTTTGTCGATGTGCCTCAACCAATTCAACGTTTTCGCCCCCTACGGCGGCGGAGACCACCACGACGTGCGCCCCACGGACGTTTTCTGCCGCATGCGTGTCGTAAATCGTTGCGCCGAGCTTCTCGAGACGCTGGGTGGCGGGCGAGGGCTTCAAATCGGAGCCTGAGACTGCGTAGCCGCTCGAAAGCAGCACTTCGGCGATACCACTCATGCCGCTGCCGCCGATGCCGACCAGATGAATGCGCTGAAAATTACGAAAGGTAACGGTCACAGCCGGGCCACCCCTTCCAGGAGATCGACGATCTCTTCCACGGCGCGCGGACGCCCGAGCGCACGAGCGCGATCCTCCATCTCTTGAATTCTCCGGGGCTGGTCCAGGAGGGAAAAAATCTCGCTGGTGAGTCGTTCCGGCGTCAGCTGATCTTGCGGCAGGAGCCGGGCCGCGCCAGCATCCTGCATGGCCTGTGCGTTGCGTGTCTGATGTGCGTCGGTTGCCGCGCCGAAAGGGATGAAGATGGCGGCTCGTCCAGAGGCGGATACCTCCGCGACAGTGATCGCTCCCGACCTGGAAACAATCAGGTCGGCCTGGGCAAACCTCTCCGCCATATTTTCGATGAAGGCGACGACCTCCGAGGGGAACTGGCGACGCGCATAAGCTACTCGCACGGCATTATAGTCACGTTGGCCAGTCTGATGCACGATGAAAAGCTGATTTTTCCGCAGGGCCAGCCGGTCGAGCGAATCCACCACGACCCGGTTGATCGGCAGGGCGCCCCGGCTGCCGCCCGTAATGAGGATTTGGAAGGGCTCGCGGTGTTCTTTTCGGGGTATGGCGAAGAATTCCTTGCGGACCGGGCAGCCTGTGACCACCGCTTTGGGCCCGAGACGGGCGGCCGTCTGCTCACTGGCAACGGCGATGCGGGTCGCCACACGAACCAAGACGCGGTTGGTGAACCCCGGCTCGACGTTGGGCTCAAAGACGACCGAGGGGATGCCATGCATCGCGGCCAGAAGCATCATGGGGCCGGAGGCGTATCCGCCGACCCCCAGGGCCGCGCTCATGCGGTGGCGGCGCAGAATTTTCTCCGAGTCCCAGAAGCTGGCAGGGAGCATCGCGGCGTTGCGAACGAATCTTGCGCCCCCGATACCTTTCAGTCCCCGGACGCGGATGGTCTCCAGCGGCAAGCCCGCCTGCGGCACCAGCCGCGCCTCGATTCCGTCCTCGGTTCCCACAAACACAACGTGCCTTTCTACCGAATCCTGGCGCTGGCGCCCGAGCCATTCCTCGGCGATTGCCAGCGCCGGGAAGACGTGGCCGCCGGTGCCGCCGCCCGCAATCAGTAATGTCTTCGCTTCACGCTGGGCATCGGCGCTCACGTTCGATCCGCGTGCCGGCTGACGTTGAGGAGCACGCCGGTTGCCAGCAGCATCCCGATCAGACTGGAGCCGCCGTAGCTGATGAACGGCAGCGGAATGCCTTTGGTGGGCATCAGGCCGAGCACGACGCTTAAGTTCACCAGCGCTTGGCCGACCACCATCGTCGTGATCCCAATGGCCAGCAGCCGGCCGAACCTGTCGGGCGCCTCAAGCGCCGCCACAAATCCTCTCCAGCCGTAGATGGCAAACAGCGCCAGGATGATCACCGCTCCCAGGAAGCCGATCTCCTCGCAAATGATGGAGTAGATGAAGTCGGTGTGCGCCTCTGGCAAAAAGAACAATTTCTGTCGGCTCTCCATTAAACCCACGCCGGAGAAGCCGCCCGAGCCGACCGCGATCAGCGATTGCGCAAGCTGAAAGCCGCGGCCTTGCGGGTCTGCGCCGGGCGACCAATACACGCGCACGCGCTCGAGCCGGTACGGCACGTTTGAAATCGCCAGGTAAATCAAAGGCACGGCCGCCAGAACCGCTCCGCCGATGTAGCGATAGGAGAGGCCCGCAATAAACAGCATCACGGCGGCAATGAAGAAGATCATGCAGGCGGTGCCCATGTCGGGCTCTTTGTAAACCAGCGCGACGATCCCGAGGACCGTGCCCAGGGCGGGCAAAAGCGTCTGCCGCAGATCATTCACGCCGGGCGCCCGCGGCGCCGAGCGCGTTTCCAGAAACCATGCCAGATAGACGATGACCACGAGCTTGGCAATTTCCGACGGCTGCAAGCTGAGCGGACCCAGGCGGACCCAGCGATGTGTCGAATGGGAGCGATCCAGAAAAAACACGGCCACGAGCAGAACCAGGGTGACCGAAATGGCCGTAAAAATCACCCGGGGCTGGCGGAGCTTGCGATAATCGGTGCGCATCAGCCAGAACATCCCGGCCATGCCGATCACCGCCCACAAAAGCTGGCGCACCAGGTAAGTGTAGCCGCTGTGTCCCTCCTCGCGCAGGGTCACCGCCGACGCGCTAAAGACCATCACGGCACCGGCAAAGCACAGCGCCAGTGTTGCGATCAACAGCTGCCGATCATGCTGCAGGCTGCGAGGCATAGGGTTACCCTGAAAAGGAGCGCTGCTGGGCGCTGCGCACGAGTTGTTTGAACACGCGACCTCGGTGCTCGTAATCTTCAAATTGATCAAAACTGGAACAGGCGGGCGCGAGCAGGACGGTGTCTCCCGGCTCGGCCGCGCTCATGGCCAGCTCGACGGCGCGCTCGAGCGTCTCGGCGTGGACGTAGGGAACCGAGTCACCGAAATCTCGAGCGATTTTTTCGGCCGCCTCTCCGATCAGAATGGCCGTGCGGGCGCGCTGCTCGAGCGCTCGAACCAGTGGAGTGTACGGGCTCCCCTTGTCCTTGCCGCCCAGAATCACGATCAGCGCCCCGGGAAACGCTTCCATGGCTTTCAGCGCAGCGTTCACGTTGGTAGCTTTGGAATCGTTGAAAAATGCGACGCCGTTGATCTCGGCGACAAATTCCAAACGATGCTCGACGCCGCGAAATGTCTCGACGCCGCTTCGAATCGCCGCTGGGTCCGCCCCCGCCAGACAGGCGGCGGCACAGGCGGCCAGAACGTTTTCGACGTTGTGCTCGCCGCGCAAGGGAATATCTTGCTGCCGCACGAGCGAAACCTCCTCACCCTCGCGCCGGAAAATCACTTGACCGTCGCGCAGGAATGCCCCGGCGGCCACCCGCTTCTGCCGGCTAAACCAGTAGATCTGCTGGCCCGAGGGCATGCGCTTGGTGACGGCCGGGTCATCGGCATTCAGGACTGCCGAGTCGCGGTCGAGCTGATGGGAGAACAGCCGCATTTTCGCCGCGGCGTATTCTTCAAACGACGCGTAGCGATCCAGGTGGTCCGGCGTCAGATTCAGCAGCACGCCGACGTCGGGGCGAAGGGCCTCCGTGTTTTCGAGTTGAAAGCTGCTCAGCTCGGCGACGGTGACACTGGAATCGGTCGAGGATTCAACCAACGAGAGCAGCGGTGTGCCGATATTGCCGCCCACAAACGTTTCCACCCCCGCCACTTTCAGGAGATGCCCGGTAAGGGCGGTGGTCGTGGTTTTTCCGTTCGAGCCCGTAATGGCCAGAAGTTTGCCTCGCAGGAATCGCCAGGCCAGCTCGACTTCGCTCCACACGGGAATGCTCGCTTGGCGCGCGGCGACCACCAGCGGCAGGTTGGACGGCACGCCGGGACTCAGGACGACCAAGTCCTTTCCCCGGATGAGCTCGGGTGGGTGCCCGCCCAATTCCAATTGGACTCCTACCGCGCGCAGCTCTTCTGCTGCAGCCCGCAGTTCGCTCTCCGGTTTCGTGTCCGTCGCCGTGACGGTGGCGCCGTAACCTCGAGCGAACAGCGATACCACTCGACCGGTGCGCGCCACTCCGATGACTAGGACGCGCTTGCCTTGGAAATCGTACCCAGGTCTCACCTGCCTACCTCAATTTCAAAGTCGTCAGCGAAAAAAGCGCGAGCACCAGCGCCACGATCCAGAATCGCACGATAATCTTGGATTCGCTCCAACCGCCCAGCTCGAAATGATGGTGCAGCGGCGCCATTCGAAACACGCGCTTTCCGGTCAACTTGAACGAGCCCACCTGGAGGATGACCGACAGCAATTCGACCACAAAGATTCCTCCGATCGACACCATCAGAATTTCCTGCTTCAAGATCACCGCGACGGTGCCGATCGCTCCGCCCAGGGCGAGCGAGCCGACATCTCCCATGAACATCTCCGCCGGATGGGCGTTG
Organism: Candidatus Acidiferrales bacterium; assembly: GCA_030037525.1. Lineage (GTDB taxonomy): Bacteria > Acidobacteriota > Terriglobia > Acidiferrales > UBA7541 > Palsa-295. Next base: position 8,178 of record JASHRC010000201.1, on the reverse strand, counting down.
TACCAAAGAAATCCCAACGAGGCGCCCGCCAGCGAGCCGCAGAAGATTGTCAGCTCTGCCGCATCGGGAATTTTCTGAATCTCGAGATATTCGGAAAAACGCGCGTTGCTGGAAACATAGGTGATGACCGTAAGGGCCACCGCGGTAATCAGAACGCAGCCAATGGCCAGTCCGTCAAGACCGTCTGTCAGGTTCACGCCGTTAGAAAGCCCGGCGATTACCAGCACCAGAAAGAGCACGAACGGAACATAGGCAATCGGCCAAATCACCGGAAGGTTGCGAGCCGGCTCGACCACCAGGTCCGGATGCAGCTTCTTCAGGAACGGCACGCTCAATTGCGTGGAGTATTTGTGCTGCGCCTGCAGCCCGACCAGCACGGCGCCCACAAATGCGCAGGTCAGAACCTGCAACAGGAATTTTCCGGCCGCCGTCAGGCCCCGGTTGTGCTTGCGAACGACTTTGTTGTAATCGTCGACGAAACCGATGGCCCCAAACGCCAGCGTCGCGCCCACCGCCAGCAGCACGTAGGTGTTGCGCAAATCCGCCCAAAGCAGAGTGGGAATCACGATCGCCGAGACGATCAGCAGCCCGCCCATCGTCGGCGTTCCGGCCTTGGCATGATGGCGCTGGGGACCTTCCTCGCGAATGTATTGCTTGACCTGCATGGCCTGCAGCCGTTCGATCATCCACGGACCGAGCAGCAGCGAGAGGGCGAGCGCCGTCAGGCTTGCCACGGCCGTGCGCACCGTGATGTAGCGGAATACGTTCAGCGGACTGAAGTGTCGGCGCAGCCCGAAGAAAAACAGGTAATAGAGCATTCTAGTGGCGCCCTCGCCCTCCGGCCTCCACAGCCTCCCCGGGGGAGGGCGGGGCAACGCGTTTGTGCTGAGCGTCAATCGCTTCTAGGATTTTTTCCATTTTCGTGCCGCGCGAGCCCTTCAGCAGAAGCAGATCCCCAGGCGAAATGAACCGCTCCAGAAATTTCGCCGCTTCGGCCGAATTTTCAAACAGCCGCGTGCGGTCGGCCGGAAACCCCGCGCCCACCGCGCCGCCGATGAGATCGGCGGCCCGGCCCTGGACGCCGAAAATCCAATCGATTTTGCCGAGATTCGCCGCCGCCCGGCCGCATTCTTGATGGAGTTCGCCCGAGGATTTTCCCAATTCGAGCATCTCGCCGGCGGCCAGAATCCGCCGTCGATAGCCGGGCGTCGCCGCGAGCAATTGGGTGAGGGCAGCGAGCGCGGTGGGACTGGAATTGTAGGAATCGTTGATGACCGAAAATCCTTCTTCGAAACGCACCACCTCTCCACGCTTGTCGGCAGGCCTGAGCGTCGGAAGGACCCGTCGTGCCTCCTCTAGCCCGATCCCCCAAAGGCTCGCCGCGGCGAGCGCCGCGACCGCGTTCATCACGTTGTGACGCCCAATCAGCGGCAGTTCGAGCGCCGCTCGGCCCGCTGGCGAGATGAAATCGAATCGCGCGCCTTCGAGCCCTCGCTCCCGAATCTGCTCGGCTCGAAACTCGGCCTCGACTCCGGTGCCGAACCGAATGACCGGCCCCCGGGCCACATCCGCGAATTTGCGAACCCGCTCATCGTCAGCATTCAGCACGGCGGTCGCATCCGGCCAGGCCAGATTCTCGATCAATTCGCGCTCGGCCAGCGCGATCTCCTCCAGGGAAGAAAAGAATTCCAAATGCTCGACAGCCACGCGCGTCACCACTCCCACCTCAGGGGAGGCAAGCTTCGCAAGCGCGCGCAGCTCGCCGCGATGGGACATGCCCAGCTCAACAATCGCCGCGTCGTGCTCCTCGCCAATCCGCAGAAGGGTGAGCGGTAAGCCGTATTCGTTATTCAAATTCCCCTCAGTCTTCAGCACTCCGAACCGTGCGCCCACCAGCGCCGCCAGAATCTCTTTGGTAGTCGTCTTGCCGACCGATCCGGCCACGGCACCAACGATCCGACCCGGCTTCGCCCTCCGCCAAATCTCCGACGCGCGCTGCGCCAGCTGTCCGAGCGCCACGAGCGTGTCGTCGACGGCGAAGAGTTTTCCCTGAATTCCCCCTGGATATTCCCCGAGCCGCCCGCGCTCGACCACGCCCGCCGTCGCGCCGCGCCCGAGCGCTCCGGCCACGAAGCTGTGTCCATCGTGACACGGTCCGCGGATGGCGATGAACAGTTCCCCTGGGCGAATCGTGCGAGAGTCGATCGAGACGCCGGCCACCGGGGCCAGGGGGTCGAGCCGCGCGGGAGTCGCCACACCCAATGCTTCACCGAGTTGAGCGACCCTCCATCGCATCCGGTTCCATCCCTTCCGGCTCACCTCGCCGGGACTTTGGAATATCCCTTGCGCCGCAGGATCTCCCGCGCTCGCGCGCGATCATCAAACTCCACCGTTCCGGCGGCCAGCACTTGATAGGTCTCATGGCCCTTGCCAGCCAGGAGCACGATATCTCCCGGGCGCGCCTCTTCGATAGCGGCTTCCAGCGCCTGCTCGCGCTCGGGCTCGATGCGATAGTTCGCCTTGACCCTCTGCAAGCCCACGACCACGTCATTGATAATGCGCAAGGGATCTTCGCCGCGCGGATTATCGCTGGTGAGCACGACAAAATCGCTCAGCGAACCTGCCGCCTCGCCCATGAGCGGACGTTTGGTCCGGTCGCGTTCTCCGCCTGCCCCGAACACCGTGATGATTCGCGCGTCGCGACCGAGCTCGCGCGCCGTCAGAATCAAATTGCGCAGCGCATCATCGGTATGCGCATAATCCACCACCACCAGGAACGGCTGCCCCTCGTCGATCGTCTGGAACCGCCCGGGCACCAGATCGAGCTTCCTGATGCCTTCGGAGATGTTTGCGCAGGAAACCCCCAGGCCGATCCCCGTGCCAATCGCGGCCAGGATGTTGTAAACGTTGATCCGCCCCACCAGCGGCGAGCGCACCTCGACCGTTCCCGCCGGCGTGTCCGCCGCGAAGCGGAGGCCCTCGAAACTGAGCTGAAGGTTTCTGGGCACCAGATCGGCCGCGGTGTCCAAGCCGAAGGTGAGCGTGCGGCCGGCCAGGCCGGAAAGCTCGGCCGAATGGGAGTCGTCGGCGTTGATCACGCCCACATCGGGCGCTCCGGCACCGGTGCCGCGAAACAGCAGCCGCTTCGCCGCGAAGTAGTCCTCGAGCGTCTTGTGATAATCGAGATGATCGCGGGTCAAATTCGTGAACGCTGCCACCGCGAAATGGCAACCCCACAGCCGCTCCATCGCCAGCGCATGAGAACTCGCTTCCAGGACGACGTGCGTGCCACCTCTGTCGCGAACCTCCGCGAACATCTGCTGCAGATCGAGCGATTCCGGAGTAGTGTTCCGAGCCTCTCGGCTTCCCTTGGGAGTGCGATAGCCGGTCGTGCCAATTAAGCCGGTAATGTGTCCGGCGGTTCGCAGGATCGAATCCACGAGAAACGTCGTAGTGGTCTTGCCGTTTGTCCCCGTAACGCCGACGAGCTTCAGAGCTTCGGCTGGGTGCCCGTGCCAATTCGCTGCTACGCGGGCCAAGCTGCGCCGCTCCGATCCCGCCTCTAGTTCGATCCAGGTCACACGGTTGGGAAGCGATTCTGGCCGCACCGCCGCGCTCGCCACGGCAATCGCGCCGCGGCCGACCGCGTCATCTACGAATTTCGTTCCATCAAGCTTTTCGCCATGCAGTGCGAAAAACAGGCCTCCCGGCCCCGCGCTGCGGCTGTCGTAACCAACCGAGGCGATCTCGAGATCTCGCGGCCCGGTCCAGCGAGCAACTTCTAGGCCCGACAAAAGTTCCCCCAGTTTCATGCCTGAAACCCTCAGTTTCGCGCGCCTTCGGCTGTTTCTCAACTGGGGCGGTGGCGTAAGGCTTACGTTCAATTCCCGCCCCTTCGCGCCGCAATGCTTTCTAGCTCCGCCGGCCTTCCAAAACGGATGGTCACCTGGCTGCCGCGCAAGACCTCTGTCCCAGCCTCGGGAAACTGCGCTACTGCAACTCCTGTGCCGATCAGCAAGGGCGCCAGGCCCAGCTTCGAGCACAATTCCGTGACGCTGCGGACAGTTTGTCCCGCGAGGCTTGGAACTTGGATGCTGGCATCTCCAAAAGCCGCTGTCGGAGCTAAGCCCGACGGCCCCTGGCTGGCCCGCGAGATCGCATCGGCGAATCGCTCCTGGCCCGCACCGGCGGTTTCGCGGGATCTCTTCGGCGACGCGCGAGAGGAATTTTGGGCTGTCTCGAGGTCGGAGGGCCAGGGCACGTCGTGCGGCACGCCGAGATACGCCAGCACTTGCTCGGCTACGCGCTTGACGACCGGGCCGCCCACTTCTCCCCCGTGGTGCGGCCCCACCGGCGAATCGAGCACCGCCAGAATCGCGATCGCGGGGGTGTTCACCGGCGCGAAGCCGACGAACGACGAGTTGTACTGCGTGCGCGAATACCGACCCGTCGCGGGATCGATTTTTTGCGCAGTTCCGGACTTGCCTCCCGAGGTGTAGCCGTCCAGCTGTGCATGCTTGCCTGTGCCGTCAAGCATCACGCCTTCCATCAGATCGCGCATCGTGGCTGCGGTGCGGGCGTCGGTAGCCTGCCGCGACTCGGGCAGCGGGCGCAGGGCGCTCGGCTCGCCGCCACGAATTTCACGCACGACGTGCGGCGGGTAGAGCGTCCCTCCATTGGCGACCGCCGAAATCGCCGAAACGATCTGAATGGGGGTGACACTGACCTCCTGGCCTATGGCCAGTGATCCGATCGAATTTGCCGACCAGTTCTCGACGGGCCGCAACAGCCCGCGATTCTCGCCCGGCAGTTCGATTCCCGTGAGTTGTCCGATCCCGAAGGCGCGAGCCGTATCGTAAAATCTCGGTCCTCCCAGACGCAGAGCCAACTTGATCGCGCCGATGTCGCTCGACTGGGCCAGAATCTGGCGCACGCTCAGCAGGCCGAATTTCTTCCAGTCGTGAATCACCCGCCCACCCAGCAGGATTTGCCCCATCTGGCAATCAATCATTTCATCCGGAGTGACCACGCCGTTTTCTAGGGCGCCGGTGAGCGTAATCACCTTGAAGGTCGAACCCGGCTCGTAGGCCGAGGCAACGGCACGGTCGATGCGATCCTCATCGGGATATTTCCCCGGATCGTTGGCGTCGAAGGTTGGCCAGTTGGCAATGGCCAGCAGCTCGCCCGAGTTGGGATCCTGGACGACCACCATCCCCGCTTTGGCATGCGTGGTTTCAATTGCCGTGGCAAGCTCTTTTTCCGCAATATACTGGATGGTTTCGTCGATCGTCAGCGTCACGCTCGCGCCCGGGGCGGCGGCGGCTTCGCTGCGGTCGTAGGACTGACGCCGCCCGTCGGCCATCACCATCATCTTGCCGGGCCGCCCGCGTATTTGCTTGTCGAGCGCATACTCGATTCCGCCGATGCCCTTCTCGTCCACGTCCACGTAGCCGAGTACGGAGGCAGCGAGTTCCCTCTGCGGATAGACGCGGCGGTTTTCCTTTTGGAAAAACACGCCCTTCAGATTCATCTCCTGGACTCGCTGCACGGCGTCGGGTGGAACCTTCCGCGCGAGTCGCACCGGTGTGTGTGCCTGCTCGATTTTGGCTTCCAGATCTTCGGCGGGAAGATCCAGCACGCGCGAGAGCAGCCGCGCCACCATGGCCACGTCGGTGATCTCGGCCGGATCAGCAAAGACGGAATCCATCGGCAAACTGACGGCCAATTCGCGGCCCTTGCGGTCGTAAATCGTGCCGCGCATCGGGCTGATTTCGAAAATGCGCTGCTGTTGACGCAGGGCCTTGGCGAGGTATTCGCTGTAGCAGACAAGCTGCAGATAACTCAGGCGAGCCAGAATGACGGCGATCCAGGCGATCGCGAGCGACCAAACGACGAGCCAGCGAAGACGCGGACTGCGCTGCTCCATGGACTCCGGCCTTCCGGATCGGAAATCATGCCTCGGCGGCGGTGTTCACGCCAAAGACGCCGCTCCTGCCGAGCGGCTGAACGCGCCACGGGGGGACCACTCTCGATGAGCGGTCGACTGTTTCATGCCGATCTCCTGTGCGGATATCAGGGGCGATCAGACGGCCCCACCGGGCGCGCATCGGCCAGCACGCCGTCGCTGGCCGCGTTGGCCGGAGCCGAAAACCCGGATACGGGAACGGTCAATCCCAGCTGATTCCTGGCAATGGCATCCACGCGCATGGGCGAGCGCAGCGTCGCAATTTCCAAGTGCAGTTGCTGGTTGAGTTCGGCAGCCTGGGCGCGCGCGCTCGCGAGCTGCTCGAGTTGGTAACGAATCTGGATGCACTCGAAGTGCTGCCAGGCATAGGACAGCAGCAAGGTGGCTACCGCCGCTCCGACCAAAAGCCTCCGACGAAAATCCTGAAGTTCGCTGGCCGCGACTGGGCGCGACAGCCGCGAATTATCAATACGCTTGACTGTGAAATACTCGGTCATGCTGGACTCCCAACCGGGCGGGCATCCGCCGGTGAAATTTTCTCCGCAACGCGCATCTTCGCGCTGCGCGCCCGGGGGTTGCCTCTGATTTCATCGTGGCTAGGCCGAATCACTTTCCGCGTCAGCACGCGGAAGCTGCCTTCACGCTCCAGGCGCCCGAAGGCCTGCTTGACCTGGCGGTCTTCAAGCGAGTGGTAGGTGAGGATGACCCATCGTCCTTGGGAAGATAAAGTGGCAGGGGTCCGTGAAAGAAACTGCTCGAGTTCCTCCTCTTCTCGATTCACCGCTATCCGCAGCGCCAGAAACGTTTTTGTCGCGGGTTGCAGTCTCTGCCTTCCCCTTGCTTTTTGGACCCCTGCCACAACCGTTGCCAGGTGTTCGGTGTCGCGAATCGGTCGCGCCCGAACAATGGCCCTGGCGATCCTGCGTGAATCGCGCTCTTCCGCTTTCCGGTAGAGCAGTTCGGCCAGTTCCCGCTCCGACCAGCGATTCACAATCTCGTCTGCCGTCAGCGGCAAATCGGGGTTCATCCGCATATCGAGTGGTGCCGCCCAGCGGAAGGAAAACCCGCGTTCCGGGCTGTCCAACTCGAGCGAAGAAACGCCCAGGTCGGCCAGCACGCCATCGAACGGGGGCATGTTCATTTCCCGCTGCAGTTCCCCGATCCTTGAAAATTCCGCGTGCACCAAAACCACCTTCTCGTCGTACGGCTTCAATCTTTCGCGGGCGATTTGGAGCGCCTGCGGATCGCGATCGATCGCCAGCAGCCGCCCGGTCGTCAAGCGCCGAGCTATTTCCGCCGCGTGCCCGGCCGTTCCCGTGGTCGCGTCGACATAGGCTCCCTCCGGCCGTATGCGGAGCCACTCGATGGCCTCCGCGGCCAGAACGGGCGTATGCAAAACGCTCAAAACTTACGCGCCCAATTCGTCAAACGCCTGAATGTCTTCCGCCGTGACAGGATTGTTGTTCAGCTGATCGAGGAATCGCGCGTGATTCCAGACTTGCAGGTACGTCAGGTTCCCCTGCACGTCCACGTCGCCCTTCATCTCGGCCGACTCGCGCAAAATGGATGGGATTAAAATGCGCCCCTGCCCATCCATCTCGACCACTTGACCGTAATAATTGGTTCGCGCCAGGAACTTTTGCCTGGCTGGGTTGTAGGATGACCGCTTGGCGAGCTTTCGCTCGATCTCTTCCCACGCCTTCATGGGATAGATTCGGGCGTGATCGCCGGCCACGCTGGTCACGTAGAACTTCCGTCCCAAACGCCGCAGCTCGGAGAGAAAGTCGGCGGGAATTTTCACCCGCCCCTTGTCGTCCACCGTCGCCGGGTAGTTGCCGCGCAGCATTTGGGTTGCGTAGAAGCCCCGCCAGAGCGCCAGGCCTAGAAATCACTGGGTTGCTCGCCTCACCCACTGCTTTACATTGTCGACCACTTCCGCCCACTTCATTCCACTTGGGGCCCGATTGTAGGCTGCTTCTGGTCGTTGTCAAGCAGAATGTTGAAAGTTGGGAAAGTTTTTTTTAGTTGAGGCAATCAGTGAAGAAGTTCTTCCCGCCGCGGCGAGTGAGCGAAAAAACCACAAGCGGTAGTAGCGCTCAAAGAGAATCTGCCCGACCCATTGCGGTTCGAGCCCAAAAACTTGCGGTTTTGTTCTGTAAGAGTCAACAGCGCGCTGGCCGGTGGTGGCCTTAGGGCTGCGGAGTTGGCCCGAG
>JASHRC010000200.1 GCA_030037525.1 Candidatus Acidiferrales bacterium | reverse complement strand
GTCACCAACGCCGCTTCGGCCCCTGCGCGATAACTCGATTCAGAAAATTTCCTCCAGCAGTTCGTCGCTCAGGATTGCCGATATGTCTGGCGCTGTTTACCGGCCTTGGTTGATTCACCTGTAGGTCCCCGATTCCTTCTGAATTGCCTTTGTCAGCATGCTTGACAAGGCTGTGCGGCGAAATCTAAAATCGCAGGCGAAGAAAAAGCGAAAACAATATTTCGCCGCCTTTCGCCATGAGCTCGAAAACCTCCGCTTTGCGCTTACAGGTGGAATCCTTGCTGGCCGCGCGCGTCGCGAATCCTTTTCAATATCGCGACCGCCCGATCCTGGAAACGGCCTCAACCGGCGTGCCTTCTATCGATCTGCTGACGGGGGGATTGCCGCGGGGCGGCTTGACGGAAATTTACGGCCCGCCTTGTTCCGGGCGGACGAGCCTGCTCGTCTCGGCGCTCGCCTCACGAACGGCGGAGTCGGAGGTATGCGCGCTGGTGGACGCGCGCGATGCTTTCGATCCGCACGCGGCAAAAGCGGCTGGCGTCGAGCTGCCGCAACTGCTCTGGGTGCGCTGCCGGAACGTCGATCAGGCTCTGCGAGCGACCGATCTGCTGATTCAGGGAGGCGGGTTCGGGCTGATCGCGCTCGATTTGGGGGACACGCCGGCGCATGTGCTCCGCTACGTTCCGCGCGAGGTGTGGTTTCGTTTTCACCGCGCTGTAGAGCGCACGCCGACGATTTTTCTCGTTGTGGAGCAGGAATCGAACGCCAAAACGTGCGCGTCGCTGGTGCTGGCCCTGCACCCGCAGCGGACGCGATGGTCGCAAACGGCCGAAAACACACAGAGCGGCGGCAAAATACCTCTGCCGCATTCGCCGGGATACCTGCTCGACGGCTGGAAGAGCTACACGGAGATCGTTCGCTCGAACGCGAAGCAGAAGGTATTGGAAATTCCGAGAGATGACACGAATTTCGAAACGGCAGTCGTGTTGGGAGGCCTCCAGAAAAGGTGAAGAATTTTCCCCGGACCCTTCGCCTCGCGATCAGGCTCTTATGGCATTCGCTTCCATTTTCGTTCCCAATTTTTCGTTGCAGGCGGTGGTGCGCAACGAACCTGCTTTGTGCCAATGCGCACTCGCTCTGATCGAGGGGAAAGCGCCGCTCGGCAGGGTAGTTGCCATCAACAACAAGGCCGTGCAAATGGGGATCGCCATGGGAATGACGAAAACGGAAGCCGAACAATTTGCCGGCGCCGAGATTCGCACTCGTTCTCCAGCGGAAGAAAAAGCGGCTCATGCCGCGCTGCTCGATATCGGCTGGTCGGTTTCGCCGCGGATTGAAGATACTGCGCAGGACACGATTGTTCTGGATTTGTCCGGCCTGACTCCCCTATGGGGCGAGGAAAATGAAATCGGCATGCATCTTGCTGAGTGCGCCGTTGCCTGCGGCTTGCGGGCGAACGTCGCCATCGCATCGAACATCGACACAGCTCAGATCGCCGCGCGAGGATTCACAGAGATCACGGTAATTCCGCCGGGAGGGGAATCGCAGTATCTCGGCGCATTGCCCGTCAGCGCGCTTTCACCTTCCATCGAAACCGCCGAAACATTGAGCCGCTGGGGGGTGGCGACCTGCGCCGATCTGGCCAAGCTGCCGATTCTCGACCTCTCCGAGCGCCTCGGGCAGGAAGGTGTCCGATTGCATGCTCTGGCTCAAGGAGCGTCTGTGCGCTCGCTGGAGATCGCGGAACCCGCGCATGGTTTCGAAGAGGAAATGGAGCTGGAAGATGCCGTCGAGGAGCTGGAACCATTGTCGTTTCTTTTGGGACGACTGCTCGACCAGCTTTGCGCACGTCTGATGGCGCGTTCGCTGGGCGCGGCTGCGATTCGCGTGCGCTTCGAGCTCGAGCCGTCGTTTGAAAGCGGCGTGGATATTCGGGAAGCGTTTCCAGGAGAAAAACGGCCCGGCCTCTATGAAAAAGAAATACAACTGCCGGTGCCGGCGCGCGACAGGAAGCTGCTTTTGAAATTGCTGCGGCTGCGACTCGAACTAAACCCTCCCGGCGCGCCCATTCAGAAGATCACTCTGGCAGCGGAGGCTGCACGCCCGCGCGCGACACAGGGCGGCTTGTTTCTCCCAAGCTCTCCCGATCCTGAAAAACTGGAACTCACGGTTGCGCGCATTGCGCAGGTCGTGGGCGAAGAAAATGTGGGCTCGCCGTCGCTCACCGACACCTACCGGCCCGACGATTTCCAGATGCGCAGGTTTCTGACTCTCCGGGCAGCCTCTCCAACCGTGCGCCGTCGCCACAGCACTTGCCATCCAGCCAAACAGCCCAAAATTCCAGCGGGCTTTCGAGTCTTCCGGCCCGCGACGCCCGCGACCGTCGATCTCGATCCGAGAGGTCCGACGCGGGTTGCCTTTCAGGGCTTGCGCGGAGAAGTGATGGCGGCCTCTGGCCCCTGGCGCACCTCGGGCGATTGGTGGCGGGAAGAGCCCTGGCAGCATGAGGAATGGGATCTGGAGATTCATTTCGATGCGGATCCCAGCAAACCTGCTTTCACCGCGGCCAAAACCCTCGGCCATTCCGTGATTTTAACCCCCGAAAAACAAGCCCAGGACGATGACGAGAAAAGCTCTGGCAGCTTCGGAATTTACCGCTTCTATTACGACTCGCTGCGCTGCGGCTGGTTTGTTCGCGGAGTCTACGACTGATGTACGTCGAACTTCACGCGCGGTCGGCCTTCAGTTTCCTGGAAGGCGCATCCCTGCCCGAAGAATTGGTCGAGGTATGCGCCTCAAGCGGCATGCCCGCGATGGCATTGCTCGACCGCGACGGCGTGTACGGCTCGCCTCGTTTTCATTTGGCAGCCAAGAAGCCGTCCTTGCGCGCGCACATCGGCGCGGAAGTCACTTCGGCTGCGGGCTGGCGCTACGTCCTGCTCGCCCAGTCGCGCGCGGGTTATCAGAATCTGTGCCGTCTCATTACGCGCATGAAGCTGCGCGCTCCCAAAGGGGAGGGCCAGGCGCTGCCGGAAGAAATCGCGGAGATGAGCGGCGGCCTGATCTGTCTGACGGGCGGGGAGGAAGGGCCGCTCGCGCATGCGTTGGCCACCGGGGGCCTCGAGCGCGGCACCCAGTGCGTCGAGCAATTGTGCCGCGCATTTGGCCGCGAAAACGTCTATGTGGAACTCCAGCGGCATTTCTGCCGTGAAGAAGAAGCGCGCAACCAAGCCGCCGTCCGGATCGCGCGAAAACTGAAGCTGCCGCTGCTGGCCACCAACGGCGTCTGCTTTGCGCGGCCCCGCCAGCGCGAGGTGCTGGATGTTTTTACCGCGATCCGCCATCATCAAACGCTTTCCGCCGCCGGACGGCTGCTCTCGCGCAACTCGGAACGTTATTTCAAAACGCACCAAGAAGTGACCCGTATTTTCACCGATCTCCCCGAAGCCATTGCCAATACGGAACTTCTCTCCTCGCGCTTGCGGTATACGCTCGGCGATTTGGGATATCAGTTCCCGACCTATCCGGCCCCCCCAGGCCAATCGGAGATCGATTTCCTCCGCCAGCTCACCCGCGACGGCATGATCGAGCGCTACGGTCCGGATCATCCACGAGCGCGGCAACAAATCGATCGGGAACTGGCATTGATCGAAAAACTCAGGCTAGCAGGCTACTTTTTGATCGTCTGGGACATCGTCCGATTCTGCCGCGAAAACAATATCCTCGTGCAAGGGCGCGGATCGGCGGCCAACAGCGCCGTGTGCTATTCGCTCGGCATCACCGCGGTCGATCCTGTCGGTATGGACCTGCTCTTTGAGCGGTTTCTTTCCGAAGAGCGGGGCGAATGGCCGGACATCGATCTGGATCTTCCGAGCGGCGATCAGCGCGAGCGCGCGATTCAGTATGTCTACCAGCGCTATGGGGAGCGGGGCGCGGCCATGACGGCGAATGTCATCACCTATCGCGGCCGTTCCGCCGCACGGGAAATCGGCAAAGCGCTCTCGTTTGATCCGGAAACGCTCGATCGCTTGTCGTCTCTGGTGGGATCGTGGGAATACCGGGATCCGGGCGACACGCTCGAACGCCACTTTCGCGATGCGGGCCTCGACCTTGGCCACCGGCGGATTCGAAAATTTCTGGAGCTGTGCCAGGCCGTCGCGGATCTGCCGCGGCATCTGGGGCAACACTCGGGCGGCATGGTGGTTTGCCAGGGCCAACTCGATTCCATCGTTCCGCTCGAACCTGCCACCATGCCCGGACGCGTGGTGGTGCAATGGGATAAAGAAGATTGCGCCGATATGGGAATCGTGAAGATCGATTTGCTCGGTTTGGGAATGATGGCCGTTTTAGAAGAATCTCTTGCAATCATTCGCAATAGCCATCAAGAAGCAATCGATCTGGGCCATCTCCCTCCAAATGATCCGGCGGTTTACTCTGCGCTAGGAAAAGCGGACACGGTTGGCATGTTTCAGATCGAAAGTCGCGCGCAAATGGCCTGCCTGCCGCGCCTTCAGCCGAAATGCTTCTACGACCTTGTCGTGCAAGTGGCGATCATTCGGCCGGGACCGATTGTCGGCCACATGGTGCATCCCTACTTGAAGCGGCGGCAGGGTCGCGAACAGCCCGAATATCTTCATCCCTCGCTCGAACCCGTTCTGAAACGCACGCTGGGAGTGCCTCTTTTTCAGGAACAGTTACTGCGCATGGCTATGATCGCCGCGGGATTCTCTGGTGGCGAAGCCGAGGAGCTGCGGCGTGCCATGGGATTCAAACGTTCCGAGAAGCGGATGAGGGAAGTCGAAGTCAAGCTGCGAGCCGGCATGACGGCAAAAGGAATCACCGACGACATTCAGGAAAAGATCGTGCAGTCGATCACTTCGTTTGCGCTTTACGGATTCCCCGAATCGCATGCGGCCAGTTTTGCGCTGATCGCCTACGCCAGCGCCTGGTTGAAATGTCATTATCCAGCCGCATTCACGGCCGCTCTGCTGAACAACCAGCCCATGGGCTTTTACCGCCCTGCGACTCTTGTGAAAGACGCGCAGCGCCACGGTTTGAAATTCAAGCCGATCGATGCGGCCCGTTCGGACTGGAAATGTACGCTGGAGAGGGTTCCGGAAGAATTCATGGTGCGATTGGGATTGCGGTACGTCAAAGGATTGCGCGAGCAGACTGCCCTTGAAATCGTGCGCCAGCGCAGCATTCGCCCGTTCGCGTCGGTTGAAGATTTAAAGCAGCGCGTTCCGGAAATACAGAAATCGGAGTTGACGGCGCTGGCCGAAGTGGGGGCTTTGAATTTTCTTTCCGGCCGCAAGGGATTTCATCGTCGCGATGCGCTTTGGCAAGCCGAACGCGCTTCTCGTCGGCCCGGACCGTTGCTTGAAAAGCTGGCAACCGGAGGTGAAACCGAAACCAACGTGGAGCCGTTTGGGTCGCCGCTCGCACCCATGACCGATGAAGAAAGACTGGTCGCCGACTTTCGCGGCACGGGATTGACCGTCGGCCCTCACCCGATGATGTATCGGCGCCCAGAATTGACCAAACGCGGCATTCGCGCGGCGGCCGATCTTGCAAAGATTCCCGATGGTGCACCGGTTCGGGTGGCCGGCGCCGTGATTGCGCGCCAGCGCCCCGGCACAGCCAAGGGATTTGTGTTTCTGAGCCTGGAGGACGAAACCGGGATCGCCAATGTCATCCTCACACCGCAATTATTCGAACAGGATCACACCGTGGTCGTGCACCACCAATTCTTGCTGATCGAGGGGACGCTTCAGAACCAGGACAATGTGATTTCCGTGAAAGCACGGCGGGTGGAGCCCCTGCCGATCAGCCGCGCCCAAACCCCCTCCCACGACTTCCACTAGCGCCGTTCAGGTCCGCTCGGGCAGGTCGTCCTTCCAACCGAGAATTGCTTCCGAGGTGTCCCGCATGGCTCCCAGGCGGTCGCGCGCGTGGGCCCAGCGATCCCGAATCAGCCGCGAGACAGGCGCATCGAGTCCGACTGCCTCGCCCAGATCGGCGGCGATCTTCACATCCTTGGCCATCAATCCCAGGGCAAAGCCGGTCGCAAATTTTCGCCCGAGCACCTGCTCCTTGATCATGAACTCGGTCGAAAAATTTCGCCCCGTCGAGGCGTTCAGAATGTCCACCATCTTCTCCGGATCAAGACCAAACCGCTCGCCGACCAGCAGTGCCTCGGCCACGGCGGTATAGCCCGCGGCGGCGATGTAGTTGTTGAGCGCCTTCATGGCATGGCCGGTTCCCAAAGGACCTGTCTCGAACAACTGCTTGCCCATGGCTGAAAGTACGGGTTTCACCCGTTCGATGGCCGCTGGATCGTTCCCGCCGATCATGATGGCCAAGGTGCCGGTTTTGGCGCGAGGGACGGCACCGGAAACCGGAGCATCCAGCAGCGTCACCCCGGAGCTTTTGAGCACCTTGCCCAATTCGCGCGTTCCCATGGGCTCCGAAGAGCTCATATCGACCACAATGGTGCCGATTTTCAGGCCTGCGGCGAGCGCGCCGGAGCCGTCCAGCAGCAGCACGTTGCGTACGATCTGCCCGGTCGGCAGCATGGTGATGATGATTTCGTTCTCTGCTATTTCCGCGAGATTTTGCGCGCAGGCGCAATTGTGCTCGCGGGCGAATCGAGCGCATTTCTCCCTGTCGAGGTCATACACGGTGAGCGGGTAGCCTGCTGCTCGTATGTGCCCGGCCATCGGCCAGCCCATGTTGCCGATGCCGATAAATCCGATGCGCATCTCCAGCGCCCCCTCGCTACTCGAGCCCCAGCTCTTTCAGGACTTCGGTCGCGTGGCCAAAACTGTCGACGCCGGCGGGCACTCCGGCGTACACCATGCTATGGAGCAAAACTTCGCGGATTTCGTCTTTGCTTACTCCGTTTTTGATCGCGCCGCGAACGTGCCCCCGCAACTGGTTTGGGCGATTGAGCGCGACCAGAAGCGCGATGGTCAGCAGGCTGCGCGTTTTGCGATCCAGCAGCGAGCGCGTCCAAACCTCGCCGAAGCAGTAGCGGGTCACGAGCTCTTGGAGCGGTCGAGTGAAGTCAGTTGCGTTTTGGAGTACTTGATCGGAATTCGCAGCTCCGAACATGTCGCGACGGATCGCCAAACCGGCAAGGAAAGTGTCTTTTGGATCGGGCTCGGTCCGCGAAGACCCTGGGACCTCAAAATGCAAGATGGTGGCGCCGCCGGTTGCGTAATTGCCGACATCAGCGGCCACCTTCTGCCCCTGAGGCGACCCGATCGAGGCGGCCATCGACGCGGCGTCTAGAAATTCACCTTCCCAGATGCAGAAGTAGGGCGAAGCATCGCCCACCCCTTCGACCGAAAAACTGTAGCGGCTCGACAAAAGACCGGGCAGCTGCGCGGCCAGCGGAAGATGGGTTTCTTCGTAGTACCGCTTGAAATGCGCCGGATCGGCCGGCGGCGGATACAGGACTAAAAGCTTGTGCATGTGACACTCCTCAGCATCGGGCACCTGAAACTATCCTAAGTATCGGCAGTTGGCAATCGTTGGGACCATCGTTCCTCGAACTGCTTCAGACTTGCCGACAATTTGCCCGGAAATTCAGTTTTCCATTAACCAGGCTCGTCCGAGCTGCCCCGTTTTGTGTGTATTAACTTCGGCACCACACCTGTACCTCCCAGCGCCGTCCAAGAGCAAGGCGATGTGGTCGAATAACGCTTATGGCAATAACGAAGGCGCCCAAGAAACCCGAGACTGCGGCACTGCTGGCCCTTGTGCTGGGCGGTCCTGGATGCTTCTACGTGGGTTGGCGATGCGGAGTTATGGCCACGCTCGTGTGGATGTTTGTCTTGCCGCTGCCACTTGTGGAGGTCCTCAGTGAGTCGGCTTTAGGTCAGGACGGGAGCCTCGAATTTGCGCTCATGTATATGTTCGTGGTCCACCTAAGCTTGGCATGGCTGGCGTTCCGGAGTTGCAAGAAGCTCAATACCGAAACAGCGAAGAGGGCAGAGATTCCGGGCACGAATGCGAAAGGCGCGCCGATTTCGTCGGCTCCGACCGATTCGCGGAAACGGCGACTCTTCGCAGAGTTCGACCGCACCCGATTTGAGCCGGCCGCCACTTTGCCCTCAGTTTCAAGGAGCGCTGGCAAACTCCTGAAAGGAGCGACTGTCGTACACACGTGTGTGCTCCTTCTGTCTCTCTTGCCGGCAAGAGTTGGCACCGATCCTTTCTTGTTGGCGCTTGCGTGGTTTGTCGGCGTTCGGATCGCTACAGCGTGGTTTTTCCGGGATGCGGGAGTGCTCGACAGAACGCGATGGAAACGCTTTTGGATTGGCGATGTTGTGAGTTCCTTTTTCGTGGCCTTCTTCACGGTTATAGGGCCTCTTTTGAACGGAGACATGCCCCCGCAGCTCAGGCAAGGTCTCGAAGCTTCTCTTAGTTCATGGACCGGTGTGACCGATCTATCGGCCATCATCTATGTGGTGGGAATTCTGGGCGGGCTCTATCACGTGAAGCGGTGGGACAAGAGGGACAAAAAGGAAATTCTGGACTGCTTTCAAGAGTGGCGATTGAGAGAGACCGCCCAGCCATCCTAGCAGGCAAATGGAACCACCTTGGCGGACGAGTTGCTATTTCGATTGCTGGCCTTGCTGGAACGCCTCGGTGTGTGGCTGGCGGTTGTCGCGTGGCTCGCCGTAGCGCTTGGGGCCGCCGCAATGGCCTACGTGCTCCGCAAGGAAGAAAGGAAGACCTGGCGGAGCGCATGCCTGGTTGGGCTTTTGGCTTTAGCCGCAAATCTCGCGGACTATTTCGTGACTCTTCGGCAGAGCCCAGATTTAACGCTGGAAGCGAATCCTCTCTGGCGCAACGTCGTAGATCACTTTGGCCTGCGGGTCGCTAAGTGGTACGGGTTGAGCGGAAAAGTCTTCGTCTCCGTGCTGGCTGCGCAGATGTTCGCCTTCTACTTGAGCCGACGTGCAACTATTTTCCCTGCACAAGCTGATTCGCTCTTGCAATTCTTGATGCGGATGGGAAGCTGTACACGCACGCACCGGGAGCGGCTGGTTGGTCTGTTCGCCATATTCGCCTTCTTTTTTGCCTGGATCAACGCATTTTACTTTTACATCGCCTGTACGAACTCGCTCGACGATCCCAACGCGTTGCAGAAACTCCCCTCGATCTCCGCTGCTCTTCTGATCTTTGTTACCACATTGGCGATCGCGTTTTCGTTAACGACCTACCGTGCGTTTCGCCGGTCTGTCTCCGTGGTCTCGGAACGCAGCTGAACGTCGGACAATCGTCCCCTGAAGCAATAAGAGTCGAAGCAGGACAACTCCCGAATTGTCGGCAACTCTTCCCCAATCGATAGGGGAAGAGTTGCTCGTTTTATTCGCCTGCATGGACCTAGGCTAGACCTACTCGTCCACTTAGCGCTCGGCTCGGTTTTGTCCACAGCCGAACCGTGGCAATCGAAGGTTGCATGTAGCCCGGCGGATCGGTATCCAATCCGACGTCCTTGAGTGAATGCAGATCATCTCAGCGGTCGCCTACAGAGTGGGGATTCCTATTGTTGATAACAGGCCATTCCATTCACAATGCGGACCAGCCCTATGGGGGGCGAATCACGGGCCGCAATAGAAAGGAATTGTTCGTAGGAGAGGGTTGCTCTTAGTAAGAATTGCAAAAGCTGAGGAGCTTCCTGCAATCACTGCGAGACACGCACCACGCGACCGATGCACTCGGAGAACAAAAGGATTCTCGGAGCGCAAGTTCGCGGGCCCTACGTCAGTCTGCGACCCAGAGCGCGCAACACATAGCGAAAGCGATCAGGCCAGGGCAAGCGTCCGAGGTTGGTGCGCACGACGCCGCGCGTGAAGTAGGTTTTCTCAGAATAATCAATCGCAACTTCAACAACGACGGGATTGCCGGAGCGTGTCACCGCGAGTCCCTTTCCAAGTGTCTCTTCGACATCCACGTTTCGAGCCAACGACAGGTACTCTACGCCCACACCGCGACAGATGCCCGTCAAGTCATAATCAGGAAGTTCGCTGCAGGACTTCCGTCCCAAGGCGATTTGCTGGAACTGGGCGATCTGGGCCAACTCGCCGTCCCTGAGAACCAACACCATCACGGGCAAATGCAGTTGGGAGGCGGTGAGCAACTCGAGTCCCGTCATTAGGAACGCGCCATCGCCGGCGAGCGAAACCACCGGACGATGGGGACAGGCCAGTGCCGCTCCGAGTGCTGCCGGTACCGCATAGCCCATGCACGAATAATCGATGGGAGCCAAAAATGACCGCGGATGCTGCAGCCGCAAGCACTCCATAGCCAGGAAAGTTCCGTTACCGCTGTCGGTGGTGTAGATGGCATCTTCACCCACTGCTGCTTGCAGCGCCTTCATCAAAGAGGGGGGATAAACGCTCTCGGAAGTCACGGGTGCAGCCCAGCCCTTCCAAACTTCTTCCTGACCAGAGCGGATCTCTTGCCGCAATTCTTCGTCAACCGCACGTGGCTTTAGAAGGGGGAGCATCTCGGCGACAAACCTGGCAGCATCTGAGACCACAGCCAAGTCCGCTGAATAGTTCCTTCCCAAGACTGAGGGATCGATATCCACATGAATGAGTTTTCCGGGCGGTTCGAGACCATAGCTTCCCGTGCCCACCTCGGAGAAGCGACAGCCGATTGCCAGTGTGAGGTCGCAGGAAGCCGCAATTTTTTGTACGAAAGGTGGAGCGGAGGCGCCAAACCCACACCAGAGCCAAAGCGGATGTCTTTCGTTGAATAAGCCCTTGCCTTCAAAGGTCGTGGCCACTGGTGCGTTGAGGCGCTCGGCCAGAGCCATAAGGTTGGCGCCGGCATCGGCCGCCCCCAGCCCAAGATAAAGCAGCGGCCGGCGACTGGCCTCGAGCATTGTCCAAGCGCGATCGACTTCTTTTTGGTGGGGCCCTTGCAGTGGAGGAGGCTCTTGCGGGGCGCGCAGTTCAGCATCATGGCGGAAGAGGTAGTGCTCCGCCGGGACCTCAACGATTACCGGGCCTGCGGGGGCGCTCCGCGCAATCTGACAGGCGCGGCGGACCATCTCGTAGATTTCCGATCCTCGCCCCGCTTGGAACTGCGCTTTTGTGGCCGGGCGCGCCATCGTAAGCTGGTCCACGTCGTGGAGTTGGAAGGCTTTGGCGGTATCGCGGCGAATCCCACAAGCCAGAACGAGCATGGGAATGCCATCAAGGCAGGCTTCGGCAATACCCGAGAGTGCATGCGTCAAGCCCGCACCGGGGACCACGTTCACCACCGCAAGTTGCCCAGAAGACCGCGCAACACCATCGGCCATGAAGGAAGCGCTTTGTTCGTCCGTGACCAGAATGGGGCGCACTTTCGTGGAACGGGCCAGCGAGTCGTAAAGCTCGATGTTGTGTGTGCCAGGAATGCCGAAAGCAAAAGCGACGCCTTCATCTTCCAACGCGCGTACGACCATGTCACCGCCAGTCATTTTTGTCATAACAGTGTGCGCGCTTCCTTGCGGATGGTCTCTGCCACGCGATCGGCCAAGGCCATAATTGTGAGGTAGGGGTTGATCTCCAGCGAATTGGGAAAAAGGCTCGAATCCGCTACGAATAGCCAGGGGATTCCATGTACTCGGCCGTAGGCATCTGTCACCGAATCTCTTGGACCGCTTCCCATGGCGCAACCGCCTTGCAAGTGAGCAGCTGAAATCGAAAGCTTCCCAGGCTTAAAGTCAGGATGCTCCGCGATTTGATCCAGACGCTCGGACTCTGCACGCTCGATCGTAGGAAATTGAGCAACTGGCAGATGAACCCGCACAGCCCCCGCGGCGAAGAAGATCTTTGCCGAAGTTATGGAGCCTTGCACCAAGCCGCGCATGACTTCCGGAGTAAAACGGTAGTGAACAGACGTACGGCCGGCACCATCGATGATCACGCGATTGTGAGCGCTTACTTCATCGCAGGCCAGGACAAGGATCATCTGGAGGCGCGCAAACGCCTGCATAAAGCGGCTGTGCTCCTTTCCAAAACCTGCCATGGCCTTGGCCGTGATAAAAGGGAAGTACATGCAGGTTTCGAGCAGGAAGCGATCGCTTTCGGCGAATTGGTCCAAGTAGAAACTCTTGGGATGGCCGACGAAGTTGGTAATGGCACGATTGTGCTCGGCAACCATGATGATTGCGGGATGACACGTGAAACCATGTCCGAGCCGCGACAGCTTCCGGGCCAAGCCGGAGCGCATCAGCAGCGCGGGAGAATTGACTGCGCCGGCACATACCACAATCACTTGGGCATCAATCTGGTAGTCCCCGGTTTCCCAAGAGGAAGGCTCTCCCTTGCCGCCTGCCGGTTTCGCATGAACTCGTGCAAAAATCGTCTTTTCGCCGATGCGCAATACTTCGCAGCGCGTGATTACCTCTACTCCGTTGCTCTCAGCTCGCGGCAGTTGCACACGGTTGGTGCCCTGTTTTGCTTGATTGGGACAGCCCAGATTGCACAGGCTGGACCCACGGCATCCTTTGAGATTCACGGGAAACTGCTGTACGCGATAGTTGAGCCCCCGGCACCCTTCGACAAACAGGCGATTGTTTTCGTTAATTAAGCTGTCTTCAAGAAAATGAACGTTATTTTCCTCGGCGAACTTGCGCGCGCGCTGTTCGACGTCGGCAATGGCAAGCTGGGGCACGTTCCATCGTTCCAGAATGCGCTGTGGAGGCAGCAGCGACGTGCCTGTGTAGACGGCTGTTGAACCACCGTAAGCGCAGCCGAAAGCGAGGGTCATGGTTTGCTCAGCAGTGAGAAATCCCCCGCTATCTTCATACAGCGCTTGCGCCATCTCCAGCTCGCGGCCAGTAAATTCTTCATCGCGAAGCTTAGGGCCTTTTTCAAGCACGGCAATGCGCACGCCTTCGCGGCAAAGGGGGGACAATTCCTGAGCTACTGTGCCACCCCCTGCGCCGGAGCCGACAATGACGATGTCATAGCTGCGCCGCGTCATCGCGGCACTCCCCAGCCGCGCGGGTCGGCGGCATACCCAATGACCTGCACGGCTTCTGCTCTGCCGTAAAAACCGAGAAAAGCCAGTGTCCGCAGTCCCCAGAATCCGCAGCGGATGAGTTCGATACGATGGTCCTGTAGAAGAAAAAGAAGTCGAGTGCGTCTGTCCGCGTTGAGAAAAGTGAAGCCGCGGCCATAGCGAAAAACGCCGAGCCACTGGATCATCCACAGGAACAACCGAAGCTGGCGCTGCATCGCGGGAGGACGATCTCGGAGAGCTGCCTCCACGAGTGCTTCCAGTTCTGCCCAGCCCTGTTCGTCCAGTTGGCTTGCTTCGGGCACAACCGTAGAAACAACGGCGCGAAAGATCGGACGAACGGATGACAACACGGTCATTAGGAGGCGATTCCTCAAATCTGCTACGTTACGCAAGGACGGAGAGCGAGTGTACTCGCACCATGAAGCGGATGCAAAGGTTGGAAAGCATCGCCGCAACACGCAGCGTTGGGTTGGGCACAGGACAACGTTCTCCCTGCACCCCAATGACGGGCGATTCGGAAGTTGGGCTCGGCTGCAAGCTCAGCGAGGATTAGTCACACCGCAGTGACGAGCAATCAGCCTGTGGTCGGCTAGGTAAACCCTTGGCGACTACTCGTTACCTATCTGTTTTAGAAACAGCTGCCGCCGCCGCTCGGCTCAGCAGCCTTGTCGTGCGCGGACGGGGGCAACATCACTTCCGGATGGCCGACCATCACCAAGAGAAGCGCACGCGCTGGAAGTTGTGAGTGAAATAGCGATTTATCAACAGCATGTTCCTGAACGTCCGTTAGCGGTGAACGATGCATATTTTATCTGCTCGGCGTTCGAACCTACTTGTTGCCCATGCGGTATGAAGCTGAAATGGGGATCGTTGTTTATCGAATGTCTGTGGATCCGCTCATGTGGGCCCTTGTTACTACCCAGGAACGAAGGGTCTCGAAAACGCCCGGTGCCATCCGATCACCGGAAGCCACAGCAAGCGAATGACCTGCACCCGGAAGTACCTTTACGGTAACGTCCCTGTTTCCCGCGTCGCTAAGGGCCCGGCCGATAGTCTCCGCAGCTGACTTCACAGGCGTTAGGGAGTCGATTTCTCCATATAAGGCGAGAACCGGACACGACACTTTCTTGAGGTCGGGGAGGGGACTAAAGCTAAGGACGTGCGTCCAGTCCCATTGCATTTGCGTCACAGATGTAAACTCTCCGCTCGATTGAAACAGCGCGTCGAGGTTTTTGCGACGAAGTTCGTCGCGTGCCCTTACAAAATCGTCCCATCCTTCTCCGGTCCGAGCCACGCGCATCCATAGCTTAGTGAATTCAATTACTCGCTGGACGTCAGCGTCAGAGTATCCAGTCTGTTTTGCCACTGCTCCGGCTTGATAGAGAAGGGTTTCCCACAACGGTCCCATGAAGCCAGAGGAGTCGATTATGAACGCTACCTCCGGCGAACGCGCAGCCACTTGCGTGACAAGCATTCCCCCCTCGCTTGAGCCCCATAGTCCGATACGCTTGTGATCGATGTCGTCGCGAGCCTGAAGAAAGCGGAACGCTGCCAGAGCATCCATCGTCAGATCCTCTGGATAGAATGCAGGGTCCATCAACGTGCCGGTAGACGCATCGAAGCGGGTTCCGCTGGAAGCGCCTGTGCCACGCTTGTCGTAAATCAGAACGGCAAGTCCGAGTGACGCGAAGAAGTGTGGATAAGGGCCGAAGGAGTAGCGAGTCAGCG
>JASHRC010000199.1 GCA_030037525.1 Candidatus Acidiferrales bacterium | reverse complement strand
AGCGCTAGGCTGCCGAAGATGCCGAGAAACAGGTCGAACACCGTGAATACGAGGCTGAGGCTTTTGCTCGCGTCGAGCAAAGAGAAGGCCGCGAAGCCCATCTGCTTGATGGAGTCCTCGACCGCTTTGACTTTGGGCGGATCGTTCACCCGCACCGTCAAGCTCTCATAGGTGTGATGATTCGGCGAATCACGGAGCAGGTCGCGCAGGTCGTTCGCCTGCGCCGAGCGCAGCGTCTGTGCGAGTTCCAGCGGCAGTAAAAGGCGCCCCCGGCCGAGGCTGCCGATGCCGCCGGCGGGCTCGGTTTCCACGATGCCGACGATGCGAAGATTCTTCTCTTCTGGCACGATGGAAAAGCCGTCGGGCGCGGAGCTGGGACGGGAGACATCGGCGGGCAACGGCTGGCGCTCGGCATAACGCAGCGTCAGGTCCTTGCCGATCAGGCTATCGGGCCGATCGGAGAGCTGGCGCGCCAGATCGATCTGCAAGATCGTTTCGTTGGCAGCGACGCTCGAAAAGAACGAACCCTTCATCCCCTCGAACGCCCCGTCCTTGCGAGCCGACGGAGTGACGCCGGCGGCGACGGTTGCATAGGAACTGCCCGCATAGTGGATTTCGATGGGGAAGCGGATGTCCGGGTACACCTCGACGACATTCGGCAACGCCGCCATTTCTTGCCGAGCGTTTTCATCGAGTGGCTTGGGCGGCTGGGCGCGAGAAACGCCGGGCTGAAACGAGCCGCGATAGGCCGCTGCAGCCGAGCGAGGCGTCACAAAGATCGCGTCGAAAAGACCGGTGCGCGCCAGGCGATCAGACGCCAGATCCTGCAAGCCCACACCCAGCGACAGCATGGCGACGAGCGATGCGACCCCCACTGAGATTCCGATGGTCGTGAGGGAATTGCGGAGAAAGGCCTCGCGAAGATTACGACCGGCCAATTCGGCAAGATCTCGCGTCTTCAAGCCGTACCTCCGTCGCTTACGATTTTGCCGTCGCTCATCACCAGGATTCGATTCGCGAAGCGCTCGGCGCACGGCCGTTCGTGGGTGACCATTACGATGGTCATGCCCGTTTGATTGATTTCGCCGAGCAGGCGCATGATTTCCTCTCCTGTGGCGCTGTCGAGATTGCCGGTCGGCTCATCGGCCAGCAGGATGGAAGGCCGATTCACCAGCGCGCGCGCCAGCGCGGTGCGCTGCTGTTCTCCGCCGGACAGCTCGCCTGGCCGGTGCGACAGGCGGGCCGTCAGCCGCACGCGTTCAATGGCCTCGCGAACCCGCGCCATGCGCTCCTGGCGGCTTACTTCGGCAAGGCGCAGGGGGAGTTCCACATTCTCTTCCAGGGTCATGCGGGGCAGGAGGTTAAAAGCTTGAAACACGATGCCGATGGTATGACTGCGATGGGCGGCCAAATCTTCCGAGCTCATCTCCGCCAGGTTTCGATCCTGCGCAAAGATGGCGCCGGAAGTCGGACGATCAAGGCCCGCTATCAGGTTCAGCAGCGTGGATTTACCTGAGCCGGAACTTCCCAGCAGCGCGACGAATTCTCCAGGGCGGACTTCTATGGTGACGTCGTCGACGGCGCGCACCAGCCCGTCGCCCATCTGGTAGTGCCGGGCGACGCGCTCGGTCCGGATCGCCATACCATGGCCTTTCATCACAGTCTATGTTACTACGCCCCAAGGCGGCGCGACGTTGCGGCCAAGGGAAATCGTCGCGCGGCATGGCGAGCCTACTCAGCTATAATCAAAGGCTTTATGGCTGTTCGGTACGACGGAGCGGCGCGAAGCTGGAAATCGTGCCTGGAGCGGAGGGCTATGGCGGTTCTTGTGACCGGCGGCGCCGGCTACATCGGGAGCGTGACGGTAGAGCAGCTTTCATCCAAGGGAGAGCAGGTTGTCGTGCTGGACGACCTTTTCCGCGGGCACCGCCCCGCCATCTCCCCGGGCATTCCTTTCTACCAGGGTCGTGCGGGTGACCGGGAACTCCTCAAGAGAATCTTGAGGGAACACCACATCGAGGCCTGCGTACACTTTGCGGCACTGGCCTATGTGGGCGAGTCGGTCGAGCAACCAGCCAAGTATTTCGAGAACAATGTGGAGCAAGGCGTAGCGCTGATCACCACACTGCTCGCTGCCGGAGTTCGGCGGATCGTCTTTTCCTCCACCTGCGCGACGTACGGCGAGCCGGAGAAGACTCCCATTGCTGAGGACACGCCGCAGTGGCCCACCAATCCCTATGGGTGGACGAAGCTTGTAATCGAAAGAATGCTCGCATCCTTGGATCGAGCGCACAGCCTGAAATTCGTGGCGCTGCGTTACTTCAATGCGGCCGGAGCAAGCGAACACTCCGGCGAGTACCACGAGCCGGAGTCACATTTGGTTCCGAATGTATTAAGGGCGGCCTCGGGAGAAATCCCCGTGCTCTCCGTATTTGGCAAAAGCTATCCGACCCCGGACGGCACGGCGATCCGGGACTATGTTCACGTCTGCGATCTTGCCGACGCCCACATTCTTTCTTTGGAACGCCTTCGCGCGGGCGGCACCTCGGACTTTATCAATCTCGGGACCGGGCGCGGCTATTCGGTCATGGAAGTGATCGAGTGCGGACGAAAGGTGACCGGTCGTGCCGTTCCGATTCGCATCGAGCCGCCAAGGCCCGGTGATCCTGCCAGATTGGTCGCAGATGCTTCCAAGGCCGCGCGGGTGCTTGGCTGGAAACCCACGAAATCCGACCTGGCTACGATCCTGCGCTCACAATGGGAATGGCGGCAGAGGAACCCGCGCGGCTACGCGGCGTAAAAAGAGCCTCGGCAACGCGTTCCCTCCGCCGGTTACGGCTACTTGCTGTGTTTCTTGTCGTAGATGTTTTTTGAGGCGTTGTTCTGCCGTTGGTTGAGCGCAGCCTTATCCCCAGCGGTCAGCTTGCCGCCGTCGGCTTTTCGCATCGCGGCATCTTCGTGGTTGATGCTCTGCTGCTGGCGCTCGAGGCGGGCGGTTTGACCGGCAGTCAGGTGTCCGCTTCGGATGCCCTGAGCAATGCGGTCCTGCTGATTCTGACGGCGCTGACCGACTTCGTTGTTGCCGTAGTGAGCCGTCTGTCCGTTGTGCTTGTCGTCGTAGATTCGATTGGACAACCGATTCTGCTGTCGATCGAGCGTGGCGCGGTCAGCCGTCGTCAAATGGCCGTTGTCGGCCGAGCGCATGTTGTGTTCTTCGCGATTGAGTCCTGCTTCGCCCTGTTCCAGCCTTTTGGTTTCGCCGGCAGTTAGCTGCCCGCTCTGAACTCCCTGGGCGATGCGATCCTGCTGATTGTCCTTTCGCTGGGCGATCGAGGGGTCTTGGTTCGTCTGCTGTGCGAACGCAGGCGAAATACCCAGAGCGAGTAGCGCCAAGCCGCAAAAGATTGCTCGTGTTTTCATGGTCCTGTCCTTTCGATTCATTCGAAACTGCTTAGGAGTGCGGTCCGAACTTCAGTTGTCTAACACCCTACGGCGGCCAAAGTTCCGCGGTAAATGGAACCACTCGCCTTCTTTGTCTATTCAGTAACTTAGAGTGGTCCCGGATCAAAACGAATGAACTCTCGAGCAATCTGTGTATAATGCGCTGGATTTGCGGGCCGCATCGCGTTCGCCGATGCGGCAGATCAAAACTTGGATTGCTTACGAGGCACACCGGACTCCTAGAATCGGTGTGGCTCGGGAAAGATGTCCATGCGAGGAGTGCGGATCGGGGCATTCGGAATTGCGCTGTTGTGGGTGTGTGTAGGGCCAGCGACGCTGTCGGCGCAACCGATCGGCAAAACCGCGGTTGTGGCGACCGCATTTGCTGCTCCCCAGATCGAAGCAGGCCGGATTGCTGAGGTTGAACAGGCAGTCGGGGAGGCGAAACGTTCCGCCGACAACGCCTGGATGCTGGCAAGTTCCGCTCTGGTGTTGCTCATGACCGGGCCGGGTTTAGCTCTGTTTTATGGCGGCCTGGTGCGCAGGAAAAACGTGCTCGGCACCATGATGCAGAGCTTTGCGATGATGGCCCTGATCACCGTGATTTGGGCGTTGGTCGGCTACAGTTTCGCTTTTGGTTCCGGAACGAGCTTCCTGGGAGGTCTCCACCACGTGTTTTTGCGCGGCGTCGGTGCTGACCCCGATCCCAGTTACTCCGCAACGATTCCCGTCCAAACGTATATGATTTTTCAGCTGATGTTTGCGATCATCACGCCGGCGCTCGTCACGGGAGCTTTCGCGGAGAGGATGAAATTCAGCGCGATGCTGCTTTTTCTTGGCCTGTGGTCCCTGGTTGTGTACGACCCCCTGGCACACATGGTGTGGGGCAAAGGTGGATTGCTGAATGCGTCGCTCGGAGGCCGGTTTCCGACCCTTGATTTTGCCGGCGGTACCGTGGTCCACATCAGCTCCGGGGTGTCTGCCTTGGTGTGCGCACTGTATCTCGGAAAACGCGCAGGCTATCCCGTCGAACCGATGCCGCCGCACAGCGTGGTGATCAGCTTCATCGGGGCCTGTTTGCTCTGGGTCGGTTGGTTCGGATTCAATGCCGGGAGCGCGCTATCGGCCGGCAGCCTGGCAACGAGCGCGTTTATAGCGACACACTTCGGGGCGGCGGCAGCCGTGGTGGGATGGAGCGCAGCGGAGTGGTTTCGCCGCGGAAAGCCGAGCGCCCTGGGCGCAATATCCGGATCGGTTGCGGGGCTGGTGGCGATCACCCCCGCGTCGGGATTCGTAAGCCCCATGTCCGCTCTGGTGATTGGCTTGGCCGCGGGGATTGTATGTTTTTGGATGACCTCCGCGGTCAAGTCGTCGTTTGGATATGACGATTCGCTGGACGCCTTCGGGGTTCACGGCGCCGGAGGAACTGTCGGCGCGCTTCTAACCGGAGTATTCGCCTCGAGCCTCATCAATCCAATCTTCAAAGATCGAAACGGCAAGCTGCTTCCTTCCGGCGCGATCGAGGGCAATTTTCATCAGATCTTGAACCAACTCGTGGCCGTGGCGATCGCCTGGGTGATTGCAGCCGTGGGCACACTGATCATTCTTAAGATCGTCGATCTGGTGATCGGTTTGCGGGTCGCGGAAGCGGAGGAAGAACAAGGACTCGATCTCACTCAACACGGTGAAGAGGCATACCACTGGGGCACGTCCAGCTAGCGGCGGCACGTTTCGGCGCTTGCTGGCAGAAGAATCTTACGTATAAGGCGGGCGAGGATGACCAAGATCGAAGCAATTATCCAGACCTCCAAGCTCGATCCGGTGAAAGAGGCGCTCCACGAAATCGGAGTCGAGGGCATGACCGTGCTGGAGGTTCGGGGCCATGGCCGCCAGAAAGGTCACACGGAATTTTATCGAGGCCGGGAATATACGGTCGACCTGATTCCCAAGATCAAGATTGAGCTTGTGGTCCGGGACGAAATGGCGGAGCAGGTGGTGACGACGATCGAGACGGCCGCGCGCACCGGCAAAATCGGCGACGGCAAAATCTTCACTTCCAAGATCGACGACGCCGTTCGGATTCGGAACGACGAGCGCGGCGAGAGCGCGCTGTAGGCCTCGACCGAAGGATGGCGCTGTGGAGTTTGGATGGCAGGCGAGCGCGGGCGAGGTTGAGCGCGCCGCGCCGCGAAATACTTGCTTGCGCATAAGGGAATGGCCACCGATCCCCTTCTGGCAAAAGACTTGCGGGACTTCTACGCGGCGGAGTCCGCGCGGGTGCGTGACGAGTTTCTGGCACGCCGGAACGGTCGTGCTGCCACCGACGGCCGCTCCGCGCTGGTAGATTCGATCGCCCAGCGTCTGTGGAAAGAGCTGATCTCGCCCACTATCGAGGGTCCCCGCGGCTTTGCTCTGCTTGCCCTGGGAGGGTATGGTCGCCGCTGGCTGTTTCCCTATTCGGATATCGACATCCTCTTTCTCCACGACGGCAGCAAATCCGAGTCGGAACGGAGGAATCAGATACGCAGTTTCTCGCAGGAGATGTGGGACCTGCGCCTCAAGCTGAGCCCCGCGAACCGCGCCCTTGGCGAATGCGAGAAGTTTGATCCTGGCAACGTGGAGTTTGTCATTTCTCTCCTCGATTGCCGCTATCTTGCGGGGGACCGAAATCTGTTCCAGAAGCTGCACGATCAGGTCATCCCCAAAGTCGTCTCGCGCGAGTCGCGAGCGATCGTGCAAAAGCTGACCGACCTAACCCGCGCCCGCTACAACAAGTTTGGCGACACCGTTTTTCATCTCGAGCCGAATGTCAAGGATGGTCCGGGCGGGCTGCGCGATTACAACCTGGCAGTCTGGCTGGCACTGATTGCCGCCATTGAGGAGCAAAACGCCTGGCCTGACGAGAAGATGCTTTTGCCCCCCTGGCTTCGTCAAAAGTTTGATGCGGCGCTTGATTTTCTGATGTCGGTGCGCTGTTTTCTGCATATCCGGCACGGGCGGGACGACAATATGCTGGCCTGGGCCATGCAGGACGAAGCGGCGGCTGCCCAGGTTGGGGTTTCTGAGGATCGACCCCCGACCGCTTCCGAGTGGATGCGGAAATACTTCAGCCATGCGCGGCTCGTTCACCGCGTGGCCGAGCAGCTGCTGGATGAGTTTCCGGCCGCTCGCCCCTCGCTTTATCGCCAGTTTCAGACCCTGCGGTCACGGCTGTCAAATGCCGAATTTGCCGTGGTCGACGGAAGAATTTTTCTGCAGCGGCAGGAAGCATTGAGTGATGCCGAGCTGCCGTTGCGATTGTTTCGATTTATGGCCCGGCACGGCCTGGCCCTCAGCTCTGCCACCGAACATCAGATCGAGGAAACCCTGCCTGCGCTGGCCGCCGCGCCGCCCAAAGGCGTCGAGTTGTGGCATTACCTGCAGGAGATTCTGCTTGCGCCGCACGCAGCCGAGGCTCTGCGGGCGATGCATTCACTCCGCTTGCTGGCCCTGCTCGTGCCCGAGTTTCAGGTGATCGATTCGCTGGTGATCCGCGATTTCTCCCACCGCTTCACGGTGGACGAGCATTCCTTTGTGGCCATCGAAAACCTTCACAGCTTGCGCAAGTCGCAGTCGAAATGGGATCAGGGATACGCGGAGCTTCTCGACGAGCTCGAGCAGCCCGAGTTGCTCTATCTCGCCCTGTTGTTGCACGACACGGGCAAAGGGACCAAACCGAACGATCATATCCGGGGCAGCCTGGAAATCACCGCCCCTTGCCTTGCGCGGCTCGATTTGGAGGTGTCGGACCGCGAAACGGTGCTGTTCCTGATCAGCCATCACCTGGACATGGGCTCCGCTTTGCGAAGGGACATTTTTGCTCCCGAAACCATCGCCCAAATTGCGGAAACCATGGGAACGCCCGAGCGGTTGAAGATGCTTTGCTTGTTTACCTATGCCGACGTGAAGGCGGTCAATCCCGAGGCGCTGACGCCCTGGAAGGCAGAAAACCTGTGGCAGCTCTATATCGGCGCGGCAAATTCTTTGATGCGCAGCGCGGACGAGCGCGTGCATGGCGATGTGGAACAGGAGGTGATGACTCATCTGCGTACGCTGATGCCCGCAGCCGGAGCCAAACTCGACAGCTTTCTGGACGGTCTTCCGCGGCGCTATCTTCGCAGCCAGGCCGCCAGCGAGGTGATCCGTCACATGGAGATGGCCACGCGGCTGGCTCAAGACCCCGTGCAGCTGGAACTCAGCCGAGGGCGCCACTGGTACGAGCTCACGCTTGTCACCGGTGACCGGCCGTTTCTGTTCGCCAACCTGGTGGGCACGCTCGCTGCCTGGGGGATGAACATCGTGAAGGCCACCGCATTTTCGAACAGCGCCGGGGTGGCCGTGGATACGCTCTACTTCACCGATCGATTCCGGACCCTGGAACTGAATCTTCCGGAATGGGAGCGGTTCAAAACCAGCATCCACGATGTCTTGACCGGTAAGGCCGATTTGGAGCGCATGCTGCGCGACCGGATGCGGTCGGAGAAGAAGACCGCTCCGAAAGTGAAGGTGGACACCCGCATCGAGATCGATGACGAGTGTTCTGGGCAGAGCACTCTGATCGAAGTGATTACGCAGGATCAGCCCGGCCTGCTCTACCGGATCAGCTCACTGTTTGCGCGCGAGAATTGCAACATCGAAATCGCCATCATCGAAACGGAGAGTCAAACAGCCATCGACGCCTTTTATCTCACTTCGAACGGCGCGAAACTCGGGCCCGGGCATCAGGAGCGCTTGCGACACGAACTCGTAGCCGAACTATCAAACAAGTAGCCGGTCGGTCCGACAGGCGTCCACCTGCGTAGTATGATGGACCGTGGGGCGGGAGGAGATCTATGCTCATTCAAAACAGGGGCGATCTGACCTACGCCGATGTCACCCCCAGGGGCCTCTACATGGGCCGGCGCAATTTCTTGCTGGGTGCTCTCGGGACCTACGGCGCGGTCGCCCTCTGGAAGAGACTGCCGGGTTGGATGGCAGGAGCGGTGACTGGTTCGGTGCCTAGGCCTCTGGGCAATCTGGTCCCCAGCCCCTTCAGCACGACAGAAACAGCGACGCCAGCCGGCTACGTCGAGAGCTACAACAACTTTTACGAGTTCGGGACCGACAAAGCCGATCCCTCCCGAAACGCGAAGAATTTCGTGACTTCGCCGTGGACTGTATCTGTCGAAGGCGAGGTGGCCAAGCCGCGCCAGTTTTCGATGGATGAAATTCTGAAGTTGGCGCCGCTGGAGGAGAGGATCTATCGGCACCGATGTGTCGAAACGTGGTCGATCGTGGTGCCCTGGATCGGCTATTCCTTGAGCAATCTGATCAAGCTTGTCGAACCGACTTCCAAGGCGAAGTATGTAGCCTTTGAGAGCTACTACGATCCCAGACAAATGCCCTGGGCATCGAAAGCGGGAATCCAAATTCCCTATCTGGAAGGCTTGCGGCTGGATGAGGCGATGAATCCGCTCACCCTGCTTTGCGTGGGAATGTACGCGGAGACGCTGCCGAACCAGGACGGCGCCCCGGTGCGCATCGTGGTTCCGTGGAAATACGGTTTCAAGAGTGCCAAATCGTTGGTCAAGATCCGATTTGTCAAGTCCGAACCGCTCACGACCTGGGACATGTTCAGGGGGTTCGGCGGAATGCCCGAGTACGGCTTTTATGCCAATGTGAACCCCCACGTCGATCATCCGCGCTGGAGCCAGGCCAAAGAGCATCGCTTGGGTGGCGGGCTGTTTGCCCGTCCGATCCCCACGCTGATGTTCAACGGCTACGGGGATCAAGTGGCCAGCATGTATGCGGGTATGGATTTGCGGAAGTACTTCTAACGAGCCGTTCTTGAGAAAAATCCTCACCAGCAAGTGGACCAAGGTGGTGGTCTTTTGCCTCTGTCTTCTCCCGATCGCCCTGTTGGTTTGGCGCGGGTTTCACGGTGATTTGACGGCAAATCCTTCCGAATTCCTCGAGCACCGTACCGGCGATTGGACGCTTCGCTTTGTGGTGATCACGCTGTCGATCACCCCGCTGCGGAAGATCTTGGGGCTCCCCGAGCTCATCCGCTTCCGCAGAATGGTGGGCCTGTTCGCCTTCTTCTACGGCTCGATGCATTTCACCGCATGGATCTGCTTTGACAAGTTTTTCGACTGGCCGGCCATGTGGGCGGATGTGCACAAGCGCCGCTACATCACCGTGGGCGCGACTGGCTTCGTCTTAATGATTCCTCTCGCGATTACCTCGACGGCGGGCTGGATTCGCCGCCTGGGAGGAAAGCGCTGGCACCGGCTGCATCAGGCGATCTATATCACCGCCATCGCAGGCATCGTTCATTACTACTGGCAGGTCAAATCCGACGTCCGTAAACCCATCGAGTACGCCTTGCTGGTCGCCCTGCTGCTGAGCTGGAGGTTGGCAAGTTGGCTCATCAGCCGCAAGCGGGTCGCAGATACTCGTCCCAGGAGTGCGGAACCTACCACGGCCGAATCGGCCTAGCGGTGCTATTTATCTGGATGCACGCCGAGAAGATCATTTTGCTCGCCTGCCCTGAGCGAAGTGATGCATAGCCAGGTGCCATCTTCGTTGCACTGATAGACCTGATAGAGCGGCAAATCTTCCGGCTGGACAACGTAGACACCCTGCTCGGTGTCGATCGCCCGGGCATAGCTATCGAGCACGTAGGGATTTCGCGGCAATGCGCGAACTCGAAACAACGCTGCTCCCGGCTCGTAATTTCCGTAGCTGAAGCAGTGACCAATGCAGGCGCGGTCCATGATGTGTTGGATCGGTACGCGCGAGCCCGGAGGCGAAAGAATCGTAGCCAGGACACGCTGATTTGGCGGCAGCGCTCCTACCAGCTGCCCAATCTGCGACTCCATCCGATTGACGGTCGCTGTGTCCTGATAGAGAAAGGTGAAAAAGACGGCTGCGAGAGCCAGGGAAGCGGCCAGATGCCATCTACTCGGCCGCATCGCACCCAGCAGACAGCAGCCGAAAGCCGCCGCAACCGAAGTCAGGCGCTCAGTTAGAAGCGCCGCCGTGGCCATGGGCGGCCGGAAGCCCACCGCCCCGGGCAACAGAACGACGGCGGCCATGGTCAGCACGTAAAGTTCGACCGGCAGAGCGTAATTCCTCCACGACGCGCGGTGCTGCAGGGCGTCGGCCGCCAGCGAAATGGCCAGAAATGCCAGGAGGGCCCGCGCCAGGTAGCGATAGCGCTCCCCAAAAAGCACGAGCTGGTCTGCTCCGTTGAACGCGTAGAACGGCTTCGCCCCAACGCTTGCGTGGTAATGGCGAAACAGAAGAAAGTGCAGCAGTCCCAGCGCCCCGATGGCGGCCACGAACAGGATCCTGTGGCCCGTTCTTGGCGTGTTCTCGTGGATCCAGATGTAGGCCGCGGCGGCAACCAGCAAGATGAACCCGAGCGGATGAGCAACCAGCGCCATTGGAGCGATGGCGGCGGCCACCAGTCGCTGCCAACCCTTCGATCTCCATACAATGGCGATGCCAAAGAACGACAGGCCCAGGGAAAGGTAGTAATTGAAAAAGCCCAGGTGAAACGTCCAGCCATAGGTTACCAGCGCGATGACGGGTATCAGAAACCAGGGCGGCCGTCGCGCGGCGGCTGAAACGAGCGCAAAAATCCCCCAAAAAAAGACCAGCACGGCGACGGACACCGCGACTTTTTCGGCGACGTGCAATCCCAGCGGGGTGGCAAGCGCACTCAGAAGGAGATCAAACAGCACGTTGGTGTGCTGCGCAGCGATCCAAAGGCCGGGAGCTTCACCGCGCCGAATCAGCTCGACCAGCCAGGCATTGTAGACGTGACTTCCCAGGTCGGATGAAACGATTTCATGGTGCCAGAAACAAGGCAGCAAGAGGAGAGCAGAAACACCCGGAATTCGCAGCCAGTGCTCGCCCACAAACCGCGGCACGACGAGCAGGGGGGACCGCTCGCGAGCGATCTCATCCATCTGGATGTTCGGAGTCTACTACGGTCGGTGGGAGCTGGACGACGGGCGTGACCCCCCGGGACGTTTGCGCTCGGCGGGATCCCAGTCATCGGGCGGGAAAGCGATTCGCCAGAACAGCGGCGAGGGTTCGATGAATTCAACGCCCACTTCCGTCTGGCCGCCTTCTTTTTGGCCGAGGAAGGTTATCTTGCAAGGGAGTTCTTCAGCGGTTTTGGTGTTGATGATGGCGACTTCCTGCATGCGTGTGACCGCAGCCTTCAGACGAAACATGCAGCCGTGCGCGCTCACCGAGACTGTCAGCGCTTGCTCTTCAAATTGGTGTCCGGCTCTTTTCCCTCGAACCAGGATGGGCATGGAAATGTTCACGCGATGAGAGCGCCTTCGTTCCGCCGGTACTTCGCCGGGCGTCGAGCCCCGCATTTCCGCCATGGAGGTCTCCGTTGCTGGTTTCAGTTGGCCGAACGGGACAATTTGAACCCGCGTTTCCATCTCCGATTCTACTCTCAGCCGTGCCAACGCCCGTTCCAGTTCGATGGCAAGCGACACAATCAGTAAACGGCGCAACGATCAAGGCAGCGACCCGAGTCTGTTTCGGTTTACAAAGAAAAAGGCGGACCAGCGATGGCCGGTCCGCCCTGGTTTTGGATTGAACTAGACTAGAGGCTGGTGACGTTCGCAGCCTGCAGGCCTTTCGGGCCGCGGGTAACTTCGAATTCAACTGCCTGGCCTTCGTTCAGCGACTTGTACCCCTCGGCCTGAATGGCAGAGAAGTGGACGAAAACGTCCTCGCCGGACTGGCGCTGGATGAACCCATACCCCTTGCTGGCATTGAACCACTTCACAGTTCCTTGTTCTCTCACTCGTGTACTCACTTTGTGTTTGAGCTATTTGTGCTTCTCGACCGCCCCCAGTCGTAAAGCGAAAGGGGCTGCAAGTTTGTTACTCGCAGCCCCTTCAAACGAATCTGAAAAGGTGAAACAAGAGCCACAAACGCAGGCTCAGCATATCACTTTTTTCCACTACAGGGCCAAGAAATCTTCGCTAGACCTGGAAGCGAGCGCCCCAGCTACCGCACACATTTATGATTGAGCAGCGGCGGAAGCACCGAAGCTTTTTGCACAGAAAGAAACCGACGATTCCCTCCCAAGTCCTTATAAGGATGGAACTTCCAGAATTTTGAAATTCGTTTCCCAACCTTCCAGCCGCGAGTTTCGATACAATCAGAGGCAGACTGTACGGCTGAAATGAACACCGCGCCTGAAAACCTTCTGCGGTCGGCGCGCCGGATCGTGATCAAGCTGGGCACCAGCACGGTCACCGGCGTCGATGGTCGGCTCTGCCACGAGCGCGTCGAGCCAATTGCTTGCTCGATTGCGGAACTGATGAAGGCGGGGCGTCAGGTTGTGCTGGTTTCCTCCGGTGCGGTGGGCCTTGGGAGGGGGTGGCTGGGGCTTGATCGCTCCAGACTGGAGGATCTGGTCACCAAGCAAGCCTGCGCTGCCGTGGGCCAGGGATTATTGATGGACGCCTACAGGAATCTGTTTTCGAAATGGGGGATCAAGACGGCGCAAGTGCTGCTCACCGAAGACGATTTCAGCAACTGGCGTCGCTATTGGAATGTCCGTCAAACGATGGAGAAGCTGATCGGATTCGGTATACTCGCCATCGTAAACGAGAATGACACCGTCTCGACTGCAGAGCTCGAGTCGGTCTCGCAAGGGACGCGCCCGGCCGCCTTTAGCGATAACGATCGCCTGGCGGCTCTGGTGATGAGCGGCCTGGAGGCCGAAGCGCTCATTTTGTTGACCGACGTAGATGGCCTGCTGCGCCGGCCGTCGATCCAGAGCGAGGTCATACCGGTCGTCGCTGAGATCACACCGGAGCTGAAAGCCCTGGCTTCAGGGCCGTCCCGCAGCGGGCGCGGCGGGATGCGGACGAAGCTTGAAGCAGTGGAGATTGCGATGAATTGTGGCGGAGCGGCGGTAATCGCGAATGGAGCCCGTCCGGATACGCTCAGCCGCCTTTTCGCCGGCGAAGGGGTCGGCACCACCTTCCTGCCAGCCAGGCGCATGCGCGGCAAGCGCCGCTGGATCGCCTACGCGGCGGACGTGCGCGGGCGGGTCGTCGTCGATGCGGGAGCGCACCGTGCGATTACCCAGCGTAAGGCCAGCCTGCTGGCCTCAGGGATCGTGCGGGTCGAGAGCCGTTTTGCGCCGCTCGATGTGGTCAGCATTATTGATTCCGAAGGCCGCGAGTTTGCGCGCGGCATCGCCAACTGTGCCAGCGAGGAAGCCGAGAAATTTTCGGCCAAACGGGGTCGCAAGCCCGCCGGCACAGAACCCTCCCCGGTGCTGGTCACCCGCGACAATATTGTATTATTCGAAAAAGTATGAGCCAGCCGACTGCCATGCGTTTGGGGGACTCTGTTGCTTCGGTTGCGCACCGGGCCAGAGTGGCATCGCGCACTCTGGCCCGGCTCTCGCTGGAGGCCCGCAATGAAGTCTTGCGAGCGGCGGCGACGGCAATCGAAGATGGCTGCTCCCGAATTTGTGAGGCCAATGCTCTCGATTGTGCGGCTGCCCGGATAGAGGTCGCCGCCGGGAGAATGTCGCCGCCCATGTTCGAACGCCTGCGGGTGACTGAAAAGGGCGTGGCTCAGATGGCTACGCAGATACGCGAGGTCGCCCGCCTTTCCGACCCCCTGGGGCGCAGACTGGCCGCCATCGAGCTGGACGAAGGGCTCGTGCTGTATCGGGAGTCCTGCCCGCTGGGGGTGATCGGGATAATTTTCGAATCGCGGCCCGACGTAGTGCCGCAACTGGCTTCGCTCGCGCTCAAGTCGGGAAACGCCGCGATCATGAAGGGAGGCTCCGAGGCCCAGGAGACCAGCGAAACTCTGGTGTCGATCTGGCGCGAGTGCCTGGGCAAATTCCCGGAGGTCCCACCAGATTCGATCAACTTGCTCCATTCCCGCGCGGACGTGCTCGAACTGCTCTCCCAAGATCGCGAAGTCGACTTGATCATTCCTCGCGGATCCTACGAGCTGGTTCATTTCGTCATGCGGCACAGCCGGATTCCGGTGCTCGGCCACGGCGAAGGTATCTGTCATGTGTACGTGGACCGGGCTGCCGACCTGGGCAAAGCCGCCGACATCACCTACGATTCCAAGGTGCAATATCCCGCCGTGTGCAACGCCGCCGAGACTTTGCTGGTTCACGAGGCCATTGCCGATGAATTCCTGCCGAAAATCGTCGCGAAGCTGAAGCAGGCAGGAGTAGAAATCCGGGGTGATGCGAAAACGCGCGAACGGTTGCCGGGCGAATCCATTCGGCCTGCGACCGAGAAGGATTGGGCCACCGAGTATGGAGATCTGATTTTGTCTGTTAAGGTGGTCGCGGACTTGGCCGAAGCGATCGAACACATCAATTCGTACGGCTCTCATCACACCGACGCGATCGTAACGGAAGATCCCGAGGCCGCCGGCAGATTCATGAACGAGGTGGATTCCGCGGGTGTCTATCAGAATGCCTCCACGCGCTTTGCCGACGGTTATCGCTACGGCTTTGGTGCCGAAGTCGGGATCACGACCGGCAAGCTTCACGGGCGGGGGCCCATGGGGCTCGAGGGGCTGGTGACCTACAAGTATAAGCTCTACGGCCAGGGCCACACCGTGGCCCCGTATGTGAAGGGCGAGAAGAAATTCAAGCACCGCCGAATCGATTAGCGGCCCCGCGGGTGCTTGCGCATCGACAGTCGGCGATATCCCCATACGCTTGAGCCGAGCGCGATCGCCGCGACGAGCGAAACGGCGTCCCCGAGGGCACGATCCCAAGTCTCCCGAAAACGGATTTGGACGTAACTTCGTCCCCGAGCGAGCGGCAAAAGGATCTGGTCGGTTTCTGGAAGCAGGCTGAATTTCGCGGGTCGCCCGTTCACTTCAACATTCCAGGCCGGGTACTCCACCAGGCGCGGCGCGAGCGTCACCGGCTGGCTGGTCTCGACACGGAACCGCCGATCGGTGGATCTCCAAGCTTCGATACCGAGACCGACGTCTACGGCTCGAACGATGTTGCCTGAATCAGAATCGAGCTTTGCGACCTCGGGCGCCGGGTTGGGCGATACGTCGGCGGGCCGCTCGGAGTCGTCGGGATCTCCGGGAAGCTCGTAGCGATCGCAGCCGGCGGGCGTGTACTCGTCGGTTCCTTCATAGCCTCGTCCGTCGTGAATCCAGGCGGCGACTTGGGAAAGGTCGCCCGCATCCCACGGCGCTTCGCGCAGCATCGCACCCGCTGCCCCACCGATCGCGACCAGGACCAGAATCGTTATCGCCCATTGCGCCGGCCGGCTTCGAAGCCTCGCGATCGCCGCTGCCACAAAGAAGGCGAAGGCGACAGTGACGACGTCGAGCCAGCGCCACGGAAATTGTATGAACCACAGTTTTGGCAAATGGCGCCAAAGCCACAGACTGGGCGGAAGCATGAGAGCTGTTGCAGCCAGCCCGAGAACCGCGAGGATCCACGCGGACCTCGGAGTGTCCCTCCGCCGCCGGATAGTGACCAGTGCCCCGGCAGCCCCTGCCACAATCAGTCCGCTTGCCACCCAGGAGACCTTCCAATTGAACGCCACAAAATCGGGATCGTTTGCCCGCGTGAATAGAAAATTCACGGACGGACGATAGGCGTCCGACACGATCTGCCTGATTTGGACCCAGCGCTCCTCCCAGGCCGCCGGCAAAATATAAAAACACGCAAGAGCGAGACCGCCGGCGATGGCGGTTAGGCCGGCTAGAAGCGGCCGGAGCCCGCGGCTGGAAAACGAACCGGTGACCAGGATGATTCCCAACGAATACGTCGCGATCACTGCCGCAGGAGCGTTGGAAAGCCAGACGCAGGCAAACACGAGAGCGAGTGTCGGAACCTGCCGCCACTCGCCCTCGATTACGCGCAGGGCGGCCCAGATCACCAAAGGCAGGAAAGCCGCGGCTAGCAGCTCGGCGAAGGCGCTGCGATAATATACGATCACCAGGTGGTATGGATTGACGGCGTAGAGAACAGAAGCCACACTTGCCCAGGGGACGGGAATCGATTCGCGCGCCAAGCACCACATGGAGCCCCCCGCCACGACGAGGGCGATCCAAATGAACAGAGGCGGCACCATCTTCCACGGGAGGGCGGAACCAAGCGCCGCACCCACCAGCCAGGAGAGAGGTGGATAGAAAATGAAGCGCGGTTCGCCGAAGCCCCAGTTGGCCCACTCGGCCCACCGCGGAAACAGGACTCGCTCACGCCACTGTCCCTGGACATCCATCCAGGACTCGAGATGAAATCGGAAATCGTGTCCCGAGATGTTTCCCCGCCACAGCATCGGCGCGACCGCGGCTGTCGCGGCCAAGCAGACCAAAAGCAGCCAAGAGGCCTCGCGCTTGCGAATCAACTGTGTTCCATCCACTGGAGGTTTGGTCAGCAGAAAGCTCCGTCGCACGCTGCGTCCGAGGATACAAAAAGGAATCCTGGGCCGCTAGTGCGTTGGAGGTTGCGATTTGACACGATTTAATAATGCCATCTTGCCTCGCTCAAATCGAACCGCTACAGTGATTTGGGGCCGGTCCGATGCGACCTCGAGCGATCTGCGGGCGCAATCGCAACTCCTGTACCGGCGGGGAAGCTTGGGATGACGAGCGAAGAAGAGAGGCTGTACGCGTCCGAGAAGCGCGAAATCCACTGGAAGCGCTGGGGACCTTACCTGTCAGAGCGGCAATGGGGCACGGTTCGGGAAGACTACAGTCCGACCGGTGACGCGTGGAACTACCTGCCGCACGATCATGCTCGGTCGCGCGCGTACCGCTGGGGCGAGGACGGCATCGGGGGCATCTGCGACCGCCGCCAGCACATCTGCTTCGCCATCGCTCTCTGGAACGAGCGGGATCCCATCCTCAAAGAACGGCTATTCGGCCTAACCAACCAGGAAGGGAATCACGGCGAGGACGTCAAAGAATACTATTACTATCTGGATGCGACTCCAACCAGCTCTTATCTGAAGTTTCTCTATAAGTACCCGCAGGCAGCTTATCCCTACGAACAGCTGGTCAGCGAAAACGCAAAACGCACGCGCCACGATCCCGAGTACGAACTGATCGATACCGGGGTCTTTCGGGAAAACCGCTACTTCGATGTTTTCCTGGAATACGCCAAGGCCACTTCGGAGGACGTGCTGGTTCTCGTCACGACCTGGAACCGCGGCCCCGATCCTGCTCGATTGCATCTTCTTCCGACCATTTGGTTTCGGAATCGCTGGTCCTGGGGCGATTTCGCCGATATGCCGGCTGCTTCTGCGGTCGATGGGCCCGCGGGGACCACACTCGTCGAGCTCACCGAATTCCATTACGGCAAGCGCTGGCTGCTCATCGAAGGTTCGCCCGAACTGCTGTTCACCGAAAACGAAACGAACATGGAACGTCTTTTCCAGACCAAGAGCCGCACCCCCTATGTGAAGGACGCCTTCCATCGGTATTTGATTGGTGGTGAGCGTGCGGCCGTGAATCCCGCGAAGAAGGGAACCAAGGCCGCGGCGCACTTCTTTTCGGAAATCCCAGCGGGCGCAAGCTGGGAAGTTCGCCTGCGCCTACTGGACCGGAATCCAGCGGCAAGTGGCGCGACGGCGCGGGAATTTTTTGGCCCGGCTTTCCAGTCCGTTTTTGACCAGCGTCGCAAGGAAGCCGATGAGTTCTATGAGCAGCGGATCCATGCTGGAATGACCGAGGATCCTCGGCGGGTTCAGCGCCAGGCATTTGCAGGGCTGCTTTGGGGCAAGCAGAGCTACCACTATGACGTCAGACGCTGGCTGAAGGGGGACCCCACGCAGCCCACGCCAGACCCTGCGCGCTATCGGGGCCGGAATCACGAATGGAGCTATCTCTACAACTCCGACGTCATTTCCATGCCGGACAAGTGGGAGTATCCGTGGTACGCCGCCTGGGACTTGGCCTTCCACTGCGTGGCCATGGCGCTCATTGATCCGGATTTTGCTCGAGAGCAGTTGGTGCTGTTCCTGCGCGAATGGTACATGCATCCGAACGGACAGGTCCCGGCCTATGAGTGGAATTTCTCCGACGTGAATCCTCCGGTGCACGCCTGGGCGGCGTGGCGTGTTTACAAAATCGCCTCTCGAATCCAGAAAAAACCGGACCGCACGTTTCTCGAAAAGGTGTTTCACAAGCTGCTGCTGAACTTCACCTGGTGGGTGAATCGCAAGGATCCTCAGGGTAAGAACGTCTTCGAAGGAGGTTTTCTCGGATTGGACAACATCGGCGTGTTTGACCGCTCGCGCCCCCTGGGTCCGGGAAACTTCATCGAGCAATCCGACAGCACGAGCTGGATGGCCATGTTTTGTCTGGACATGCTCTCCATGGCCATGGAGCTGGCTCGCGAGGATCGGGCCTACGAGGACGTTGCCAGCAAGTTCTTTGAGCATTTCGTGCACATCGCGCAAGCCATGAACGACATGGGTGGCGAGGGCATCGGGTTGTGGGATGAACAGGACGGCTTTTATTACGACGTTCTGCATATGGGCGACGGATCGGCGCATATCCCCATGAAGGTGCGCTCGATGGTCGGGCTGATCCCGCTGTTCGCCGTGGAAGCGTTCGTTCCCGACGATCTGGCGCGCATGCCTGCCTTCGTGCGGCGCATGCAGTGGTTTCTTGATCACCATGCGGACGTGGCCGAGCACGTCGAGATGAGCCGCCGAACGCCCAAAGGCCCTTACTTGCTGCTGACCATTGCAAACCGCGCCAAGCTCGAACGGATTTATCGCTACGTTCTCGATGAAAACGAATTTCTGTCACCTTTTGGCATTCGCGCTCTCTCAAAATATCATCGTGACTACCCTTTCACGCTGGCGATCGACGGGCAAAACCACTCGGTGAGTTATGAGCCCGGCGAATCCTCGACCGACCTGTTCGGCGGAAACTCCAACTGGCGCGGGCCGGTTTGGTTCCCGGTGAACTTTCTGCTGATCGAATCGATGCAGCGGATCCACCACTACTATGGGGACAGTTTCCTGGTCGAGTGTCCGACCGGCTCCGGCCAGCGCAAAACCCTTTGGGGCGCAGCGGCGGAGATTTCACGGCGCCTATCCCGCATTTTCCTGCGGCGGAATGGCTCGCGGCCCGTCTACGGCGACAATTCCACATTTCAAACAGATCCCCATTGGCGTGACCTGATTCTTTTTTACGAATATTTTCACGGAGAGACGGGCACCGGGCTCGGGGCCAGTCACCAAACCGGCTGGACGTCGCTGGTCGCTAAGCTTCTCGAACAGAGCGGGGAGTAAAGGGAGGCTTTTCCACAAGCTCGATCAAGCATTTCGTGCCCTCGGCTGCCGGAACCAGGAAAAAATTCACCCGCGTCTGATCGGCGCCGGGTCGTGTTGCCGGGTAGATGGAGGCGAGACCGAATCGGGTACGCAGCAGATGAGTCGCTTGATCGACGTCGGTCACGTACACCTCGATTTGCTGAATTCCTTCGCCGAATTTTTCCAGGTATCGAGCGATGGCACCCGGCCCTTGGGGATCCCGCGAGGTCAGAACATCGAGCGGGCCGGCACGCTCGAAGTGCAGCTCGAATTCGATCGCGTCTTGCTCCGGCGGGACTTGGGCGAAGTGAGGCGAGCCGTTGGCTCGATGGATTCGCAGGAAGGTTTCCAGCTCGACGGCGATGCCCACCACGAAGGAAACCCGCTGCCAATCCTTTTCCGAGGTGGTTGTGAAGCGGAGGAACTCCGGATCGCGAATCCAGTCGTTGGTTTGTCGGAAGCAGCGATCGAAGGCCCGAGCGCGAAGCAGGCCAGCGGCGGAGGCCCGCTTGGCCGGATCGGGATCGGCGAGTTGCTGGATCGCTCGAGCGATTTCGGCCATCTTCTCCGCAGAGATTACTCCGATTTTTGTGCGGGTTGGAAGGCGTTCACGTTGGAAAGGGCCACGAATTCGGTGTGGCCCGGACGAACGGTCACCGGCACGTCCCAGAGCGAGTATGCATCGCCGACCACCGCGGCGACGTCAAGCGTGCTGATCCAATAGCGACCGGGCGCCACGCCGCGCAAATAACCCTGGCCTTCCACGTCGGTCTGCGCTCGCGCCACAAGGTATTTCGATTGCGCCAGCTCGAGCGCACGTCGCCGAATCTCGGGTGGTCGTTTTCCGACCA
The DNA here is from genome assembly GCA_030037525.1 of Candidatus Acidiferrales bacterium. Lineage (GTDB taxonomy): Bacteria > Acidobacteriota > Terriglobia > Acidiferrales > UBA7541 > Palsa-295. The sequence goes on along the minus strand of JASHRC010000199.1, from coordinate 24,415 downwards.
GGTCATCCCATTTGGGTCCTGGATCGATATCGGTGAAACTGAGATAGATTAGGTCGACACTGGCAGGGTGCTGTTCGATATAGCGCCTGACGGTCTCCTCATACTCGGCGGAAAGCTTGGCAACTTTCTCGGGATCCTTTGCTTGATCGGAGGGTTTGATCTTCGGTGGTTTGGGAAAATCCGCGGACTGGTTGCCGGAATTCATCTCTATGTATGCCTTGCGGAACTCCGGCACGCCCAGGATGTCGGTGGTGGTGAGCTTGCGTACCATTTCTTCGCCGCCGAGATGGACGCACTGATTCTTTTTCATCCAGGCCTTCAAGTCAGCAGAGTAACTCTTGTCCAGGTTGGAGATAAACTGGTCGAGGTTGGGCTTCGGGCTCGCAAGATCTACTTCCTTCCTGATGTCGTCGAAACTCTTGCTGAGGAGGTAGAAGGGAAAACCGCGCACAGGTTCTTCCAGCCCGCCCGTGGGGGCCGCACGCGCCACAAATTCGATCGAACCCGCTTGCGCGCCCGCGCGCAGGGCGCAAACCAGAATTCCCATTCCCAGGAAAGCCGCAAAGCGAATGGCTGTTTTCATGCCGCTCATGGTAGCAAATTCAACGAGCCGCATCTGACGAGAGAGGATTGTGAGGCGAGTTGGTAAACGGCAGGGAATCCGCCGAGCGCTCAGTACAACGAAAAGGTTTGCTCGATGATGACGCGCACCGCTGCCGGCTTGCCGTCCGGGCCGCGGGCCGGCGTGCAGCGCCAAGTGCGCACCGCTTCCATGGCCTTCTCGTCGAGACCAAACCCAAGGCCCTTGGCGACGTGAGGATCGGCGACGCGACCGTCGGCAGTGACGATCGCCGTCATCTCCACGCTGCCTTGCACTTTCACCTTTACGGCTTCATCGGTGAATTCGGCCTTCGGCATGTAGTAGCAAGCGGGTTCTCCGTAGCCGCCAGAGCCAGCGTTGGGATACCCGCCACCGGTGTTCCAGCCCAGGCCGGGGCCCACCCCAGCGCCATTGCCATTGCCGACTCCGCTGCCGTGGCCGTTGCCCATCGAGAGATCACTCGACGGTTTGCCCAGAGGGTCGCCCCAATTGGGAGCCTTTATTTCCGGCATTTTGATATCCGGGTTGCCGAGAACTGTCGGAGTCATGGGGATCTGCGGCCGCTCGACCGGTCGCGCCATCGGTGCCGCAAACTGCGTCCAAGAGAACTTCGGCAGCTGGCCCTTGGTTGCCGGCGCATCGTTGTGCGCTCCGCCCCCGCCGCCTGCTTTCGACGCAGCAGGAGCGATATGACGAAGATAAGGGGACACGTCTACCGCGTCATCGATCGGATTGAACGCTTTAGCCCCTGGCGGCGAGATGATGCCCGGGAAAAGCAGGGGCACCACAAGGATCAGCGCAATTCCGATGACATGAACCGCAATCGAGACCGCCTGCACCTGGTTGAATTGCGTGTTCTTGGACCAGATTTCGGGGACCTCAACCGGCTGGCTGGTCGTTTTCAGCGGTGGAAGCTTGGGCGGCGCGATCCAGTCGCGCAAGTTGCGCCACAGACCAGGTTCGCTCCGCCAATTGACCAGCAGAGCCGAATTCACCCTGCCTCGAGGAGCCGCGCGCAAGAATTCTCTGAAATTTGCCGCCAAACCGGCGCCGAACCGCGGCATATCGAACGCCGTAGTGATGCCGGAACGAATTCTTGCCGGGTGCTCGGCAAGAAAGTCTCGGAGATTCGAAATCAGGCTCTCGATGCTCGATTCGCTGGAAACCAGCCCGTAGCGGCCAATACGAAGCTGTGGCTCGCTCGCGTCAGGCTGTTCGTTGAGCTTAGCTTCCAATTCCGGCATTTCCGCTTCCCGCCGTAATACTTAGACCGCCCGTCTACGGAAAAGGATGCATGCTCCGTGAGCGCGGCTGACACACTTCCTGATTCATTGTAGCATATAATTTTAAGCTGAAAATTCCGGTTTCCACGGCGCGAAAGCACTCCGGATCATGCAAGAGGCACCTAGCTCCCAAGATGGCCAAACTTCTCGATTGGAAAAGCACTCTCAATCTTCCTAGAACGGACTTTCCCATGAAGGCGCGATTGCCAGAGCGCGAGCCTGAGCAACTGGCCAGTTGGGAGGAGATGGGGCTCTACGGCCGCATCCTGAAATCACGGGCAGGCGAGCCCCTGTTCGTTCTGCATGATGGCCCGCCATACCCCACCGGCGAAATTCATCTGGGGACCGGCCTCAACAAGATCCTGAAGGACATGATCGTCAAGTCGAAAACCATGGCTGGCTTCCGCTCGCCTTTTATACCCGGCTGGGACTGCCATGGATTGCCGATCGAGACGCAGGTGGAAAAGGAACTGGGAGGCAAAACCGACAAAGTCGCGCCGGCCGAGTTTCGCAAAATGTGCCGCGAATTCGCCGCGCGGTATGTCGAGATTCATAAGCGCGAATTCCGTCGGCTAGGCATCTTCGGCCAATGGGATCATCCCTATCTGACGATGGATCCGTCGATGGAGGCGTCCATCGCCGGTGCATTTATCGATTTCCTCGAAAAAGGCTACGTCTATCGCGGCCTCAAGCCGGTCTATTGGTGCATCCATGATCGGACCGCACTGGCCGAGGCCGAAGTCGAATACGAGGACCACACCAGTCCCTCGGTCTGGGTACGTTACCCCGTCGTTGACTATCCGACGGCCCCTTGGGCCGGCAAGGGCGGCTTCTTTGCAATCGTTTGGACCACTACGCCTTGGACCTTGCCGGCAAGCATGGCGCTGGCGTTCAATGCCCGCCTCCGCTATGTCCTTGCCGAAGACGCCAAGGGGGACGTCTATGTCATGGCCGAGCAACTGCTGGATAGTGTCGCCGGAGCCACGGGCCTCCAGTTCGTTTCCCGCCGAGGGTCGTTCGCTGGGAACACGTTTGCTTCTGCGAAATTCCGGCATCCTTTCCTTGATGACCGAGTGATTCCAGGCATTTTGGGCGACCACGTGACCCTGGAACAGGGCAGCGGAATCGTGCACACCGCTCCCGGACACGGCGCCGAAGACTTTCGCGCAGGCCAGGAGTATGGGCTCGAGACTTATGCACCGGTCGACGATGACGGGCGCTTCACAGAGGGGTTGCCGGCCTACAAGGGCAAGACCGTCTTTGAAGCCAACCATTCGATCATCAAGCTCCTGCGCGATCGGGGTGCGCTTGTTGCCGAACAGAAGATCCGACACAGCTACCCGCACTGCTGGCGCTGCCATAATCCGGTGATCTTCCGCGCCACCGAACAGTGGTTCATCCAGATGGACGGGGGCAGCTCCACGGTCGGTCGGCCCCAACCGTCGCCCCTTCGCCAGCGGGCACTTGCTGAAATCGATAAAATCCGATGGCTGCCCGCCTGGGGCCGAGAACGCATGCACGGCATGATCGCCGAGCGGCCGGACTGGTGCATCTCCCGGCAGCGCTTTTGGGGCGTGCCGCTGATCGCCTTTTCCTGCGATCGATGCGGCGGGCGGCTGAGGGATTTCCAGGCCCTGCGTCATGTCCTTCCGTTTTTCGAAAACGAAGGCTCCGACGCCTGGTACACACATTCGGCCGAAGAGTTGCTGCCGCACGGCCTGGCCTGCTCGTGCGGAGCCCGGAGCTGGCGCAAAGAAAACGATATTCTCGATGTCTGGTTCGAGTCCGGCTCAACCCATCTTTCTGTTCTCACCGAGCGCAACGCGCTGGACTGGCCCGCGCAGGTTTATCTCGAGGGCCCCGATCAATTTCGCGGCTGGTTCCAGAGCTCGCTGCTGGTGGGCATCGGCACCCGGGGCGGTTCGCCCTACCAGCAGGTGGTCACGCACGGCTGGACGCTCGACGATGCGGGCAAGCCGATGTCGAAATCGCTCGGCAACGCGCTCTATCCGAACGAAATCGTGGACAAGTGGGGCGCAGACTTGCTGCGCGTCTGGGTCGTTTCCCAGGATTACACCGCAGACATGCGCAACTCTCCGGCGATGATGATCCAGCTCGCCGAAGCCTACCGCAAAATCCGCAACACCTTCCGCTTTGCACTCTCGAACCTCTTTGATTTCCATCCCGCGCAGGATGCGGTCCAGGACGGCGAGCTGTGGGAAATCGACGCCTGGATGCTGCGCCGCACCGGCCTGCTCATCCGCCAGTGCCTGGATTGGTACACGAGCTTCGAATTCCACCGCGTCTACCACGCCCTGCACGATTTCTGTGTGGTGGACTTGAGCGCGTTTTATTTCGATGTCCTGAAGGATCGCCTCTACACGTTTGCGCCGGCGGGTCGCGGGCGCCGCTCCGCGCAAACGGCCGTCTATCACATGGCCCTAGCACTGGTGCGCTTGATCGCGCCCATCTTAGTTTTCACTTCCGAAGAGATCTGGAGGCACCTGCCTTCCTCCTCCGCCAGCGTGCACATGGCTAATTTCCCGGCTCCCGAGCATTTCCTCAACGCGTTTGATCCGAAGCGCTCTCAAGATTGGGACCGTTTGCGAGCTGTGCGCGAGGAAGTGCTGAAGGCCATCGAACCGGTTCGTGCTGACAAGACCATATCCGCCAGCCTGGAGGCGCGCATCACGCTTTCCGCCCGCGGCGAGCTGGGAGCGCTGTTGCGAAGATACGGCCCCCATCTGCCGGCCCTGTTTATCGTCTCCCAAGTCGAAGTGGCCGAGGGCCCCATCGATGGTCGAACGGCCTCTGGAATTGAAGGGCTGCGAATAAAAGTCGAGCGTGCAGTCGGTGGGAAGTGCGATCGCTGCTGGAACTACTCAACACACGTCGGCGAGAGCGCTAATTTTCCGTCGCTCTGTGAACGCTGCGTAGCGGCCCTGGCGGAAATCGAGCGCCAAGGCGGGACCGCGGCCGGAAGAGCGGGTTCTTCCTAATGGCTTCTGCCTCACGCGCTGTCTGGCCGCTTGTGCTCTTGGCGGTTTTCGTGCTCCTTGCCGATCAGCTGAGCAAATACGCCGTCGAGCGATTCACACCGGCTGGTTCGTTGCGCATGTTGATACCCGGCCTACTCAATCTTGTGCATACCAATAATCCAGGGGTGGCTTTTGGGATTTTTTCCAGCTCCGAGACGCCTTGGCGGGCGCCCGCGCTCATCGTTTTCTCGCTCGGTGTGATGTGCCTGATCGCGTGGCTGCTGGTGGCCGGCCAGGCAGGCGGCTGGCTCGGCCAGTACGGCCTGGTGCTGATCCTGGCAGGCGCTGCCGGCAACCTGCTCGACCGCGTTTCGCGGCGAGGCGTCACCGATTTCATCGATTTCCATCTCGGCAGTCATCACTGGTACACCTTCAACGTCGCCGATTCCGCGATCGTGCTCGGCGCAGCTTTGGTGATTTTGGAGCTTGTGCGCGACTGGCGACATCCCAGGCACGAGCGCGCGTAACCATGCATCCCATTCTCTTCCACCTCGGATCGGTTCCGATCTACACCTACGGCGTGCTGGTCGCTGCCGGCTTTTTGGCGGGACTCTTCTGCGCCAGGTTTCAGGCGTCTCGGCGAGGGCTTCCTCCCGACCTGATCTGGAATTTCGCAATCTACGGCATCCTGATTGCACTGGTTTCCTCCAAACTCTGGCTGCTAGCGAGCGAATGGGACTACTACGGTCGAAATCCCGGCCAGATTTTCAGCCTCGCCACGCTGCAATCGGCGGGAACCTTCTACGGCGGAGTTACGGGAGGAATCGTCTGGACCATCGTGTTCACGCGGGTCACGAAGCTGCCTTTGCTCGCCGTTCTCGACGTCTGTGCCGCGCCAGTTGCCCTGGGGCACGCCATCGGACGCGTGGGGTGCTTCCTCGCCGGCTGCTGCTACGGCAGACCGACATCGCTGCCGTGGGGCGTTCGCTTCACCAGCCCGGTCGCCGCGCGCATCGCTGGCACTCCATTGAACATATCTCTGCATCCGACCCAGCTTTACGAAGCCGGTGCCGAGTTCCTGAACTTCCTTCTGCTGGTTTGGTTAGGCACGCGCCAGAAATTCACGGGCCAGCTGATCGGCGCGTTTTTCCTCCTGTATGGAATCGAGCGAGGGGCGATCGAATTCCTTCGCGACGACCCGGGCCGCACCCTGATGTTCCATAACACGGTCTCTCTGATGCAGATCGTAAGTGTGGTTTTGATTTTCGTGGGCGCCTTCCTTTGGCGGCGCGGTCTGCGATCGACCACCGCGGTGCCTCCCGGCGCCCCGACCGCGGCGGCGGGCCGCCCGTAGAGCTCTGGGTCGATTGCGACTTCACAGCCATGATAGTGCCGACGAAATCTTCTGAATTCATCGTCCCTGCGACAAGTGCGGGGCAACGCCTGGATCGTTTCCTGGTCCGGGAACTTCCCGAATGGAGCCGGTCGAAGATTCAATTGCTCATCGCACAAGGCCGCGTGCGAGTGGACGGAGCGGCGCGCAAGGCTTCCCACCGCGTCGGGTTGGGGGAGCGCGTGCACCTAGAAATTCCGCGGCCGGCTGAGGCCGGAGTTGCCGCCGAATCGATTCCGCTCGAAGTTCTTTACGAAGATGCGGATTTGGCGATCATCAATAAACCGGCTGGCATGATTGTGCATCCGGGCGCCGGTGCCGCGTCGGGCACGATGGTGGCAGCCTTGCTGCATCGCTTTGGCGGCCCGAGCGGACTCTCGGCCGTTGGCGGACCGTTGCGGCCAGGCATTGTACACCGCCTGGACAAAGACACCTCGGGAGCCATTGTGGTCGCTAAGAATGACGCCGCTCATCGCAAGCTTGTGGAGGACTTTCGCGCGCGCCGCGTGAGGAAGACATACCTGGCGCTCGTTCACGGCAGAATGAAAGGCGCGGGCGGCACCATCGAGATGAAGATCTCGCGCGATCTCCGCCGCCGTTCGCGTATGACGGCTCGGCGTCGCGAGGGCCTTGCTGCCCGCACCGGTTGGCGCACTCGTCTTCGGCTGGACGGTTTCACACTGGTCGAAGCCGACCTCGAAACAGGAAGAACGCACCAGATTCGCACACATTTTTCAGCTCTGGGATGCCCTGTGGTGGGAGACACCCTTTATGGAGCGCCTCGCCGTGAACGCGTAGGCACGCAGTGGCTTCCCCCGCTGGGGAGAAACTTCTTGCACTCTGCCCGACTTGGATTGGTGCAGCCGCAAACGGGGAAGAGCATCGAGGTTCGCGCGCCCCTCCCGGCCGAGCTTGCGAATTATCTCGATGCTCTTGGCCGGGCCACCGAAACCAGCACGGCCGCAATTGACGCTGCGTTGCGAGAATTCCTATAATTCAGCTCTGGTGGCACGGATGAACTCCCGCGGTCGGATTCTTTTGCTGGGCGCCGTGCTCGGAATGGTGGCGAGCGAGGCCCGCGCGCAGCAGCCCCCTGCTCCCTCCGAGCAGCAGGGGGCCCCCGCGGAGACCACGGCCCCGCTAACGAGCCAGAAGCCCATCATCAGCCGGACAGGGCTTGTTCACCTGGTTGCCACTGTGGTGGACAAGCACCACAATTTCATCACCGATCTCGACAAGGGCGACTTTCGGGTCATCGAGAACGGCGTGCCACAGGACATCCGCTTTTTCAGTCGAGAGACCGATCTTCCGCTGCGGATTGCCCTTCTGCTCGATACCTCGAACAGCATCCGGGCGCGCCTGGAGTTTGAGAAAGACGCGGCGGTCGACTTTCTCAACAAGGTGATCCGGCGCAACAAGGATCTCGCGTTCCTGATGACCTTCGACAACGACCCGGAAGTTATTCAGGATTATACGGGGGACGTCGCCCTTCTGGACTCCAGCATCCGCGAGCAGCGTGCCGGAGGCGGAACGGCGCTCAATGATGCCATTGTTCTCGCCGCGGAAAAGCTCGAGCGTGCTCCGACGCCCAAAGACGGTGGCTCTGACATTCGCCGGGTGATTGTGGTCATCAGCGATGGGAACGACAATTTGAGCGATCACGCCCTAAGCGACGCGATCGATGCGGCGATTCGCTCCGAAACGGCTGTCTTCGCTGTCAGCACCAATACCGATTGGCTTGCGCTCGACGATGCCAGCAAGCCGAACAAGTACAATCTTGCGCCCGGGGATAAAGTCCTGGAGGAGTTTGCCGATCAAACCGGCGGCCACGCATTCTTCCCGTATCGGGTGGATGACCTGGCCCAATCGTTCTTGGACATTGGGACTGAGCTGCGCAGCCAGTATTTCATCGCCTACGCTCCGGCCGATCCTCCGCCCGGCGGACAATACCGCCGCATCGACGTGGAAACCTCGCAGAAAGGTTTAACCGTCCGGACACGCAAAGGCTACTTCGCTCAGGCGGTCCCCACCCCGCCCAGCACAGCTCGGTGAGCACGTCTGCCCTGGCGGCCATGAAGTGTTCGCTAGCCTGCCGGTGCGTAGTAGCCTTTACGGGCCAGAATCTTGGTGTCTGGGCGATTGACCTCGACTTTGATTTTCCGGAAGGTGCCGTCTCGTTTGGTATTGGTAGAGGAATAGCCGAGCACGTACTGTGAGCGCAGCTCCTCGGAGACCGTATCGAAGGCTTTCTCCAGACCTTTCTCATTTCGGACATTGATGACCCGCCCGCCGGTCTCCTGCGTCATGTGAGAGGCGACTCCTGGCCCGTAGCCCGCGGTGGCCCTGGGATCGCTGATGAGCAGTATGTGGATCACCGAGTCGGCACGCTGGGCGGCTTCGATCGCATCGCCTTCAGTCATCTTGCTGCCGGTGTCCTCGGCATCGGTGAGCATCACAATGGCCTTGCGCCCAGCCTCATTCAACAGTTCATCGTGGCAGGCCAGATACACCGCGTCATACAAGTTTGTACCCCCGCCACTTTGCGGAACCGTGCCGGGGGTGATGACCGGCCCTGCCGCATTGATGGTGGCGCGGCGGATGGCGCGCCCCAGTACGGCGGGATCTTCGGTGAAATCGGCCAGAAGATTTACGTCGGTGTCGAAGCTCATCACCAAGGCTTCATCCTTCTTGTGCAGCACCTCGTGAACGAAACGGGAGGCGGCATCCTGTTCGGCGCCCAAAATCATCTGCATGCTGCCGCTGGTATCCATCAGGATGGCCAGCGAAATCGGCATATCGACTTCCTTGGTGAAGTAGGCAACTTTCTGCTCGACGCCATCCTCGTAGATTTTGAAGTCGTCCTGGGTCAGGTCCCCAATGATTCCGTTGTGGTGGTCGCGGACGGTGGCAAAGACATTGACCAGGGCCGTATGGACCCGGAGCGTTTCGCCTGATTCGGGCGGTTGTTGCTCCGGCGCCTGTTCCTGCTGGTCGGATGGAGGCGTGCGCTTTTGCGAGCCCGGGGGCGGCATCGGCCCCTGCACTTGCTGTGCCGGCGTAGCCTGGGCGCAGCGCGTAATCGCAACTGCGGCGGCTCCCGCAAGCGAGAGACTAACAATAGCCGCGGCGAGGCTGGTCATCCGCATTGTATAATTCTCCTTGAGGCGAGGTTAGCCTTGTATGATGCATTGGGTGCTTGGCCGGATGTGCGGCGGGTGCCCAGGAGAACCTCAAAATGTTGCCGAGACGACTCGCGAGGCTCCTGCCAGGCATGATACTGTTTGCGGGCGCCGGCGGCCAGACCGCCGCGCAGGCCCCGTCGGCTCCGCCCCGCCCGACTCCCCAAAATCAGCCGCCGACCATTGTGGTTCGTGCCAGAAGTGTCATCGTGCCGGTGACGGTCAAAGACAGCCACGGCCAGCTGGTGGGGGACCTGACGAAAGACGAGTTCCGCATATTTGTCGACGGCGTCGAACAGAAGATTGCCACATTTTCTTCCGATCCGGTCCCGCTTTCTGCGGTCGTCCTGCTCGACAACGATCTTTCGCAGAAAGTGATGCCGCACGTACAGAAAAGTCTGACGGCCATTTCCGCTGGCTTCGGTCCTTCGGACGAAGTGGCACTGGTCACCTTCGATCAGTTTCCCGAGACCGTCTCGGACTTTTCTTTCAACAACGATCTGCTGTTCACCAAGCTGAAGCGCCTGGAACTCGGCACTCACAACGATCAAGTCGTGGCCGACCCGACCACGGCTGGGCCACTGATCAACGGCCAGCCCGCGCCCTCTTCGGCTGGCATTCCCTTGCATGGTTTCCAGCGTTACAAGAAGCAAAATGCGCTCAATGATGCCGTCTTCGCTGCCGCTACGATGCTCAAAAGCCGCGGGCGCGAGCGGCGCAAGATTGTGTTCATTATTTCCGACGGGAACAATTCCGGCCGCAACAATCATACGTTCGATCAGACGCTGCATCTGCTGCTGGAATCTGACATTTCAGTGTACTCCATTTCCGTGGTGCACTCAGTGCCGGTGGGCAAATCGGTTTTGCAACGCGGGGAGTCGGAACTTGACAAATTCGCGACCGACACCGGCGGCGACACTTTCTACGGATCGAGGGAAGACAATTTGGAGCGCCTCTACTCCGATCTGACCGAACAGGCGCGCAACGAGTACACGCTCACCTTTGCTCCCGATGATGTTCCGCAGGATCGCGATTATCACGACATTGACGTGCACGTGCGGCGTCCGGGCTTGACGATCGAGGCGCGCCACGGTTACTACGAGAGCGCGATGGCGCGCTGAATTTCTTCCGAGCACCTTTTCCATCCGGAACGTCTCTCGCTTTTTTTCTTCTTGACTTCGCAAGCGCCCGCCTCTATAGATGGAAAAGCGGCCGGCGCCGGAAGTTTCCTTGGGGCGTCCGGCTGCGGGAGAAAGTTCCACTGTAGTTCATGCGCGGAACCACTCCGGCTTCGAATCCAGAAGCCTTCAAGAAAAGCGGGGCGCTCGAGGAGAGCGCCCCGCTTGTCGTTTTGGGCTAGAAGGACACCGATTGCTCGTGGGCCGGACAGAGCGGCTTAAAATGGCAGTAGTTGCAAGCCTTTTTCTGCGGATTCGGCGAGAATTCGCCGGCGCGTATCTGGCCCGCGACGCTCCAGATTCTCTGTTTGGCTCGCTCGAGTGCCTTGCCGTCGCGCGCGCAGGTGACCCTTTCCCCATTCGTCAGATAGTGAAAGATGAGCCGTTCGGGCTCTAACTCGAACACCTCGCTCGCTGCCAGCGCGTAAATACTGAGCTGAACGTTATCGGCCGTGCTCTCGGCGCTCCGCACCCTCCCGGTTTTGTAATCCACGATCTCAACGCTCCGCCCCTCGAGCCGATTGACTTGGTCGATGCGTCCGGTCACCACGACATCGTGGTCGAGCGGCAATTCAAAAGATTTTTCCTGGTGGAGGACGTCCGGCGCTTGGGCCGCGAAGTTCCGGTGGAAGACCTCCAGTTGTTCCCGTCCGGCTTTGCGATATTCCTCTTCCTGGTATCGATCGGGAAACCCGGCCGATTTCCACTCGCGTTCATAGATGGCGAGCAATTCGTCCAGGCGCAGGCGAGCGAGCTTTCTCGATGCGGCCACAAATTCGCGGATGGTGGTGTGCATCACGTTGCCAAAGGTCATTTGCGCGCTGGGCCCGCTGGGGATACGCCAGACATAGTGAAACAGGTATTTCATAGCGCAGCGCTCGTAGGTCTCAATCGCCGAGGCGCTCAGCTCGAGTGGCTCGCGTCGAGGAGGGCGGTAGGACTGGGCCCAGAGGGCAATCTCGGAGTACGCCTTGCTGTCCTCGAGCGAGCCAGGGAAGAGCCAGCCGGAATTCGGGGCAGGCTGGCATCGTTCGCCAGCCGGCGGCAGGTCGACTTTCGGTGCCGACTGCGTGACATCCATCCTTCGAATTCTCGCGTTTCCTAAGATGTCCTCCAAGAACGGCGAGGGCCTCTTCCGCAGCGTGACGATCGTCGAAAGCGTCAGCCGCTGCTGGGCGCGGGTCAACGCCACGTAAAACAAGCGGCGCTCTTCCTGCTTTTGAAAGTCACCCTTGGGCTGCTCTTCCTTCATCAGTTCGGGAGGGAACTCGAACTGGGGCCGGCGTGCCCCGGCAGGGAAGTCGTTTCTGCTGAGCCGGAGGATGAAGACGTGCGGGAATTCCAGTCCCTTGGCGGCATGCACCGTCATCAGTTGCACGGCGTCGTCGGAAAGCTCTTCTTCGATCTGGATGTCGCCACCGAGCTCATCAAAATAATCAAGATACTCGATGAAATCGCGGAGGCTTTTCTGTTCGCTCTTGCGCTGCCAATCGCTTACGAATTCGACCAGGCGGTCGACGTGCTGACGATCGATCTCCGAAGCGAGCGGCGCGATTTCCAGAGCTTCGATGAGCTGCTCGAGCGTTCCTGCGGCCGTCTGGTTCCTGGCGGTCTGGCGCATCCGGCGGATCGATTGCGCAAAGTCCTCGAGCCTTGGCCCCCCGGATGCTTCTGGCGCCTGTTCCAGTTCGCTCCAGAACGACCGGCGGTTTCGCTCCGCCCGTTCGGCTAGCCGAACCAGATGGCGAGGCGTAAAAGTCCAATAGGGAGCCGCCAGGACGCGCGCGCAGGAGATATTATCGGCAGGGTTTGCCACCAGGCGCAGCCAGGCGACCAGGTCGCGCACGATGGTGCTCGGAAGGATCGAAGACTTGCGAATCACAAACGGAATTCCATGGCGCCGAAGAGCACCCAAAACCTGCGTGCGGTGCGCGTGCTTGCGGTAAAGGACCGCAAAGCTCCGCCAGGGAGCCGCTGCGCCATGGAGACGTGCGATTTCCGCGGCGATCCACTGGGCCTCTTCCTCGGCGGAAGGGAATTCGACCACGCGGATCGGCTCGCCCTCACGATTCTGGGTTGTCAGGTTCTTGGGAGGCAGAAGCGGCGACTTCTCGTTGTGCGAGATTGTTTCGCCTGCCACGCGCAGGATGCGCTCGGTCGAACGGTAGTTCTCGGAAAGCGATACCAGAAATCTTCCCGCCGGCTGTCTGTCTCGGATTCCGCAGAACTTGTTGAGAAAAATGGTGAAGCTGCCAAAGGATGCGCCGCGGAAGCGATAGATGGCCTGGTCGTCGTCTCCGACGGCCACAATGTTGCGCCGCTCGCCCGCCAGCAGCCAGAGCAGCTCGAGCTGGGCGATATTGGTGTCCTGAAATTCGTCGACCAGGATGTAACGGTAGCGCTCGCGCATACGCGCAAGCAGCGACGGGTCCGTGCGCAGCAGCTCGACCGCCTGCAACAGCTGCGCGCCGAAGGTGCAAAGACTCCGCTCCCGCAGTAACCGGTCGCTGGTGCGATACACCCGCGCAAGCTCTTCCTGTTGGGCGATCTCCTGTTCGGCGAGCGAGCGGGCGTCAGCTTCGAGCGACTGTTGGCGTGACTGGTAACTCGTCCGAAGGTTCCCGACATATCGCTGGTAGTCGTCCGGCGTGACCAGCTCGTCCTGGCAGCGAGAGAAGAAAGCCTGAAAATCCTCGAGAAACTCGGCGGGCTCGGCCAGGCGCCGGAAAATCACCAGTCCCAACTCCGCAATATTCCGCCGCAGCAGAATGCGATGATCGATGTCTTCGATGGGCTGAATCGCCGGATTGGCCGTGCGGAGAATCTTCTCGAGGCAGAAGGAATGAAACGTGCTGAGCCAGACATCTTCGGCTCGCTCGCCCAAGGCCCGAACCACGCGATGCTTCATTTCGCCGGCGGCTTTTTCTGTGAAGGTCAGTCCCAGAATGTTTTCGCCCGCCAGCCCAGGATTGGATCGAAGCAAATGGCCAATCCGCTCGGTGATGACCCGCGTTTTCCCCGTGCCGGCGCCGGCCACGACCAGCAGCGGGCCCTCGTGGTGCTCGACGGCGGCACGCTGCGCGGCATTGAGCGGGAAGACGGACTCCTTGGCCGTGGGTGCGAACAGCATTTCGGCGACTATTGTAGCAGAGGTTTGCGTGGGCGAACATAAGGCGAAGAGATCTCGATGTGATCTGCGTCACTTTACTCTCGCGCTCCATTCCATTAGCCTAGCCCGCCTTGATCGCCTTGGGAGCAAAACCAGCGGCTGGGGAGCAAAGCCAGCGGCGCTCGGGCCAGAGGCTGCGAAGTCCGCGCCGAACGGCCGTGGCCTGGCCCGCTCTTCCACTGCTGGTGCTGCTCGCAGCCACTCGAGCGGCCGCCCTGGCCAGCCCAACGAATATTTTTGCCCCCGCTTCGACCCCAGCTCACTCCATTTACCGTCTGTCCATTTTCGAACTCGAAGTTCTGGGCGCGATTTTTGTCGTGGTGTCCAGCCTTCTCGCCTACGCCGCGATTCGCTTTCGCGATGGCCGGCAGGAGGGCCAAGCGGAGCCGCCTCAGATTTACGGCAGCAATCAGATGGAGCTGGCCTGGACCGTGCTGCCGGTGCTGATCGTGGTGGTTCTGTTTTTATCTTCGGCGCAAGTCATTCACCGGGTGCAGGACGCTCCTGAACCCCCGGGCTCGATCGAAGTGACCGCGGTTGCGCATCGGTTCTGGTGGGAGTATCGCTATCCCCAACTTGGGCTGGTGGTGGCAAACGAGCTGCATGTGCCGGTCAGCGACCCGTCCCGCCCGACTCCGACTTACATTCATCTTCTCTCCGCCGATGTGGATCACAGCTTTTGGGTGCCCCGGCTGGCCGGCAAGACTGACCTGATACCGAATCACCCGAACGACATGTGGATCGATCCTCACCAGAGCGGGCTCTATCTCGGGCAGTGCGCCCAGTATTGCGGCACAGAGCACGCCAAGATGTTGCTGCGCGTCTATGTCCAGAGCAGGGACGAGTTCGACCGGTGGGCCCAGGGCCAGCAGCAGCCGGCTGTCACGAGTTCGTCGGTTGCCGTGGGCAGCGCGCTGTTCATTTCGAAGGCCTGTTTTGCCTGTCACACCATCGGCGGAACAATTGCCGCCGGCAAAGCTGGTCCCGACCTCACCCACTTGATGAGCCGCGACACGATTGGTTCCGGGTCGGTGCCGAACACGCCCGATAACTTGCAGAAGTGGGTTCGCAATCCGGCTGTCTTCAAAACGGGGACACTTATGCCGGCGCAGGATCTGACCGATCAAGAGTTGCAGCAGATCGTCGCCTATTTGGTGACGCTGCGCTAACGGAGAGTTATGGCGGCCAGTACAGACTCCCTACCTCGGTTCGCGGCTCGCAAAAATGCGCTGGCAGTCATCTACGAATGGCTGGGCACGGCCGATCACAAGAAAATCGGCCTCATGTACATCGTCTATGCGCTTGTTTTTCTGGTTGTGATGGGCGTGGAAGCCGTGCTGATGCGTATCCAGCTGGCGCACGCCAATTCCAGTTTTCTCTCTCCAGAGGTCTTTAACCGATTGTTCACCCTGCATGGCACGACCGGGGTGTTTTTCGTGGGCATGCCAATCCTGTTCGGTTTCGGAAACTATCTGGTGCCGCTGATGATTGGGGCGCGGGATATGGCCTACCCGCGGCTGAATGCGTTTAGCTTTTGGATGACGGCGTTCGGCGGACTCTTGCTGTACGCGAGCTTTTTTGCAGGTAATTCGGTGGCGCAGGCGGGCATCGCGCCCGATGTCGGCTGGTTTGCCTATGCGCCGCTTACGGCAACGGCGTTTTCGCCCGGGCACAGCACCGATTACTGGAATCTGGCCCTGCTGGTTGCGGGCGTGGGGAGCATTTCGGGAGGGGTGAATTTCATCGCTACCATTCTGGGCTTGCGCTGCCCCGGCATGACGCTCAGCAGAATGCCCCTGCTTGTGTGGATGAACCTGGTGATGGGGGGCCTCGTCCTGGTCACGATCAGCCCGCTCACTGCCGCGCAACTGATGCTGCTGGCCGATCGCTACCTGGGCGCGCATTTTTTTGACCCCCAGGCGGGCGGTTCGGTGGTGATGTGGATGCATTTCTTCTGGATCTTCGGCCACCCGGAGGTATACGTACTGATCATTCCGTGCTTCGCCTTCATCTCCGAAATTGTTCCCGTTTTCTCGCGCAAGGCGATCTTCGGCTACCCGGCCATGGTGGCGGCCACCACGAGCATCGGCTTCGTGAGCCTGGGTGTTTGGGCGCACCACCTGTTTACGATCGGAATGCCGTCTTACGGAAATGCCTTTTTCGTGCTGACGACCATGGTGGTCGCCGTGCCCACGGGCATCAAGATTTTCAACTGGCTCGCCACCATGTGGGGCGGCCGGATTCGCTTCGCTACGCCCATGCTGTTCGCCGTGGGCTTCCTTTTTCAGTTCCTGATTGGCGGGCTGACGGGGATCATGCTGGCTACGGCGCCCTTCGACTGGCAACTGGCCAACTCCTATTTTGTGGTGGCGCATTTTCACTATGTCATCGTCGGTGGAATTCTCTTCAGCATTTTTGCCGCCTTTTATTACTGGTTTCCGAAGATGACGGGCCGTCTGCTCAACGAAACGCTGGGGAAATGGAACTTTTGGATTTTGCTCGTCGGATTCCATCTGACCTTCGACACCATGTACGTCCCCGGGCTGCTGGGAATGCCCCGGCGCATTTACACCTATGAAGCCGGCCGCGGGTGGGAATCCTGGAACCTGATCACCTCCATCGGAGTGATTTTTCAGGGCGTGGCGGTGCTGATTTTCGTCTACAACATGGTCTGGTCCTACCTCCGGGGCCCACTGGCGGGAAACGATCCGTGGGATGCCTGGACTCTTGAGTGGGCGACAACGTCGCCGCCGCCCGAATACAATTTCGCCCAGACCCCGGCCGTCCGCAGTCGCCGCCCTCTGTGGGATATCAAGCACCCGGAAGACCCGGACTCGAAATACGAGTGAACATGAAAGAGACTCGATCCAAATGAGCGCGACCGAAGCAAACATCCCCCTCGGTGAAGCCGCCTGGGAGCTTCCTTCCCGCGGCAAGGTAGGCATGGGCAGTTTGATCGTCGCCGAGTCGGCGATTTTCACGATTTTCGTAGTCGCCTACATCTTCTACATCGGCAAGAGCCTGAGCGGACCGACGCCGCGGGAAGTGTTGAGGGTCCCAATCGTCGGCACCATATGCTTGCTCTCGAGCAGCTTCACGATGCACTGGGCGATTGCGGCACTCCGCAAAGGCAGGAGCGGTGCTTTTCGCGCCTTTTGGTTTTTAACCTTCCTGCTCGGTGCGATTTTTATCGGGGGTACGGCGATCGAGTGGCACCATTTGATCTATCAGGAGAATTTCACGATCCAGACCAACCTTTTCGGCACCACCTACTATTCGCTGGTGGGTTTGCATGCCTCCCACGTGATCGTGGGATTGATCGGCCTGGCAGTGATCATGATTTTGGCGGTGCTGGGCAAGATCCGGCCCGAACACACCGAACGCTGCGAGGTATTCTCGCTCTACTGGCATTTTGTGGACGCCGTATGGGTGGTAGTATTTACGACCGTTTACATCGTGGGCCGATGACCGCACCGGAACAAAAGCAACACGTGAGTCTGCCGAAGCCAACGCTATGGCCCATCGCGCTGGCGCTGGGGGCGACGCTCATAGCCGTAGGGCTGGTCACGAACGCCAAGGTGAGCTGGGCGGGACTGATCCTGGCGCTGGCTGGCTCGGTCGGTTGGTTTTTCCAGGTGCTGCCTCACGAGAATCATGAAGAGGTTCCAGTGGTGCCCACCCCTGTGCCGATCGCCACGACCCGGCGCAGTGTAGAGCGCATCGCCGCAGCCCAGGTTCCGCACCGCGCGCGTTTGCCCCTGGAGATCTATCCGATTTCGGCAGGGATCAAGGGCGGGCTTGCTGGCGGGGCGGCCATGGCCGTATTGGCGATGCTCTACGGTGTGCTCAGCCAAAGAAGCATCTGGTATCCGATCAATCTGCTGGGTGCGGTCGTCTACGAGCACGTTCAGGTGAGCAGCGCGCAAATGAAGGCGTTTCACATCGAGCTCCTGCTGGTAGCCACGGCCCTGCACTTGACTACGTCGATCTTGGTCGGCCTGTTGTATGGCGCACTGCTGCCGATGCTGCCGCGCCGCCCCATTCTGCTCGGTGGAATTCTTGCGCCGCTGGTCTGGACGGGGCTGCTCTACAACGTTCTCGACATCATCGACCCGATCTTGAACCAACGGATCCAGTGGGGTTGGTTTCTGGCCTCGCAGGTTGGGTTCGGAGTGGTTGCGGGAATCGTCGTGCTGCGGCAGGTGCGCATTCCCACTTGGCAGTATCCGCTGGCGGCGCGCGCGGGGGTGGAGGCTCCCGGAATGATGGACGAAGAGGAGAAACAGTGAGCCCGAGCGCGCTTCCTCCGGCGCGTTGCTAGCCAAATCGGATGTCCCCTGTGGCACAAGCCGTTCTCGCATCGTGGTCATTCCCCACCGTTGCCACCGCATTCAATCTTCTCTTCGCGCTTCTCTACATTCGCGGCTGGATTCTGCTGCGGCGAGGGGCGCGCCAACGATCGACCGGGGGGCGGCTCGGCGTGTTTCTGGCGGGGCTGGCGATCTTGGAGCTCGCGTTAGCCTCTCCCATCGATGCATTCGATCCGTTCTTCCTCGCTGACCACATGCTTCAGCACGTGCTGCTGATGATGGTCGTTCCTCCGCTTCTCCTCCTCGGCGAGCCGGAGATTCCGCTCCGGCTTGGGCTGCCGCACTGGATTTCACGCCGCGTGTTGGGCCCGCTTTCAAGTTCACCCTCGGTCCGCTGGATCGGCGGCCGGCTGATCGATCCGGCTGTGGCTTGGGTCTTGATGGCGATCGCCATGATTGGGTGGCACCTGCCCAGCGCGTATGAGTTGGCACTGCGCTCGCCGGGATGGCATGAGGTTGAGCACATCTGCTTTCTGGGGGCGGCGACGCTTTTCTGGTGGCCGGTAATTGAGCCTTGGCCCAGCCGAAGGGTGTGGCCGCGCTGGAGGATGCCCATTTATCTGCTGCTGGCCGATTTTGTGAACTCGGCGTTGTCAGCCTTTCTTGTTTTTTCCGATCGGGTGCTGTACAGGTCGTACCAGACCGTTCCGCGGCTGTGGGGAATTTCCGCGCTGAACGATCAGGCAGCTGCCGGCGCGATGATGTGGGTGGTGGGCTCGTTTGCCTTCCTGATTCCCGCCGCGGCGATCACCTTCAAGCTGCTGTCGCCTGTGGAACGCTTCGCTGAGGGTCCACGGCGCCCGGAGATGGGAACATCGCAGCTGACGGTTGCGCGAAGCGCTCTCGGGGCGCTGGCCGTGCTGGCTCCGATTGCGGCTTTGGGGTACGGGTGGTTCGCGCCGGACGCGACTGACATTGACGACGCCGCTCTGAGACTCGAACAACGATCCGGGCCGTTTCGCGTCAGCCTCTTCGCGCCTGCCGACCCGATCGACCCTGGACCGTGCGATGTCTCCGTTCTGGTACAGGATGCCGATTCCGAGGAGCCGCTTTTGGACGCCGATGTCAACCTCGCCGTAGAGTCGCCAGTGGGCGAGCGAGCCCTGGTTCACTTAACACACCAGCAATCGGCCAACAAACTGCTGGCTTCTGCAACGGCTCATTTGCCGCACTCCGGTCGGTGGGACCTGCGCGTTTTCGTGCGGCGAGCGGGCGCGGAAGCGGCAGTTTCAGAAACCCTCCAAGTATCCGCGCCTACCTCCCACCAAGCCTCCGATGCTCGGCAGGTGGCTGGCGATCCGGCCCGCTAGACCGAGATACGCGAGCCCGCAACCGCGTTTCTGCTTCGGCAAGAAATTGGTTGAAGATGGATCTGAAACTGTAACAGACTGCGCTTCGCCTTGCTGCCGTTCGGGATGACCAGGAGCTTTGATGCCGGAAGCGTACGACATCGTCGCCATCGGCTCGGGACACAACGGATTGGTTGCCGCCGCCTATTTGGCTCGAGCCGGGAGAAGCGTGCTTGTGCTCGAGCGCAATGCCTGGTTCGGGGGCGGAGTGGTCACGGCGAAGCTCACCGGTCCCGATTTTCTGCACGATCGATTCAGCACCGGCCACATCTTCATTCAGGCGAATCCGCTCATCAAGAATGACGAACTCGAGCTCGTCGCCCGCTACGGCCTCAAATACGTTTATCCGGAGATTCCCTTCCTTTGCGTTTTCGAGGACGGCTCGACGATTGCGCTCTACCGCGACAGGAAGCGAACCTACCAGGACATCGCGCAATTTTCGAGCAGAGACGCCGATTCATTTCTCCAATTTGCGGACCGGGCAAACCGATATCTCCCGATGATCTCGGCTTCGTTTTACACCCCGCCGCTGCCGATGGGAGCCAGCCTGGCCCTGCTGGATCAGAGCCCGGAAGGGCGTGAACTGTTCGCACTGATGCAGAAAAGCCCGTACGACATCATCGTCGAGAATTTCGAAAACGAAAAAGTGCGAATGTTCTTCACGCGGATGGTCTCGGAAAACCTCACCGGCCCGGAAGAGAAGGGAACGGGTATCGGCATCTTCGTTTTCCTGGGGTTCATGGAGACCTACGGCATCGGCGTGGCCGTCGGAGGCAGCGGCTCTCTCACCGCTGCCCTGGTTCGCTCGATTGAGGATCATGGCGGGCGGGTTCGGGCCAACACATTGGTGGAAAGCGTGATCGTTCGGGGCGGACGCGCCAGCGGCGTGCGCACCGCCGACGGCACCGAGTACCAGGCGAAGGACGCGGTGATCGGTGCCATCCATCCGCATCTGCTCGGCCGAATGGTTCCCGGCATCGGCGCCGAGGTGGCTCGCGCGGCCGAGCGCGTGGAACTTTCGGCGAATTCCTGTTTCACCGTCCACGCGGCTTTGAACGAGCCTCTGCGGTTCCGGGCGGGAAGGAAGGCGAATCAGGCCTATTTCACCGAGTTAATGCCGGCGCGCATAGAGACGCTGCGCGAGTACTTTGACCAGCTACGCTACGGCCGCATGCCGCGGACCTCGCTTTTGGGGTTGGTCTCGCCGTCGACGTTCGACCCAACCCGCTGCCCGCCCGGCAAAGCGACGCTGCACGTTTGGGATTATGTACCCTATGCCCATCCCGATGGGGGTCCCGAGCACTGGGACCGCGTGAAGGATGACTTTGCCAAAACAATGCTCGGACGCATGCAGGCATACGTCGACAACATTACGCCCGACAATATCATTGCCTACGTGGCGGACAGCCCGCTCGATATCGAGCGGGCCTCGGCGAGCTTTCAGAAGGGCGATGTGCATGGCGTCGCACCGTATCTCTATCAGTCGGGGTCGCACCGCCCGACGCCGGATCTCGGGCGTAACACCGTCCCGGGAGTCAAGCGGCTCTATCTGGTCGGGCCGTTTCAGCATCCTGGCGGCGGAGTATTCGGCGCGGGTCGCGCCGCCGCAATGACCCTCTGCGAGGACCTCCAGATCGACTTCGACAAGATTGGGCGGCAACGACGATGAAACTCTTTGGCCAGGACAACAGCGAACTAATCGAAATTCATTCGCTCGAGCCGGACCATGGCAAGCTGCTCATCAAGGGAAAGGTTTTCGGCTCGATGCCGATCGCGGCCAAGCTCACGCCCGCCGAAGCGCGAAAGGCGCTCAAACTTCTGAATTTGAAGCTGGCCATGTTCCTGCTGACGCTCTTATTCCGGAAGTAGTTCGGCCGAGAGGCGGCAGCGAGGCTTGGTCGACCCCGGGTGTCATGAATGGAGTCGAAGACATCGCCGTCTCGGCGGCATGCCGATCAGCCTTGCGAGCCGATTAGCCACTTCGCTGGCTGGCTTGCGCCGGGGCCGTAAGCGTGATAGATGGAAACAGGAATAGATCCATGAATCCACTCGGGGAAGCAGGATCTCACACCGCTTCGGTGTCGGGCTCCGGTGCGGCCATAACCCAGCCGTCCCATGATTACAAGAAGGGCGAATCGCGAATTTCGCGCTGGCAAGTGGGCGACGTCAAAGTCACCAGCGTGCTGGAATCGGCGGAGCGAATTCCCTGGGCGCCGCTTCTCGGGGCGGAAACTGCCGAGCATTATAAGAAATACGACTGGCTCGTGCCGCGCTTTGTCACTTCGCAGGGCGAAATCATCCTGGCCGTGCAAGCGTTTGTGCTCGAAGCCGGTGGCCGCCGCATTGTCATTGATACCTGCGTGGGGAACGACAAGCAGCGCGAAATTCCGCACTGCACGGAGCTGGAGACCTCCTTTCTCGAGGATTTGAGCGCGGCCGGCTTCCCTCCGGAGACCATCGATACCGTCCTGTGCACGCACTTGCATTTTGATCACGTGGGCTGGAATACGCAGCTGGTGAACGGCCGCTGGGTGCCGACTTTCCCGAACGCCCGGTACCTATTCGCGCGCCGGGAGTGGGAATACTGTCGGTCCTTACTCGACGACAAAACGACCGAGGTGAGGCACATTCTCGATTCGGTCCGGCCGATTCTGGATGCCGATTTGGCCGATCTGGTGGAGACCGATCACCGACTGAGCGAGGAGATGTGGCTGGAACCCACGCATGGCCACACGCCGGGCCACGTGAGTCTCCACATTCATTCGCGCGGCGAGCATGCCATCGTCACCGGCGACGTTTTTCACAGTCCCATCCAGTTCGCCGAGCCGGAAATCTGTTCGATCGCCTGCGTGGACAAGCAAATGTCGCGCAAGACCCGGCGGGAATTTCTCGCCAAGTATGAAAACAAGGCCGCGCGCCTGTTCGCTGTTCATTTCAACGATCCGGTGGGGTGGATCATCCGCGACACGCGCAACTGGCGCTTCGAAGCCCAATAGGGCGAGGCTCCACGATGACCGAGGCTCGCGCGGATGCGCGGAAGTTCGATTTCATCATAGTGGGCGGAGGAACGGCCGCATGCGTTCTCGCCAACCGCCTCACCGAACACTCCTCCTGGCGCGTTTTGATGCTCGAGGCAGGCCCCCAGCCGCTGAGCCCGTGGATCAAAATGCCGCTGGCCATGGGAAAGCTCTTCACCCATCCCACCCTGAACTGGGGTTTTTATACTGAGGCGGAACCTCGCTTGAACAACCGCCCGATCTTCTGGCCGCGAGGACGCGTGCTGGGTGGATCGAGTTCGATTAATGGCAGCGCCTACGTCCGCGGCCAGGCCGAGGACTACGAAGGGTGGCGGCGGCTCGGGAACCTCGGTTGGGGATGGTCGGATGTGCTGCCCTATTTCCATAAGCTTGAGCGGCGCGAGGACCTGCCCCCGCAATCTCGCAATCCCGCAGGGATGCTCAACGTGAAGTATCCGACCTATGTGCATCCCATCACGCGAGCGTTTATCGAAGCCTCCCTGCGCGCAGGATTGCCGGCGAGCAGTGATCTGAACGGCACGGTGTCGGAAGGCGTAAGCCTCATGCCGAACACCGTGCGAGATGGCGTGCGCCAATCGGCGGTGGAAGCCTATCTGCGTCCCGCCTTGCACCGCAAGAATCTCGCGGTGGAGACATCGGCCCTGGGCCGCCGCATCATTTTCGAAGGGCGCAGGGCGATCGGGGTGGAATACGAACGGGCGGGCGCGGTCGAGCGGGCGCTGGCCACGTGCGAAGTGATCCTTTCGGCCGGCTCGATCGGTTCGCCGCAAGTTCTGATGCTCTCGGGCGTCGGTCCGGGCGCGCATCTGCGAGAGCACGGGATCCCCGTCATCTCGGATCTTCCGGGGGTTGGCGAAAATCTGCACGATCACCCCTACACCACCTGCACCTATCGAACCGCGCCGGAGGATTCGCTCAACCTGCAATTGAAGGGGTTGCGCGTGGGCTGGCACGCCCTGAATTACTACCTGGCGAGGCGAGGACCTCTCACGAACGGCGCCTCGCAGGCCACCGCCTTGGCCCGCGCTCTGCCAGACACCCCTTGCCCAGATCTCCAGATCGTTTTCCGCCCCATGAGCCATGTCTTTGACCCAAGCGGCAAGATTGCGCCGGACCCGGTACCCAGAATCACGGGCGGCGTCGCCTATGTACGTCCGAAATCCCGCGGACGCCTACTGCTGAAGTCCTCCGATCCGCGCGAGGCTCCCCGGCTTGTCGCCAACTACCTGTCGGTGGCGAGTGATGAGGAAGGACTGCTGGCAGGTGTGAAACTGGTGCGCCGCATTTTTCGCACTGAGCCCCTCGTTTCTCACAGCCTGGCCGAAGATGCGCCGGGCGATGGGTGCCGGACCGACGATGACCTCCGGGACTACCTGCACAGGGCAACCAACACGTTTTGCCATCCGAGTGGCACGTGCAAAATGGGACACGACCGGATGGCTGTGGTGGACGACGAGCTCCGCGTTCGCGGCCTTCGGTCCCTGCGAGTGATCGACGCTTCCATCATGCCTGCGCTGCCCTCGGCAGGCCCCGCGCCGGCCGTATTCATGATTGCGGAGAAGGGTGCAGATCTCATCAAGGGAGGTGAGCGACCCGCCGCTGTTCGGGCCGCCGGCGAGGCCTCCGCTTTGACTCGACTCTAAATTCAACAGGAGCGAAGCCCATGTCGCGTCTTCCAGGGAAGGTCGCGTTCGTCACCGGAGCCGGGCGCGGGATCGGGCAGGCTATGGCCCTGGCCTTTGCAGCGGAGGGCGCAATCGTGGGTGTTGCCGATATCGATCCTGTCACGGCCGCAGCCACGGTGCAGGAAATCGAAAAAAAATCTGGGAGCGCCCGCGCTTTCCCAATCGACGTGAGCCGCCGCGAGGACTTCCTCC
>JASHRC010000198.1 GCA_030037525.1 Candidatus Acidiferrales bacterium | reverse complement strand
GCAACAGTAAACCATCAAAATTCCGATGGCACGCAGAGATCGGACGGCGAGATATTCCTCGAAAACCTAGCCTCCCAGCGGACTCGCGAGGTCGGTGACCGAACTTGGAGTGTGGATCGAGAGGCGGAGGGCTGCCCAACCTGCTACGGTCTGGTCCCGCCAAGAAAAGTGGGGTTGCTGCGGGAAGAGGATGATCGCGAGTTCCATCGCTCTGTCGCTTGCCCCCCCGCAGAAAGGGTTACTCCGAGCGCAAAGCTTGCATAACATCGACCCGCGCGGCGCGTGCCGCCGGCCACATCGACGCGACCACCGCCACCGTCAGCAGCACGAACGCAGAGACCACCACCGGCAAGAGGCCAGGCATCTTCATCTCCACGAAATACCTGCCCGCCAAACGGGCCAGCACGAATCCGAAGGCGGCGCCTGCCAGGACGCCTGCCACAGCCATCACGGCGCCTTCTGCGATGACTCCTCGGAGCAGGTCGAGCGGCTGCGATCCAAGCGCCAGCCGGATGCCAAACTCCCGTGTCCGCGCGCTGACCGAAAAGGCGAGGACACCCGCCACTCCTACCACCGCAATTGCCAAGGCAACTGCAGCAAACACGCTAAACACCACCGAGTTCAACCGGTCCGGCGTCAGCACTTCGGCGCGGATGTCTTCAAGCGTGGCGGCTCGCTCAACCGGTTGATCGCTGGACATGTCGCGAAGAATACGCGTGACTGGTGCGACCAAGGAATAGGGATTGATGTCGGTGTGAATGAAGAGGCGACCGCCAAAAATCGGCCCCTCGTCCAAGGGGCTATAGATGGTGAGACTGGGTTCAGGCACGACATGAGTGTCGTCAATATCGGCGGTGACCCCGATGATGCGGTGCGGCGCGGCGCTCAATCCGGGGATGAATTTCAGCACGGGATCGGTCCAGTAGACATGCCGGTTGACGGCATCCTGATTGGGGAACATACGCCGAGCAAGAGTCTCGCTGACGATCACCACGGGATCGTTCACTTGCCCGTCAAGATCGTTGAAATCACGGCCGGCAATGATAGGCACGCCGAGCGCGGCAAAGAATCCGGGGGAAATGACGCGCAGCTGCGCACGCGGATCCTCTTCGCTGGCGACATGAATATGACCGTCGGCGGAGAATTGGAAGCCAGGCCCGAAATTATCACGCCAAGGAACCACCAGGCCAAAGGCGGTTTGGTTCACGCCCAGCAGGGCATCGATGCGACGCATTGATTCCTTGTAGAAATCGACGATTTGCTGGGGGGTTTTCCCGTAGGAAATCGCGGGAACGTTGATGGCGAGCACGTGGCGGGTGTCGAGACCGGTCTGGGCTCTTTGCAGTGCGATCAGCGTTGCAATCAACATACTGGCGCCGGCCAGCAGTACAAAGGAGGCGGCGATTTGTGTCACCGCGAAGACCCGCTGGCGGCGGCTCGTGCTGTCGGTGATTCGGACGCTGCCGCTTGCCAGGCTCCGTCCATTGGACGAGTCGGCTGAAGGCAGGCGCGGGACAAACGCCAAAATCACAGCGGCCACGATGGCGAGCACCGCTCCCACCCAGAGAAGGCTGGAATCGACCGTCAAATCGAGGGCGCGCACCGAGAAGCGCGAGGCGTAGCGGGCCAGAATGGCCACCATCGGCTGCGCGCTCACCACACCGAGCGCAGCCCCGGCGCCGCAGAGCAGAAGGCTCTCGGCCAATAGCATGCGGCGCAGCGCGACCGTGCTGGCGCCGAGTGCCGCCCGGACCGCCAGCTCGCCTTCCCGGCGAACCGTGCGCGCCAGAATCAGGTTGGCCACATTCGCACACGCGATGATGAAGACGAGTGCGGAGGCCGCGAGAAGAACCAGAAGAACGGTGCGAGCGCCGGAGGTGATCTGGTCGCGGAGGAGCTTCGCGTCAATGCGGTAGTCGCCTTGCGCGGGATAGGCTTCGGCGTGCTCCTTCTTCATCGCGGCGTAGACAGAACGCAACTCGGCGCGAGCTTGATCGAGGGTAGCCCCGGGAGCAAGATGTCCAAAAAGCTCCGTCATGCGATGGACCCGGCCGGTCACCATGGTCGCCGACAGGTGGTGCGGGCTGGTGACGACGTTGGCAATGATTTCGGTATCTTCCGGATAGGGGACGCAGGGCTCGAGGACACCGATGACGGTGGCAGAACGATCGCCCAGGCTACTGCTACCCAGACGAACGGTTTTGCCGATCACGGAAGGATCTTTCTTAAAAGTGGTCGTCCAGAACCGGTAGGTGAGAACCACGACGCCGGCAGCTTTGGGTCCGTCGTCCTCGGGCCCGATCAGACGACCGAGGACAGGATGGAGGCCCATCACGTCGAAATACGAGCCGCCGACAACACCGGCGATAACTTCGCGCGGCTCCCCGAGCCCGATCATGGTGAGACCAATGGTGGAGAAGTCGCCGAACGCGCTCAGGGTTTTGACGCGGGCGCGCAAATCCTCGATCTCAGGGACGGAGAAAGTGGTATTTTCATCGCCAATACCGCGGGCGCTCTGCCGGATATAGATCAGCCGGTCCTCATCCCGGTTGACGAGGGGCTTGAGCAGGACGCCGCGCACCAGGGTGAAGATGGCAGCGTTGGCGCCGATGCCGAGCGCTAGGGTCAGGATGACGGCGACCGCAAGCCCTGGAGTACGCATCAGCGAATAAGCAGCAATTCTCAGATCGCGAAAGAATGCCATAGTCCTACCCCGCCCTCTCCCCGGGACCTGAGCATTACCCGTGCCAACACTA
>JASHRC010000197.1 GCA_030037525.1 Candidatus Acidiferrales bacterium | reverse complement strand
CCCCCGTGACTCTAGTCCATGGAACCCACATGCGAGCTATCACGCCAGTGGGAGGTATCACCATAAGAGCCACGACATGACGCTGCTCCCTCCGCAGCAACGTCAACCGCTAGGTCATTTCAGCGGTACGGAGCACCTGGGCGCGTTTTACGGCCACGGTGTGGGCACGGCAGTCTGCCACCCCGGCGCGTTCACCTCAGTGCTAACGATTCCGCCAGGCATTCTCGAACCCAAGCGAGGGTGCGTGCTTGTCGATCTGGTTGCGCCCGGCGTAGCGCCGGCTGCGCACCATCGTGAAGTGCCGGGGTTGCGGATCGTGGCGGAGGAAACATATCGCGACTGCACGCCCTGGATCGTTATCGCAGTAGCCGCACAGAGCGCGTAGTTTGAGGTGTAGGTGACCGCTTCGCAGAAACCTGCGGATAGGCCGTGAATGTCCGCTCCTGGTTGCCTCCGCCTGTCGCCGACTTGCAGTGGAGTCTCACGACGCTTCGGGGGACCGATTGCCTTCTTACCCCGCAGTGGGCAATACGCGCCCGCCCCCTGTCATATCAATCCGAGAGCGCCGAATAGATTGCATCCCGCAGCTCAGTGGGAAACTGCCCTCGCATGCCTGCAAGTGCCGTGTTTGAGAATTCCACCACCGTCAGATTATGCGCAGGTTCGACGAACCATGACTCTCCGTACACACCGCCCCACCGCCAGGTCCCACGTGTTTGCGGTGACCGCGCGGCCTCTGGATCGACGAGCACGGCTCCGCCGTAACCAAAGCCCCAGCCCGAGCCCATCATGTCGACCGGCAGATCACCGATCTCATCGCTCATCATAGCTTCGACACTGCTGCGCGGAAGAATGGGGCCCCCGCCCTTTCTGATGACCTCAAGCAGTCGAAGGAAATCGGGTGCCGTGCCCACCATGCCCGCGCCGCCCGAGGGAAATGAACGTAGATCGAACGCCCTTGCTGGCACGAAGACTAGGCCGGCGCCGGAAGGAGGGCCGAACGGCACGCGCTCGAGTTCCGACATGCGTTTGGGCTCGTGGACAGCATCAGCGTAGGGGACGACCAGACGCTTTGCGTCGACGACCGCAAATCCTGTATCCCGCATCCCAAGTGGCCCTGTCACTAATGTTTCGACTACTTTCGGCAATGGTTTGCCCGCGGCTCGCTCTACGACCGCTCCAAGCACATCCATTGCCACGGAGTAGTGCCAGTTCTGTCCCGGTGGGCTCAGAAGCGGCACGCTGGCGACACGTCGGACTTCCTCCGGCATGGAGAGCCCGGGCTGATCCAGGCCATCCGATACACCTGCTTGGTGATATGGGCCGTTGGGGGGCTCGGAGAATAGATAGTCGAACCCTGCCGTGTGCGTCAGCAGCTCCTTGATTGTGATCGGCGGCGATTCTCCCGTTGCAAGCTTCGGGTGGAAGTCAGGTAACCACTTATCCACACGGTCATCGAGCGAGAGCGTTCTACGCGCTATCAGCGCCATCGCGGCGGCAGAAACAATTGGCTTTGATAATGAAGCCAATCGAAAGATCGAATCGAGCTGCATCGCCTTGCCAGCCTCGCGATCAGCAAGACCCGCTGCGCGTTGATAGATGATATTTCCATCGTGAGCGACCAGCACCACGGTTCCGACGATGCGTTTCTCGGCCAGCGCCTGGTCGATGACCTGATCGACTTTAGCCCCAATCTCCGTCGGGCTTGATGCGCCGAGAACACGTGCTGCATTGGTTATCAGCACGAGCATCAACGAATAAATCGCCGCCTTAGTCATCACACCCAACGATCTCTTGGCCTGGGGTTCGGGTCGGCGTCTACTCGTGGCCGACCGGTGCCAGAGCTGCACCGTGCTCGAGATGAGGGAGCGGCTACTTACCTAGCCTTGTCGCCACAAACACAGAAACGTCCCGAATCTGCCAAGGTGGCAACTGCTTGGAAAAGCCCGGCATGCGCGTACCCTTTCCAGAAATTAGCGTAGTCGCCACCAATTCCGGGGATACCACACCCGTGATATCCGGTCCGCCGCCATGTCCGCCCCGCCCATCGTCGCCGTGGCACGCCGCGCATACGTGTGCAAACACCTGGGCGCCCGCGACGGTGTCCGCATCCTTGACCGAGATATTGAGCGTCTTCGCCTGCAGCGATTCAGGCCGTTCCGACGGCCCCAGCGTACCGTCAAAGGAAAATAACCACACGCTGTCGCCCCCAGGACTCGCGGCGAACATGTTGCCGGCCGAGTAAATCACAACCTTCTCGTGCCCCTTGTACTGGAACACGCTTGCGGTGGCATTCACTCCGGCCCCAGTCTGGAACTCCCACAGCACATCTCCATTGCGTGAATCGAGAGCAACAAATCGGCCGTCGTTGCGGCCAGTAAATACCAGGTCACCCGCCGTCGCAGCCGACCCGCTGTAGCAACTGTCCTTCCACCGTTGACGCCAGACGATCTTGTTCGTGTGGACGTCGACAGCGGCGAAGATGCCGGTAAGAGGAATGTCGGCGTAAGCGAATATGCCACCCAGGTACTTTTGTCCACTCCTCGGGTCAACCGTTTCTGCCGCCACAAAACGGCCCATTGCATCGTTGCTGCATACGAACAGATAGCCTCGCCGCGGATCGTATGAACTCGGCGGCCAATTGGCACCGCCCCACGGACTCGGCTTGGCGACAACCGGCTGGTCCCAGAAGGGGGTAAAAATGCGCCCGCCATTGACGAGGCGAAAGCCCGCCGGCGGGATGTCGATGGAGTTCGGGACCACGGCATCACCGATCGGATGCGGCTGAGTCGCGGCCGTCGCCTGGCGGGACTCCTGCGGCACCGGTAGTTCATCGATGCCAATCAGCGGCTTACCCGTCACGCGGTCGAGAATGTAGACCCAACCGGTCTTGCCAACTTCGGCAATTGCTTCGCGCGCCTTACCATTCACTTCGATATCGAACAGCACGACCGGGTTTGCTGCATCGTAGTCCCACAGATCGTGATGTACCTCTTGATAGTGCCAACGGTATTTTCCGGTCTTTACCTCGAGCGCAATCACCGACACCGAGTACAGGTTGTCTCCACGGCGCATTCCGCCATTGAAATCGGCACCCGGATTGCCCGTCGAAAAGAAAAGCAAGCCGCGCTTTTCATCGACGGCAGGCGTTTGCCACACGGTTGCGCCCCCTAATCTCCACGCGTCGTTGTCACCCGGCCAGCTCTCATGTCCTGGCTCGCCGGGACCGGGAACCGTATAAAACGTCCAGACCAGCTTGCCGCTGCGGGCGTTAAATGCCTTGACTCGACCCCGAGTCGCAAATTCGCCTCCTGCGAATCCCGTGATAATCATTCCGCCGTAGTACAGAGGCGCGCTCGTGATGACGTAGCCATCCTCCCAGCGCTCGGCCTGCACAGACCACACTTCCTTTCCGGTGCGCTGGTCCAGGGCTACAAGCTTCCCGTCGAGGCGCCCTAGGTAGATCTTCCCCTCGCCGATCGCTACGCCGCGGCTCGTCCAACCGCAACAGATGGTTGTGATCAAATTGTCGAGCTTCGACTGATAAACCCAAATCGGCTTGCCGGTCTCGACATCGAGCGCGAACACGTCGTCGGCACCTGTCGGGATATAGACCACACCGTCGTGGACGATCGGTTGCGCTTCGCCGGAGTAAGGCGGGCCGGCGCCAGAACCGTTCAGATGGATTTGCCACTCGGCCTTGAGCTTGGCTACGTTGCCAGCATTGATTTCCGTCAGAGGTGAATAGCGCTGATTCAGAACGTTTCCGCCGTTCGTCAACCAGTCATTCACGGGAAGTTCTGTCAGCTGCTTACCAGTGAACGCAGGGGCCTCCCCCGCCTGTCCGGCCACAGAGGTCAACGTCAGACACAACAGAAGAAGTGATCGACGCACTGAGATCCGTTCTCGGCAGCAATCCTTTCGCTTCGCAACAATGCGCTGCGAATCCTTGCAACGGCGCTGAGCATATGACATGGGGGCGCAGCTCGCCATCATTGCGGCCCTGCCCAATGGCGGGTTTCAGTAAGACTCCCACGGGCCCCTGACTGACCGCTCTTGGCCCGATCAGACCCGTTGGCCGAAGCGGACGCTGGCCTTCGATCCGGTCTTAGTCGGTCCCGACCCTTCTGGGACATTGAGATCGCTCCAAAGCGGACCTTCACAAGCGCGAGAGCGGACACGCGGCGACTAGTTGACGCGCACCCAAGACAAAACCAGACCGCTTGGGCCAGAAAGAGGTTGGCGTAGGGCGAGGAATCGATTGTTTCCGAGGGAGTACACGGACTGGACACCAAAGGATGGGTATCTCTGATCGTACCCGCGGAAGCCCAACGAGTGTCCAACGTTGTCGAAGAGTTGTATCACCGCGCGATCCCCACTCTGCGTCGGAATGCGACCGAATACGAGGAAGTAGCCGTTCTTCAGTTCATATCCCGTTCCGAGCTGCGCGTTAAAGAGGGAATGAAGCATGTCTTTGAGCTCGACCTCCACGGGAGCGGCTTTGCGGGCGCCATTGAACCGAAACACTTTCATTTTGTTCGGTTCCTTAGGGGCGTTGGGGGCACAAAGGAACGATTGATCATCGCTGGGTTCGATCGTATGGAACTGGAGTAGGAAATACCCGCAGGGATAATCACGGGTGCTCGTAACCTCACCACTCGTGGACACGCGCGTCAGACGCAATGTTTCACCACGGGGGCCGGAAAAGGACCAAGCTGTGGCGCCAGAGGGTGTCGCCTCTGAGGGAGGAAACGGCGGCGTCAAATCGTCACGCTGGCCGATTGTCTCCGGCTCCTTTTTGCCGTCTCGGTCAACCTTAACGACCCAACGCAAGTTGGGTTTAAGCGATTCCGCTGTCGATAAGGGGTTATAAATACTCCCGAAAATCAGGGCTCCATCGCCCGAGGGAACACACTCAGTGAAGCCCATCGCATGCAACGATGGGTCCTCGGGGTCAATCGTGTTTGCTGTTCTTAACTTGCCTTCCGCGCTGAGCACCCTTGTAAGAGTGTGGAAACCGGGCCTCCGTGGATTCTCCGGATTCGCTGTTCTCGTCTCGCCGCAGAACAACAGATCGCCATCCTGGAGCTGCACTACGCCGACGAACTTACCCTGATAAATGCCAGGAATCTTGGGATCGTACGGCTCTTCATATGTCCATAGTTCCTGACCGTTTTCCGACAACGCAACCGCACTGACCTGTCCTTGTTCTCCCGCAACGATGAACTTGCCGTCAGCTGTCTGAATCACTTGGTGGGACTGAATCTTAAGGTCTGGCAGCAGCAACTCGCGTTCAATCGCAATGTGCTCGGAGGGTTGAATGGTCTGAGAACACCCAACACAGCTGACCATCGTCAAGAGAACCACAGCGGCTCGCAAGTCTATGTGCATGTTTCCGGACCGATGATCAGACAGCGGTGTGGAGACTAGCATGACCCGGTCGGCTGAGCGGCGGGGTGCTCCGTCGCATGCTCCACGAACGGGGCGTGCGCGGAAGGCTCTGGCTGCTCAGCTTCTTAAGGAAATCGCCCGTCAGAGCCCAGCCCGAGTGACCGCTATGGTGAAAAT
Organism: Candidatus Acidiferrales bacterium; assembly: GCA_030037525.1. Lineage (GTDB taxonomy): Bacteria > Acidobacteriota > Terriglobia > Acidiferrales > UBA7541 > Palsa-295. The sequence continues at coordinate 1,072 of JASHRC010000197.1, read as the reverse complement.
CGAGAGTTCGCAGTCAAGGGCCACTCCTGGCCGTACTCGGACGAGTGAAAGCGTTAGCTACTTGTGCCTCATCTAAGGCGAAAAATAATCGCCCGCCCGGGGTCGGCGCCGCCACGGAAGACGAGGTCGAGCCACACATTGCTTGACAGCACGTCGGGCCTTCCCCCACCCAGCGCCAAGAAATGTCCATCCGGCGAAACGTCCATGCAGGAAGGCGCGGCACGCAGTGTTTGCAGCAGTTTTGAATGTGCAGAATCCCAGATTTCGACGCGAGTGCCGTAGGCTTCGATCAGGTACCTATCGTCTGGTGTATATATGACATGACTGTGGGCGGGTTCAAAATGTTGCTCCAGAACCCTTCCGCCAGTCTTCACGTCAAAGATCCGTATCGCGTCGGGATCGGCAACGGCGATGCGGGTTCCATCGGCGCTCCAGGCAATGTCTACGACGAAGCCATTGTTCTTGATCCCCTTGTCCAGAATCGTTTGTGTAATCGACTGAGTCGCAAGATCGATGATGGCAATGGCGTAGTCTGTAGCGAATGGGCTGTTGTCTGCGGAGATTAAGGTGCCATGAACCGCAAGACGCTTGCCGTCCGGGCTAAATGCCAGGATCGCTGGGGAAAATGAGAGTCCCGAACTATCAGGGAATAGCTGCAGATCGACAGGAGCGCCGCTGTGCGAACCGGACGGGGGTTGCTCTACCTGGACGTCTACGCCCGGTCTGTGTACGTAATCGGGAAGAATTTTGAAACCGCCCGTAGGCTGCCATGTCGTCGAAGGTTTGGCTGTGGCGGTTGAGTAAAGCACGACATTTGATCCGGCCTTGGCCGCGCCGCCGAAGGTCAGACGGGCTAACAGTCCCTCATGCGGACTGAACGCAATTGCCCGGCAACCTGCTCCAGCAACGCCCTCCTTGCCGAGGGGCGCTATGACCGTGCCACCTTGCAGAGCATATATCTCGCTCGAGAAGTTTTGATCTTGCTCTCGGGGCTTAACGATATCGACGTAGTCGTGGCAAACCGCGACGAATTGACCATCTGGGCTGAAGCTGACGTGCTGGTGGGTCCAGT
>JASHRC010000016.1 GCA_030037525.1 Candidatus Acidiferrales bacterium | reverse complement strand
GACTCAACTTTGGGGGAATCGATCAAGCCATAGCCGCGCGCCCACACCGTGTAGGTAGCCTTCGGCAGATCGGGGATCAGGTAGCGTCCTTGGTCATCGGTGACGACTTCCTTGATGTACCGGGTTGGCAGGTCCGTGGTTTCGGCAATCACCCACACCCCGCCCTCAGGGCCCTTGCCCGTGGACACCACGCCGCCGATATCACTTGGCCCGATCTCGACCGGCGCTGCCTGTTGAGCACCCAGCAGGTCCCGCTCGCTCCAATAGCCCAAGATGCCGATGCTTACCGCACAGCCGAGATAGAGTGTGTAGACCAGACGCATGGTTCCCCCCTTGCGCGCAGGCAGCGGAAACATCTACTCCTGGCAGGCCCCTTATACACCCGGAGCGATGGAGAGGCACGTCGATCTCTGGGAACTCCCCTTCACTAGGGCAGCAGACGCACCTGCGGAGCCCGAGGACAACTCGTTGCCTTGTTTGCACTTAGTAAACCAGGCACAACCAGAGTATTGACGCATCTTGGGGAATCATCGTAAAATTCGCAAGTTTTGTAGAAACGGGCCACGCTCCAGACGCATCTTATAGGTGTATCTATAGGATGCGGGGCGAGTTGGGCGCAAGCGAGCGGCAAGGAACGGCTTAAGGGGTCATCTCCATCCGTCCGTACGCATTTCATCCAGAGAGGGGCCGGTGTGTCTCATGCCGGCGTGTTTGCATTCAGACGATCCGCCGATAGCTTGTCAGGGAGAAGAAAAGCGTGACGCTGGCTCTCGAAGAAAAATACGATCAGGTAAGACAGCTCATCGCCATGGGCAAGGAGCGCGGATACCTGCTCTACGATGAGGTGAATGACATTCTGCCCGCCGAGGTTCATTCCTCAGAAGAGATTGATGACCTGCTGTCGACCTTTGAGCGCTACGGGATTGATGTGTATGAAGACCTATCCAGCGCGAAGGCCGCTCTGGCTGCTGCCGATTCGAGCGAAGCCGCCGAAGGAGTGAAGGAAGAAGTCACCTCCGAAGACGGTGACCTGGATCTCACACCCGGCACACTTGAGAAAACCAACGATCCGGTCCGGATGTATTTGCGCGAAATGGGGACGGTTCCGCTGCTGACCCGCGAGGGTGAAGTTGCGATCGCCAAACGAATCGAACGTGGTCAACTGCTCGTCCTGAAGACCATCACCCGCGCTCCGCTGATTCTGAAGGAACTGCTCAAAGTGGGAGACGATCTGCGCAACGGCTCCCGTTCCATCAAGGAAATTGTGCAGTTCGACGACGAGGAGCTGACCGAAGAGAAGATTGAAGCAAAAACGCGCGAAACCCTGAAGCAGATCGACAAGATCGCCAAGCTCTATCTGCAGGCCATGAAGCTGGCTGCCCGGCTCGAGCGAGTTCCGCGCTCGAAGAAAAAGCAGTATCTGCATGCCCGATACGACGTGGCCCGGACACGCGTCGAGATGTCGAAACTCGTTCGCGGGATCGATTTCAATCCTCTGGAAAAGAAGCGCCTGATTGACAAAATTCACCAGACGGTCGAGCGCGTCCATTTCCTGGAACGGGAGATCATCAAGCTCGAACGGCGCGTGGATGCCTCGAAGGGCGATGTTCAGGCCGAGGCTCGCAAGGAGCTGCGGGCGCGCCGGCAGGAACTGGGGGACATCGAAGCCGCCTCGGAAGTCACTGCCCAGGATCTCAAGCGCGCCATCCAGGTGATTTTGCGCGGCGAGGCGGAGGCCGAACAGGCCAAAAAAGAGCTGATCGAGGCCAACCTCCGCTTAGTGGTGTCAATCGCCAAGAAATATACAAACCGCGGCTTGCAGTTCCTCGACCTGATTCAGGAAGGGAACATCGGCTTGATGAAGGCCGTGGACAAGTTCGAATGGCGCCGCGGCTACAAATTTTCAACGTACGCCACCTGGTGGATCCGCCAGGCCATCACCCGCGCCATCGCCGACCAGGCTCGGACCATCCGCATTCCGGTCCACATGATCGAGACTATCAACAAGCTGGTCCGCACTCAGCGGCAGCTGGTGCAAGAGCTTGGGCGCGAGCCTACTTCCGAGGAAATTGCCAAGCGGATGGACATTCCGGTCGCGAAGGTCCGCAAGATTCTAAAGATCGCACAGGAACCGATCTCATTGGAAACTCCCATCGGCGAGGAGGAAGATTCGCATCTCGGGGACTTCATCGAAGACAAGGCCGTGGTCTCGCCATCCGATGCGGTCATCAACCTGAGTCTGAAGGAACAGACCTCTTCGGTGCTCAAGACCCTGACGCCGCGCGAAGAGAAAGTCATCAAGATGCGCTTTGGGTTGGACGACGGCAGCGAGCACACGCTCGAAGAAGTCGGCCAGTCTTTTGCCGTCACGCGCGAGCGCATCCGCCAGATCGAAGCCAAAGCCCTGCGCAAGCTGCGCCATCCCTCGCGCTCGCGTAAGCTTCGCGCGTTCCTGGAAACTTCCGCCAACGACTACTAGGATTGTGCCGGCGAGCCATTTGTGGTTCTGGCTGGCCGTGTCGCGAGTCCGAGACTCCGATTCGAATTCTCTGTCTCCTGCAGCGAGTCCGATTATGATGAGGCAGTATGGCTCCACGATTGGAGGTGTGCGGTCTCACGGTTGAGCTGCCCACGCGCGCGGGTTGGATTGGGCCCGTGAAAGACGTTTCGTTCGAGCTTGCCGCAGGCGAGACCCTGGGCATCGTGGGTGAGTCCGGCTCAGGCAAAACCATGCTCGCTCTTGCCCTGATGGGCCTCCATCCGCCGGGCGCGCGCCGGAGGGGCGAGGCCTGGCTGCATCGCGCCGCAGGGAACGGCGGGAGCGGCCCTGGCAACCGATTCGATCTCCTGTCGGCACGCGAGCGGGAAATGCGTGCGTTGCGTGGCCGCGAGATTTCGATGGTTTTTCAGGAGCCCATGACAGCGCTCAACCCGGTCCTTCGCGTGGGCACGCAAATCGAAGAAGCGATCCGAGTGCATCGACCTGATCTAGCCCGCTCCGAAGTTAGGCGCCACGCACTGGAAGCCATGAAACACGCGGCGATTCCCGAACCCCAGCGCCGCGCCCGGCAGTATCCGCACCAGCTCTCGGGAGGCCTTCGCCAACGCGCCATGATCGCGATCGCGCTCGCGGCCGGTCCGAGTGTTCTCATCGCCGATGAGCCGACCACGGCGCTTGACATGACCGTGCAAAAACAGATCCTCGATCTGCTCCAGGCGCTCGGAGGCGAGCTGAAGCTCTCGCTTCTGTTCATTACGCATGACCTCGGCATTGTCGGCCAAATTGCCGACCGTGTCGCGGTCATGTATGCCGGCCGCATTGTCGAGGAAGGACCTGCGGCCAAAGTGCTGCGTCATCCGCGCCATCCCTATACCGAGGGATTGATCCGGGCGGCTCCGCGACTGGCGCGCGAACGACTGGAGTCGATTCCAGGCGCGGTGCCGGCGCTTGACCACCTGCCTCCGGGATGCGCGTTCGCGCCACGCTGCTCTCATCGTGTCGCCGAATGCGACGCGCGCGTTCCCGATCTCATTCGCGCGGCTGAGGACCCAGAAAATCATCGTGCGCGATGTATTCTGATGCGCTGACATGAGCCAGGGCGAGCAAGGGCAAAGGGATTTGGTGCGCGACCAATTCACGCGCACCGCGCAGGTTTTTGGCGATTACGCCATCGCCAACCGCGTGAGCGAAGCAGAACGCCTGGCTCGCATGGTCCGCGCCGGCTCGGGCGAGTGTGTCGTCGACCTGGCCTGCGGTCCCGGGACGCTGGCGCTGCGTTTTGCTCGCCAGGTGCGCTGGGTTTGCGGACTGGACCTCACACCCGCGATGTTGAACCGCGCCCGCGACTCGGCTAGGAAGGAAGGTCTTGGCAATCTCGAATTCGCGCTGGCGGATGCCGAGGCTTTGTCGCTCGCCGATGGCTCGTTTGACATCGCCGTGACAGCTACAGCCTGCATCACCTGTCCGACCCGGCCGTGGCGGTAGCCGAAATGACGCGTGTGGCCAAGAGGTGGGGACGCGTCGGGGTGCTGGACATTTTCGTGCCGGAAGATCCTCACCTGGCGGCCCTGAACAATCGCATCGAGCGGGTCCGCGATCGCTCGCACACCTCGACGCTCCCTCGCAGTGAGTTTGAACGCCTGTTCGCCGCCATGGGCCTTCGCATCCTGGAAGCGTACGTCGAAGGACAAGCTCGTTCGTTTGACGATTGGATGCTCGTCGCAGGGTCGAAGCCGGGCGACGCACGTTACCAAGAGGCGCGCCGCCTACTCGAGCAATCGATTCCGGACGACTCCGCATGGTTCCATCCGCGACTGGTGCCTAGCGGCGACGCCGGCCAGAGCTGCGAGCTCGTCTTAGAAAACACCCGGCTCTTCCTGAGCGGCGAGAAGATCTGACCATGTCCGACCAGGCGCTTCTCGAAGTACGCGGCCTGCGAAAATCGTTCGCGGTTTCCGCGGGTGTGCTCGCACGCGGGGAGCGCGCCGCGTCGCGGCGCGCCATGGCTGTCGACGGCGTCACGTTTTCCGTGGCCAAGGGCGAAACGCTCGGCATCGTTGGTGAATCGGGCTGCGGTAAAACGACGCTCGCGCGCATGATCGTTCGCCTGATCGAACCCGATTCCGGCGAGATCCGCTTTCGCGGACACGATTGGCTGAGGGCCCACGGAGCGGAACTGCGCGCGCTGCGTGGCCGCATCCAGATGGTATTTCAGGACCCCGTCGCTTCGCTCAACGCGCGGATGCGCGTCGGCGCGATGGTTGAGGAGCCTCTGGCGATTCACGAACCCCGCCTCCGACGCGCCGATCGCCAGGCTCGCGCCGCCCAGATGCTCCAAGCCGTCGGCCTCGGTGCGGATTCGCTGGCGCGCTATCCTCACGAATTCTCAGGCGGCCAGCGCCAGCGCATCGGGATCGCCCGTGCCCTGGTCTTGCGGCCCGATTTGGTGGTTGCCGACGAGCCGGTTTCGGCGCTGGATGTCTCGGTAGGCTCCCAAATCCTCGAGCTGCTCGTCCTCTTGCGGCGGGAATTCTCGCTTACTTTGATTCTTATTTCGCACAGCTTGCCGGTGGTCGCGCAGCTCTCGACCCATGTTGCCGTCATGCAAAGCGGCCGCTTCGTTGAAACGGGCCCCATCGAGCAAGTCCTTGAATCGCCGCAGCATCCGTATACGGAAGCCCTGATCGCGGCGGTGCCCAAGCTCGTCGTGTGACGCGCAGAACCCCGAGGTGGCGGAAATCAGATGCGGCGCTCGATGTCGGGAAAATCGAGCCAGACTTTCACGCCGCAAAAGTGTGAGCCTTCGGTGCAGATGGGAGTCGAAATCCCGGCGCGGAGGAAGCACGGCGGACCGATATAGCGTCCCAGTTCGGGAAACGCCGCGCGCACTTGCTCGACCTCTTCGATCGACGCCTGGTAAATCTCTTCCTGGGCGTTGAAGCAGGTACGCATCGTCCATTTGTGGAGCAGATGCAGCAGCGAGCCGGATTCCACCAGTCGAATGGCCTTGGCATTCGGCAGCAGGTATAAGGCACACTCACGCGGCACGCCGCGGCGAAGCAGCTCATTTTTCGCCGCCCAGGCTTCCTCCATGGCCTGCTGATAAATTTCGAGCGCGTGCGGATGGTTGCGGATCAGCATCGGCGTCGTGTAATCGGGCGAGCGCGTATCGGCAAGCGCCAGCAGCGGCCGCGAGCCTGGAACCATGCGGTGCCGCTGATCCTGGCTATCGGCCGTGTGGCTGATCTTTTTCGCGAACGTGAAGTGGGCGTGCTCGAGAGGCCGCATCATCGGCGCATGGACTCCCACGTTCAGTGTCTCTCGACGATATGGATTGCGCGCGGGGTTGAGCATGCGGTCCAGCGCTTCGGTATCCGCACATTGCGCTGCGGTTAGCCCCACCACGGCGCGATACGCTTCTGCCATGGCCGTAATCGCGTGGGGCGAGTGGTCGATCAGCTTCGACACGCGCCCGCCCAGCCGCTCGTCAAATTCGCGCGCGAAGCTTTCCCCTTCGTGAGGCACCGCTTGCAATTCGGGAGCGCGCTCGATCGGTTCGTTATCGATGCGGTCGAAGAACTGCGGATCGACCTCGCGCACGCGAGCGATCATTTCGTCGATCACATGCATCGCTTCGGCCGGCGTGTCGTTTACCGTGCACATTCGCCACAGCCGGTAGAGCACGATTCCGGAAAGCGTGTGCACCATCGTGGTGAACGCCGCGACCGGCAACACGTAGCGAGCCACCTCGATCGCGCGCTTTTCCGATTGCCGCTCGACTTTCTGCACCCGCTTCTGGTGTGATGTCGGGCTCACATGCCAGATGTCGCTCAAAATGGCACGCGCAGCCGGTTCAAGAATGCGGGTCAGTTGGCGATAGTGTTCCCACGCGCGGGCAATGGCCTTTTCGTATATGGCTCGCTCGGCCGCGCCGAAACGCATGCTTTCCGCCGGAACGTAGGCCTGTGCGCGGTCGAGCCTGACATAGCGCTGGCTCTGTTGCTCGGAGTTGTAAAACGGGTGCGCGTGCAGAAACGACCAGACGAACTGACGGCTTACATTTTCAAGCCCGAATTCGAAGTGCGCGTGCTGGTAAACCGTATGGTGTCCGCCCAGATAGGTTCCCGAACCGATGGTCACGCGCTGCTTTTCGGTGACTTCCTCGGGCCTGACAAGATGCGGCGAATAGCAGGTCCGCGCCGCGGCGATCGCCGAATCAAACGGATGCGCGAAGCAGTTTCGCAGCGTGACGCGAGGCGGCGCAGTCTCGATAAGCGCATTGGGCGTCCGATCCGGTACGGGGGACAATTGCGTGGCCATCGGTCGAGCATTGTACATCGCGCGGGGCAGCGATTCACTCATCGACTTCGCAGGCCCGGGGAGGTTCCTGTCGGATTCGTTGCTTATTTCTTGGCGGCTTTTTCGGCGTACTTC
>JASHRC010000196.1 GCA_030037525.1 Candidatus Acidiferrales bacterium | reverse complement strand
TCCATTTTCTCGTGTAGAAGCGATTCGGCCCGCAGACCTGCGCAAGCAACCTCCGGAGTTTCTTGAGCTGAAGGGCGCGAAGCCGCTCTCGCGCCATCCTTTCGACACCCAGTCTGGAGGGTTGCATACGTTGCGTTGCCAGGGGAAGGTCTGAAATACGGAACAGATCGTTTGACACGCAGTCTCTTCTACAGTACGTGATGTTAGACATGCGGTATTGTCACTGTCAAGCGCGTCTTCGGATTCTCCGCGCGGCCCCTGTGCCGCGGGCGGTGAAAGACAAGTTCTTGCCTGCAAGCCGCAGGGACAGGATGGTGATCCTGGCTTGGGCATTCGTTCATGGTCTCTCAGGACTGTTGCTTGAGGGACCGCTCGGCAGAATGGCCGGCGACGATCTCAAGAGCAATGACGAGATCGAATCGGCCCTACGAGCCTTCGAATTTCTAATTTCGGGCCGTGGCAAAAGGCGGTTGTAAGTTGTAAGGAAGAGGCCCTAGCTTCTACCAACCCGCCCATTATGGGCTTTTGGGAAGAGTTGCCGACCATTCCGGAGTTATCTTACGCGCGCTCGATTCAGGGCCAATCTGTCTAAACGCTGAAGCGGCAGTCACCGGTGAACTGCCTATCGGTGAGGCGAGACGGGGAAGTTTTTCACGAGCCAATCGACAGTCAGTCTGGCGTAAGACTCCGCGAGCGGGCCAGGCGTCAAGAAATGGCTCGCGCCCTTCACCCAGATCAGATCGCGCTGCGGCGACGCCGTCAGGCTGTCGTAAATCTTTTGAGCGTTCGGCGGGAGGGCAAGCTCGTCCTTGTCGCCGTGAATCACTAAGGCCGGAACTTTGATCTTCGGTCCGTACTTGACTGAGCTAGGCGCGCTCGGATCGCTCGGCGCTCCGAAGAAGCTGATCAGGAACTTTGCTGTTCCCATGACTGACAGGCCGTCGGGAAACCAGTTGTCGAAGCTGATCGGTTGCTCCCCTTTGCCTTGGGCGACCATTTCGCGCGCGTGCTTGAGCGTGCCCTCCAGCCGCCGCTTATCCGCTTCGCTGCTCCGAATTTGAAACTCAAGATACGGCGACGGGATCGAGGAGACGAAGCCGACGGCCTTAACCGCGGGATCGTTTCGCTCAGCCATGTACTGTGCCATGCGAGCGCCGCCGAGGCTGATGCCCAAAATGGCGATCCGCGCATAGCCGTTCGATTTCGCGTATGCGACGAACGCGGCGATGTCTTTCACTGCCTCGCCATACTCAGAGTAGGCGTTGTTGTACGAGGCACGCATGTTAGAAAGCAGAAACGCATAGCCCTTGTCTATCAGTCCGCTGGCAAGAGGGGCGTAATCATGCGCCGGATAGAATGCCGCGCCCGTGGTGCCCCCGGGCACCATGATGACCAGCGCGTCGCTGGCCGTCTGCGGCTCCCAGAGCAGGCCGTTTAGCGCTACGTTGTCTTCTGCCTCGACTCGAATCAGATCCAGGCGGTTTTGCGAGCGCGGAATTGGTGTGGCTGTCATGGTGCAGACAATACTCCAGTCGTGCTTGTCCGATCAAGGATCTGAGGAGATGGTGACCGGGCCGACTTTCGGTGAATGCGGAGCGTTACCAGTTCGCTCTTAGTTTTTTCTTTTGCTCCGATCCATCGGAAACGAGTTAGAACGAGATTGTCACCACTATCTGTAATTGATGCCGTGCACGTAGTCGCCGTCTCCCGTGTGATCAAGATAGCAGTTATCGGTCTCGTACCACGTCGGAGGCCAGTTCTCAGGCCAGGGATCGACGAACGCAATCCAATAGCCGTCGTATTGGAACCGCGGAAAGCCGCCCAGCACCTCATAGGGCCAAGTGCAAACGCGAGGCGGGGGTTCTTCGCTGTTCTCTGTCGATCCCTCAATCCGTCGTGTAGGTGATCTCGGTTTTACGGATCCAATAACAGGAGAAGACGACAACGAGCGCCGCGAAGCAAACCAGCCCGCATGCCGCCGCGTAGGAGGGAAGTGGCTCGGGGAGGACGGTCAATAGGTTCAATATGCCACTGGGGCCAGCAAGGCGAACGGGATAGAGTTGCTTGAGGTAAAAAGTGACACTCAGCATCTGCAGGCTGCGGGGAAGAATGGGAGTGATGGTTTCCCATCCCAGCAGCAACGCCCCAGGAACGATCGGATTTTTGAAAAGAAGGCTCAGACCGAGAAAAACCGCCCCGTAGCCCAGCGCGCCAAGGGCAATCACTAGTGCGTAGGCCCCCATTTGCCGCAATCCCGGCCCTTGGAACACGTACGCCGAACCGGCCGAGCCGAAGCGGACGTAAATGAAATAAAAACAGCCGAGCAGAGCCGCCTCGAATAGCAGAATCGCGGTCGCCAGGCCTCCCAAAAATTTGCCCACCACAAGAACTTCTCTTCGCACCGCCGAGAGAAACGAATAGTGCAGCGTGCGTTCGACCATTTCGCCGCGAAAGAGCCAAGTGAAGATACTCATACAGGCGAAAAAGAGCCCCAGCCGGACGTAATAGAACTGGATGATTCCGGCAAGCGCTTGCGTGTCGTCCTGCAGGGCTGCGGTGTCCTTCGGCGTGGATCGGTCAATGAAGTTGAGAGCGGTAATAAGTACGGGCGCGAAAGCCAACAAGTACACCCACATTCGTCGGCGAGTAAACAGCTGCCGCCCTACTTCGCGTCGCATCAAAACGGCGATTTGACCGCTCCAGAAACCCCAGGGCTGCTCACGCATGCGGGACACCAACCGGGCCGATGATTCGCGAATGTTCATGCGAAATTCCCGTCCGCTCCGATCAGGTATTGGTAAATCGAATTGACGTCTTCGTCCGCCGGGGTGACGGCATCGATCTCGACCAGGCCTTCGGCCGCTGCGCGGTTGAGCAGGAGGTAAAACTGTTCGGCATTCGTGGTGCGCACGAGCACGCCTCCCCCGTCGTTCTGCAGTCTGGCTTCGACGACATGGTCGAGGGAAAAAGCCTCGGCCGCCAGCCGCTTCGCGTTCGAGCAGCGCACGAGAATTTGTATGGGCTGATCGTGGACCTCGCTTCGCACCTCCTGAATCTGCCCCTCAGCAACGATGAAGCCGCTGCTCATGAGGATCACTCGATCGGAAATGCGGTCGACCTCCTCCAGGACATGGCTCGAGATGATCACGTGAAGCCCCTGCTCTGCGAGCGTTCGAAACAGCGCGATCATCTCCGCGCGAGCCATGGGATCGAGGCCGTTCAGCGGCTCATCGAGAACCAGGACCGACGGACGGTGCGCCATCGCTTGCCCCAGCCGTATGCGTTGGCGCATGCCCTTGCTATAGCTCGCGACACGGCGCTTGGCCGCTTCTTGCATGCCCACGCGATCGAGAGCTTCACGAGTCAAATCGACGGATTGCTCGCGAGCGAATCCTGCCAGCCGCAACGGCCAATAGATGAAATCGTATCCGTTTATTCCGCGAGGAAACGAATCGAACTGCGTGCAATAGCCGACGTTGCGGAAGAGCTGCTCGGGTTGGTCGGGCGAGAGTCCTCGTACCACGATCGTCCCTCGTGTAGGCCGAATGAGCCCGGTCATCAGGTTCATCAACGTCGTTTTGCCCGAGCCGTTCGGTCCGACAAGCGCGGTGATTCCCGGCGCCAACGAAAAGCTGACCCGATTGACACCAAGGATCTCCCCGTAGAATTTCGAGACGCCCTCGAAAACGATTTTGTCGCTATCGGAGTTCATCCGCGCACCACTTCAAACGCGCGCAACCGCACCTGTAGCAGCCCGAGGCAGACCAGGGCAACCGCCAACAGCATCAGCCAAGCGGCTGATTGCGGTACCGCTCCGAGGCCGCCTTGATAGGAAACGCCGAACCCCGCCCACAGGATCTCCTGGAAGATGTACGAGAGGTTCAGCAGATTGCCCCAGTTCGTGTGTAGCGTCGCATTCAGCACGCCGCCGAACCCCGGCGGGATGATGAACATACCGAAGATCGATCCCATCGCGAGCATCCTCCACTTCACCCATGCCGACGCCGCGAGCGCCAGTAGCGAAAGAAGGGCGATCCAGAGCCATGAGCACCAAAGGATCGGGCCAATCATCCACAGGTGAGGAAAAAGCCAACGGCTGTTGGAAAGCCCTCCCTGCAGAAACAGGAGGAGCAGCGCAGGAACCCACGTGATGCAAGACAGCAGAGTCGCGAGCACCGCGAATTTGCCAGCGACGTATTCCGCGCGGCTCAACGGCCGGCTGAGAAACAGCGGCAGCGCTCCGTTTGTGATGTCGCCCGAAACAAGCGTAGGCGCCGCCCAGCACGTCAACAGAAACGCGAGGAACGTCTGGACACTGAGAAAGATCGCGAAGAACTTGGGTTCGACGGCGAGCCTTACCATTGAGCCAAACGAGAGCAGACTCCGCAACAGGTTGTTATTCGCGATGAACACATACGCAGCGAAAATCAGGACCGGCACGAACGAAAGCACAAAACAGGCAAGGAAGAACCGGGAGCGAAGCAAGTCGCGAATGGCATAACGCGTCAGGACGAAGCTTCGCCACCGCTGCGGGGTCAGTCGGCCGCGATACCACTCGTAGTGACGCTTATATACGGCCATTCGGTGCTCCCGCCTGTTCCATGGCATTCAGGAAGAGGTCTTCGAGCGAATCGCGCCGGTAATTGAGCCGGCGGATTCGTACATCTTGCTTCGCGGCTAAGCCGTATACATCGCGAATTTCGACGCCGGGAGGAAGAACGACCTTCAGCCGCGTGGCGCCAAAGGCCGCACACTCACATCCCAGCGCTTCGAGCGCGGAAGTGAACGTCGCTCCCGCGCCAATGACGTCCATCTCGAGGAAGCGCCGATTCGCTCTGCGCTCTTCCTCCAAATTTAGAATCGCGGCAATGCGCCCCTCGCGGAGGATAATGACCTCCTCGCACGTCTGTTCCACGTCGTGCAGGAGATGCGAGGAAAGCAGCAAATGGGTGTCGCTGGCCTGGCGAATCTCGCGAATGAGTCCGATCAGCCGCTTGCGTCCGGGCGGGTCGAGGCCGTTCGTGGGCTCATCGAGAATCAGCAGGCGAGGCCCATGCACGATGGCCTGAGCCAATTTGACCAGCTGCTTCATGCCGAGTGAATACGTACCGAGCGGGCGGTAGCGGGCTTCGCCCAGCCCGACGTAAACGAACGCCTCGTGCGCGCGTTCAAGGGCAAGATCGGGCGGGAGCCCAGAGATTTCAGCCATGTACCGGACGAAGTGAATCCCTGTTGAGCGGGCGATGAAAGCCTCATTTTCCGGCATGTAGCCGACGAGAGGACGCAGCTCGTTGCACTGCGCGCGGATATCCAGCCCCAGCACATGCGCAGTGCCACTCGAAGGAGGGTGAAATCCAAGCAGAGTGTTGATCAGCGTGGATTTTCCTGCACCATTCGGCCCGAGCAGCCCGATGGCACGCGAGTGCGCGGCCCCGTTCAGGCCGTGAAGAATCCTTCGGCCGCCCAGGGTTACTTCGAGTCCGCTGAGCTCGACTGTCGGTGTCACTTGATCTACTTTACGGATTGGAACGGCCGGAAGTTCCGTTCCGCTGGTTGCTCAGCAGCGTTATAAGAGCAAAGGCGTTCGGTTGCAAATCGAAAAGGCTGCTCGTGCTCGCGATTTCAATCGTATCGGTCCCACCGTATGCGCAGATTGCGCTGGGCTTGGCTTCGGCGGCAAGCTGTTGGAGCAACGCTGTGTCTGAACCAAATTGTGAAGCCACGGGCCGCACCAGCGGCCCGAGATTCTGATACACCAGGCCTGAGAAGTTTGCGTGAGCGTCGCGCGGGAGCAGCGAGCGGAAGGCACCGGAGGCTGCGAGCGAGTTGCCGTTTGCGCGGGTCTCGAGCGCGTCGATCACCAGCGCTCGAGAAGGCGCCGCGACCAGGTAGCCGTCCGCAAACGTGTAGTCGATCGGGGAAAACAGACCGGGTTGCTGGGAATACAGCTCGTAGAACGTCCTGTCGCCAACCTTTGTTTCATCCAGCATCAATGCCGGCTTCCCGGACACGATTACATGCTGGCCCACGAGCCCGACCAAGGTTGCGATCGAGTGTTCGAGCGTCGCCGGATCGTTCACCTCGACGATGAGCTTCCAAGACGGCTTCGGAAACAGCGGCCCGTCTAGCGCAAACGTCATCTCACCGCCCAGCACTCCGACGAGATTGCTGCGGAAGTCGATGCCCAGCTGAGCTTCCTGCTGCGCAAGCTGGTTCGTATCCATTCGATGTTGCTGGGAGACAAGATGCACCACGTCATCAAACATCTCGGCGGGCTGCTTGGTGACCACCGAGACTGCGGCGCTTGCATTGGCGGAAATGAAGTCGAGCGACCCCATTGGCGAAGGCGCAGCGAGCCAGGAAGCCAGACCGCTGCGCTGGGCCGCAAACTTGAGCACGGCGCGATTCTCGGTTTGTCCCGTTGCGTCTCCGTGCGTCGCGATCAAATACTGAATGTCGCTGAAACCGATGTTCTCGAGGAATCTGTCGCCTGCCTGCCGTGCCGAGTTAGAACTCATCTGCTGCGATTGCGGGGCGCTGTTCAACATCCGCTGCAGGTCTGCGGCAAAGAGCATTTGTGCGCCCCGCTTATACACACACAGGATTTCTTTGCCGAAGTCCGAATTCACAAATCCCGACGAACCAGTGTTGAGGAGTGCATCGATGCGCCGAACTCCCAGCACGCTGGTGCCCATCACGAGTACATCCGGGCGAACCAGCGCCACAATAGATTGCTTTCCGGGCGGCAGTGAACCAAGCGATCTCTCATCGACAAGGTGCAGGAACGGCTGTGCCCCTGCGCCGAGTGATGCTGCGGGCAGTTGCTGACGCAAGAACTCGGCGAGGCCGGGTCTTTCAATCCGGGCGAGCAGCGTCAGACCGTCAGCGTGTCCGAGACCTCCGACCAGCACAAACTCCTTGCCGAGATATTGGCTGGCGGCTTCGATCCTTCGAGCCATTTGCTCCATCGAGTCTTGCTGCTGGGGCGTGGCGACACGGGTCCACCAGTCATGCAAGACTGGGCTGCGATTCAGCTCATCGTGAAAAATGCTGTCGGCTTTCGTGAGCATATCGCCGGAGTTCGGCACGCTGATGTACACCACTGTGTCAGACGGCACCACGGGCAATATGCGGCTTTCGTAACGAGGCTCTGGAGAGAGAATCTGTTCGAACCGGTGGCCGAGGCGTGAGAATTCGTCGAGCAAACTCAGGTAGCGCTGCCGGTCTTCGCTCCAACTGATCTGGTCGCCAACTGGTAGTGTGCTCACTGTCTGCGTTGTGGCAACAGATTCGCCGGCATGCACCGTCGATTCTTTTCCGGCTTGCACCACGTTGACGCTGCCCTCGATTACGGCCACGCGAGAGCCCTTCGTGCCCGACTCGATCGAGAAGATCGTGCCCGTGTCCGAGACGGTGCAGTCAGGAGTGGTTACATAAAGATGCCCTCTACGTCGCCGCGGCGCCTGCACAATGATGTCGCCCTGTTCGAGGTGAACCGTTGTGTTTGAGAAGGTGGCGCTCACGGCAAGTTCCGTGCGCTGGTTCATCTCGACACGGCTCCCATCGAACAGCACGAGGACCGCGTGGGAGTTGCTGGTTGTCCGGATCTCCTGGCCTTGGGCGACCTGGTCTTGCAGGTTCAGCGGCCGTTCACTGGTTGCCGAAACGAAGTAGGCGTGCCCGGTGAGGGACTCAATTCGAGCGCGGCTGCCGGCCGGGCCGGCGCTATAGCGCGCTATCCATCCGCTAGCCGCAAGCAGAACGATAGCCGCAGCGGCCCAGCTGTAGCGCGCTAGGTTCCAGGAAGGTTTTCCAACGGAAGGCTTTATTCTCCAAGCGGCCGCGGTCGCCGCTGGATCAGGTGCACCGGCTGCATAAGCCCGACACGACGCACATTCCCGCAAGTGGTCCTCGACGATGAGTCGCCGCGCAGGAGATAGTTCTCCTCGGGCCAACAGAGGCAAATCAACCCGAATTTCCGCACAGCCCTGTGCCATCTGTCCGGGTCCAGCCAGTCTGACCGCAGTAAGCCGATCCCACACACGCTGCGCCGAGTGCTGGAGAGCCTGCGCGGAAAGTTCTTCATCTCTCATCTCAGACAATGCCTGTTCTAGTTCCTTATCTCGTTGTTTGCCGAACATGGTGATTCCTCATTTCGCAAATCGGCGGAGCTCTTTGCGCAGCCGCGATCGTGCGCGGTGCAGAGTCACGGCAACCACGGCCTGCGACCTGCCCATCACTTGAGCGATGGAGCGGTGATCGAGGCCCTCGAGATACCGCAGGGCGAACATCTCCGCCGCGCTCGGATGAAGCTTGGCAAGAGCTTGTCGAAGCCGCGATCGAATCTCGGCCGAAGACATTGCCCGGTCCGGACGCAGTTCGGAATCGCTTGGAAACGACGCTGCATTCTCGATTGGGATCTGCCGCCAACCGTTTCGTGAGCGAAGTATGTCGAGAGCCGCGTTTACGGCTGCGCGGCGAAGGTAGCTGCCGATGTCGCTGATCCGGCTCCGATCCAGTTCGCCGCGCAAGAGGCGCAGGAAAACGGCCTGCGCTGCGTCCTCGGCATCGGCCAGGCTTCCGGTAATCCGGAAGGCGGCACGAAGCACGGACGCATTGTGCGTTCGGAAAGCTTGCTCCAGATCGTCGGCTGCCGCAGCTATTTTCAAGGCGCTAACTGCCGTTGCCAAACCGCCCTCCGACTCTCTAATGAGTAGACGTGGCGGAGAAGCATTTATTAACAGCGATTTTCGCGATTGTGAACCACTCCGGCCCTTCGCGGCTGCTCTTCCCGCGTATGCGACACGGGAGAAACGACTTGGAGTTGCGCCTTTCTGTGCGGCTGTAGCCCTTTTCAAGATCAGCGAACGATTTGGACAGCGCAGGCCCGATCGCCAGACGGAACTTCCAATAGCGACTGCAAGCACCGTGCAGTATGGCGGGCCAGGTACGGCCGGTTGGTACACGTACGTGTACCTGAAACGGACGATTTACTGAAACCCTGCGAAAGAGATTGTCTCGTTCGATCAGAATCACGTCTCCCAAGCTGAAGCCGCCCGGCTGGAAACTGGCAATGAAATGGGTGGACCCGTTGCACTTAGATGTTATGGATAACGGTCACGGTGCGACTCTCGACTTCCCGGTCGCAAAAATACGCTGGTATCAACATCACCGTGCGCGATATTTCCAGCGATTGACAATAGCTGTACGCACCATCGCGCCAATCTGAAAATCGCACTCGGCGAGTGCAAGTGTACGGCACGGCTTACTGAGCAGTGACGGAGTTACCCTTTGCTCAGGGCTTTATAACTAGGCTTGCCTGTATGGCTCACGGGTAAGCCGAGTCTTCTGGACGGTCCTCGTTATCAGTCGGAATCGCCGAATTCTGAAACGAAGCGGTGCTCTCAAACGACGATAGTAAGCTAATTCAGCTACTCTTACCGATTTTGTAGTCGATGCACTGCATTTCTTAAACCGAACCGCACTTGTCGTTTTGAGGAGGCCCGCTTGATGACAAATCCTGTGCAAAAGGCATTCTGTCTTGCTGTGATTCTGGCCATCGCCATTGTCGTGGGTTTGTCCGCAAGCAGTGTATCCGCACAATCCGCACCATCCCGAGGAGACGGGATCTTCACACCCGTCATTTCGCCCGTGGCACCTACCGATAAAACTGGACGGCCCATTACGATCGAAGCGACTCAGCCGGAACCTAGCTTCTCGGACATCATGGTTGCGGGGAAGCCGACGGGCGATAGCTACACGATCAGTTTTCCCAGCGGTTCTGCGGGTGGGGCGTGCGTCTATACTGGAACAGGACGGTACCTCATCGAGAGCAGCGGAACTCTTACGTTTCAAATGCTGGCAGACTGCGGAAAACTAGAACGAGGCTACAGTTACATGATTTGCCGGCTCAATGAGAAGTTGCTCTGCAGTGAAGCTCCTTGGTGGTTTTTCAAGGGTCGGACGTTCGCTGCCACTGACCAAGGTGTCGTCATTAATGACTCTCTAGTTCATCCCTGGAGGGATAGCTCCGAAGCTCCGCAACAGTTGCAGGCCATGGTCGCGAAAATCACAGCGACGAACAACCGATTTCGAAACGATTCCCATGTTGTTCATTCTCGGCTCATCTCCTGTCGGAACTTTTACCCTGCCACTCGGTCTTACGAAATCCACGAAATCCCGACCACGTGCGTCATAAAAAGTTTGTGTAGTGGCATCCCGAGCACCGGCTCATTGCGGGAGGGCGAAGTGATTGATTGGAACTCACCCGTCGGAAACTATGTAAAACAACAGAACAAGATTTCCGACGTTTCGACATGGAGTTGTTGGATACGAACGCAATAGTTCAGACAACAAGCATTCACTCGACCGACAGTCCCAGCAACTTCAGATACCGAACGCCCCCGGTAAGGGAGATTAGAGTACTAGCAGAACCTTCCTCGTCGGCTTCTATGATCGGTCGTTGGCGAGAAGGCAAAAGCTCTCCTGACGCGCTTCGGGAGAGCGCGGATACAAATTCTTTTTGATTCCTCGTCGCGCCTTTTCGCCTCTCAACCGTGGTGCCGATTCGATATATATAGAACCCGGCTTCCATTTGCTGTCTTGCCCCCTAGGCGACGTCTGGGAGCAGGAGAGGTGTGTGTGTGAAAACTTAAAAACACTCTTGACGACGCCGACCGATTTTCACAGGGGAGTTAGTTGGGAATGGTCACCACGTTTATCGATTGAAGCATCCTCACCCAGCGGCCCGGGCGCAGATCGTGCGGCAAAATCAGTCGAAGCGGTCCCGCGTCAGAACCAATGGGCTGACCGTTCATTCTGTCGGCGACAAGAATCTCCGCGTTCTGAAAACTGGAATCCGTTTCAGCCAGGGAAAGAACGACGCGGTACCCGTCCCTGCCCCGTACGAGCAGATACGAAGCCATCAAGCTCCCACGCAATTTCTCGCCTTGAGCAAGGCCAGCCATCTTCAATAATTGGCCGAGAAGGACACCCTCGTAAGTTTCCTCTCTGCCCTCATGTGAATTGGTCACCTTGAGGGTTGTATGAGAAAGGCGTTGTAGGTCGGAAAGAGACAGCGAAAGCGGTCTGCCAACGTCTCCCGTTATGACGAGCGCGACGTCGGTCGCGCCAGCAGCCGTCGACTGAGCTTGGGCGATCGGAAGTCCGAAGGCGGCCAGCCAAAGAACCAACAAGAGTGGCATCAGCTTCCGCCAAAAGCTCGCGCCGACTCGGAAAGTCGGGTCTTGAGAAGTTCCACGCGCCACCAACCCACCGAGGCAGTATCCCCTCGCGAGTCGATCAGTCTCCAGCCTGCTGCGAATAGTTCATCCAGGCGATCGGAACACTCGTAGAAGTACCGATCGTCGCCGCGCGCGTTGAACCAGGCGACTGACTGCTCGCAGACGACGTAGTGATTGGCAACGGCCATTTGTCCCGCGCCTCCGAACTTACCCTCTCGTCGATTTAGGATGTACGCTGTGCCCCTTCCAGAGTGACGGTTCGCCGCGCGGGTGCTCACTGAAACATTGCAAGGTCATGCGGATGTACGGATGCTTGCCGTCGGCATTCGCCTCGCAAGACCAGTTCGAGGGTGTACTGATATGATCTCGAATTTTGCGTTTTCTTTTGCGTACTGGGTCTCCATCGCAGATATCTCGACGATGTCGCCGACCTTCGGCCTCCCTTGCGCATCACAGTCTACCACGGTTATATATCTTGATAAACGCCATATATCGACGGTTTAGATCGTATGTGGCTGACGAGAGAGGACGGACTACTTCTTTTCCGGCATTACTTCGACGGACTTGATTCTGCGTCGCGTCATTACGCTCTCAATCAAGTTGCTTTCGACGCAGATGACAACGTGAGCCATGACTCGGTCGAGCTGAACCTCGCTGACCTTATCCTTCCAACCGATTGCGCCTTGAGATCGTCATGGCTTAGAGGAATACGAAATGCCCCAAGTTTCGTCCAGCCTTTTCCAGGACCTCCCACCGTGGGCCGGGCCAAACCAAGATCTCCCTCATGTACCACTTTATGGGTCGACGCAACACGAGCTCGATGTCGACTCTTCATGCGCGCGACATTGCCGGATCCTGAAAAAGAAATCGTCGAGCGGGCGAGGGTAGAGACATTGAAATGGCGAAGTAATAACTTTCGACGAACCCGCGGGCGCAACCATGTTGTCGGCCGCGTGACCGACATAGGAGTCGACGGCCTGCAGGGGCAGGTGACCATTTCGGCCGGCAGTCAACGGATTCCGTTCATCATATGCGCCGATGCGGTTCGGGGAATGCGCTTGAAAGATAGCCAGAGCGTGGCCCCTCCGATAAAGTCAACAGCCATCACGATCATCCGGCCGTAACTTCCCCTTTTCGCGCGATTCCTCCTCTCACTCGCAACTCCACGTGCGACGTGCTCTCGCAAGAAAATCGGATTAAATGAGTTTGACATATCTAAAAGAAACGCGTAAATTCGCGGTCCATCGCCGACTTTCGAGCGATGCAATCCAATCGGAAATTCTCAGGAAAGGTGGTCCATCGTGAAACGCTCTAACCGCTCGCGGATCCTCTTCCAGTACGGGAGGCGATGGAAAGCTTTGACGCGGGCCGGCGCCGTTCCAACGGCTGCCTCACTGCCGCTGGCCCAATCCTTCTTGCTGCTTTTGTGGCTTGCGATGGGGACGTTCCCGGCGTGGGCCCAAACCGGAGCGAGCCTTTCCGGCGTGGTGACGGACCAAACCGGCGCAGCCCTTCCCGGTGTCGCGGTGACAATCAAGAGCCTCGACACAGCTGAAACGCGCACGATCGCAACCGACGGCGGGGGGCACTATCAGGCGTCCGGCCTGCCTTCAGGGCGCTTCGAGGTTCGAGCGGCAAAACAAGGGTTCGCCGATGAAACGCGCACGGGAATCAG